>JAILPZ010000046.1 GCA_024699225.1 Sphaerochaetaceae bacterium
GTAAAATCTTTCTGCTCTTGCCTCTTCCTCCTCAAGATGACAATTAGAAACTTTAACCTTTCTTAATTTTTCTATATTCATCCATATCAACATCTACAGAGATATGTCTATTCTGCCCTGATTTGAGGTTGTTTAATAAAATGACTGTTTCAATATGGTCGGTCTGTGGGAACATGTCTACCCCCTGAAAGCCTACTACGCGGTAGTCGCTCATTTTGAGTATGTAGCGAAGATCGCGCTCAAGGGTCTCCGGATTGCAGGAGATGTAGATTAGTGTTTTAGGAGAAAGCTTGATTACTGAGGCGAGAAAACGCTCATCTGAGCCGGCTCTCGGAGGGTCCATGAAGAGAACGTCGCAGCTTTTCTTCTGCTTTGCAAGTTCCTTGAGCTTCTCGCCGGCATCCCCGCAGATGAAGGAGGCGTTTTGGATGTTGTTGAGGGAGGCATTGCGCTCAGCGTCTGCTACGGCAGAGGGGTTAAGCTCTATTCCAAGTACGCTCTTTGCCCCGCTTTTTGCGGCTATCAGGCCGATTGTGCCGGTGCCGCAGTAGGCGTCAATTACCGTTTCGTTTCCGCTGAAGCGGGCCATGCGCATGGCTACTGTGAAAAGTTTTTCGGCCTGTGTGTGGTTGACCTGGTAGAAGCTTTTGGCGGAGATTCTGAAGCGAAGGCCGCAGAGGATATCTTCAATAAAGCCGTCGCCGTAAATGATTTTTTCTTCGCCCTCACCTAAGACCATGGAGGTTTTCTCTGTGTTTCTGTTCAGAAGTATGGATCTGATTTGGGGGTGTTTTTCTGTTAATGTTCTGACAAAGCGGTCCTGGGTTTTGAAGCGGTAGGATGAGACTACCAGGACTACCATAATCTGACCTGTGGCCACGGCTTTTCTGATTAATACATGGCGGAGAAAGCCTGTTTTCAGATCCTCGTCGTACGGTCTGAGGCCGAGGGTTTTGACCAGGGTTTTTATGGTTGAAAGCACCGCGTCTGCATCCTTGTCCTCAATCATGCAGGATTTAACGTCTATTATCTGGTGTGTGCCTGCCCTGTAGATTCCGTTGATCGTGTTGCCCTTTCTGTCTGTGCCGAAAACTGACTGGACCTTGTTGCGGTAGTAGTACGGATTTTCCATGCCCTTTATGGGTGCCACCGGGCCGAACTTTTGAAGAAGAGAACAGATATAGTCCTGCTTTCTTTCAAGCTGCTCTGAGTATTTGATTCCCATTAACGGACAGGCTCCGCAGGAACCTGCTTTAGGACAGATTTTTGCCATATTATGCTTTTGTTGCCAGGGCACAGGCTGTTTTTGCTGCAAGCTCTGCGTTGTTTAAAACAAGCTTAATGTTTGCTTCAAGGCTGTTGCCGCCGGTAAGCTTCTGAACCTTATCAAGAAGGAACGGTGTTACATCCTTGCCCTTGATTCCCCTGCTGTTCATCTCTGCTATGGCATCTTCTATTACTTTGCCGATTTTTGCGCTGTCCATGCTGTACTGCTTTGGAATGGGGTTTGTAACAAGCATGCCGTTGCCCATCTCAAGGTCTTTAATTGCCTTCCAGATAGCAGCAAGATCTTCCGGACTGTCGCTGCGTGTATTAAGAGTTATTCCGCTTTCTCTGCTGTAGAAGGCCGGAAGCTCATCTGTCCGGTATCCGACAACAGGAACCCCCTTGGTCTCAAGAACCTCCATTGTAAGAGGCAGGTCCAAAATAGCCTTGGCTCCTGCACAGATTACCATAACAGGTGTACGGGAGAGTTCCTCTAGGTCTGCAGAGAT
Organism: Sphaerochaetaceae bacterium; assembly: GCA_024699225.1. Taxonomy (GTDB): domain Bacteria; phylum Spirochaetota; class Spirochaetia; order Sphaerochaetales; family Sphaerochaetaceae; genus UBA1265. Next base: position 1,776 of record JAILPZ010000046.1, read on the forward strand.
ATCCATTGTTGTCTCTGCACCCCTGTGTACTCCGCCTATTCCACCTGTGGCAAAAACATCAATTCCTGCCATATGGGCTATAATCATGGTAGCAGCTACCGTTGTAGCTCCGTCGTCCTTGCGGGCAACTACTACAGGTATGTCGCGCCTGGAAGTCTTGGTTATGTCTGTTCCCTTCTTTCCAAAGTATTCAAGTTCATCTCTGGTAAGACCTGCCTTAAGGTGTCCTCCTATTATGGCTATTGTAGCCGGCACTGCCCCGTTGTCACGGATTGTCTGCTCAACAGAAAGGGCTGTCTCAACGTTTTTAGGATAAGGCATGCCGTGGCTTATGATTGTGCTTTCAAGAGCCACAACAGGACGACCCTGCTCAAGGGCAAGGCGAACTTCTTCAGAACAGTCTACTTTGTATTTCATCAGATGATCTCCTCTCTGGCCTCTGCTTTTTCCTTAAAGTTTTCTCCGGTAATCTTCAGGCCGTGGAAGCTCATGATTCTGTTTACAGAGGACAGGCTTTCTGCATTAAGGGCTGCTGCACTCTGACCAAAATAGAGGGAGTCCTTTATGTTGCGCCCGCGCATCATGGCAAAAACAAAACCTGCAAGAAATGCGTCGCCACAGCCGTTTGTATCAACAATTTCGGTATCCGGGAGGTTTGAGAGCCAATAGGTATGAATTCCGTCTGCCTTCTTCTCGTAGCACATGGCACCGCTTTCTCCGAGAGTAATTATTCCTCTCTCACAGCCCTTGTCTGAGAGGAATTTAACTGCATCTATTACGTTTTCAGTGTTTGTCAGTGCAAAGGCTTCTATGCGGTTGAGCTTTATCATATAAAGCTTATCAAGAACTCCGGAGAATTTAAGACACTTGGTGCTGGAAACGCCGTCCCCTATTACCTTGAAATCCTTTGAACAGAGAAGCTCTATTGTTTCTCTCGGAAGGTTTGAATCCACTATCACTGCATCTGCAAAGAACAGGGCATTTATGTTGTCCTCTATCACCTGGGGAGTAATCTTATCAATTATCTCCATATCGTTTATTCCGGCAACAAAGGTCCCGTCTCCGTCTGCAAGATAGGCAAAAACACCGGTCTTGCAGCCTTCAAAAGGCTCGGCAAGAAGTGTTACTCCCTGTTCGTGAGCGTTATCTATTACAACACGGCCAAAGCTGTCATTTCCTATGGCCGTAAGAAGACTTACATCTGCTCCGAAGAGACTGAGGTCTTCTGCTATGTTTCTTCCCACGCCACCGAGCGTGAAATCTACTTTTCCAATATTGGAATCTCTGCTGATTATCTTTGCGTTACTCTTGGCGCAAACATCAATGTTGGCTCCGCCCACTACTACCAGGTTCATACTTTCTCCAAAACTCAGATTGCTTCGAGTGCAATCTCCATCATATCTGTAAATGTCTGCTGTCTTTCTTCGGCTGTGCAGAATCTGTTTTCAAAAATCATGTCGCTTACGGTAAGAATTCCAAGAGTCTGGACCCTGTGTTTTGCACCAAGTGTAAAGAGCTCGGCACATTCCATTTCCACACAGGAAACTCCGTACTGGTTCAGGACCTTGTATCTTTCCTCTGCCTTGTCGTTGTAAAAAAGATCATCAGAAAGAACTGTACCCACCTTAAACTTCTTTCCAAGTTTCTCAGCAGCCTCAACTGCATCTTTAAGAAGGTAGAAGTCTGCTACAGGAGGTACTGTAAGGTCTTCTCCGAACCTTGTTCTGAGAACTCCGCTGTCTGTGGCTGCAGCCTGGGCAAAAACCACGTCCCTTAAGTCGAATTCCTTTGATGAGGAGCCGCAGGTTCCGGTTCTGATAAGGCGCTTTGCTCCGTAGAAGTTAATCAGCTCATAGGCATATATTCCGATCGAAGGCATGCCCATTCCGGTGCCCTGAACGCTGACTCTTTTGCCTTTGTAGGTTCCGGTAAAGCCCAGCATGCCGCGGACATTGTTGTAGCACACCGCGTTCTCAAGGAAGGTTTCAGCTATGAACTTAGCCCTCAGAGGATCTCCGGGTAAAAGAACTCTTTCGGCTATTTCGCCGGCTTTTGCTCCAATATGTGTAGACATTAGGCCCTCCTCTCATGCCTTCAGCCCATAAAGCGTCTGACAAGATTTTTCTTTTCTTTATTATAGGGATGATATCGCATTGGCAAATCAATGAAAACCGATTTTCTCACAATGCTTCTGTAATGTGTGAACGTATCAAAACTTGCTTTGCCGTGGTATGAGCCCATTCCGCTCTCACCAACACCGCCGAACGGCATGGAAGAAGTAGCAAGATGGATTATGGTGTCATTTATACAGCCGCCTCCGAAAGAGAGCGTGTTTAACACCTTCTTTTCAAATGTCCTGTCCTCTGTAAACAGATACAGAGCCAGCGGCTTCTGATTATCCCTTACATACCTTAAAGCCTCATCCATATCCTGTATTGTTACAACAGGCAGGATGGGACCGAAAATCTCTTCCTGCATGACAGGATTATCAAAGCTCACATTTGTCAGAACAACCGGAAAAATCTTTTGTTTTTGATTCTCTGCCTCTTCTGCCGTGTGCATGACGGCACCTTTTTCACATGCACTTTGTAAGAGCTGTTTGAGCCTTTTGTGCTTCTGGGCGCTGATTATCCTGGGATAGTCTTCATACCCGTCAGGGAAGAACTCCTTCAGAGCCTTCATGTAGTGTTCTACAAAAGCTGTTTCCAGACCTTTTTTGATTAAAACATAATCCGGCGCCACACATGTCTGACCTGCGTTAAGAACCTTGCCAAAGGCTACTCTTTTTGCACAGAGCCCCATATCCACAGTCCCGTCAATTATCACAGGACTTTTCCCGCCAAGTTCAAGACTTACAGGGGTAAGGTGCTCAGCCGCCGCCTTCAATATTTCCTTTCCGCCCTTCTGGCTTCCGGTAAAGAATATGTAGTCAAACTTGTTTTTAAGAAGCTCTGTTGTCTCCTCCCTGTCTATAAGGAGAGTACAGACATGCTCGGGCGGGAAAGCACTCTCAATTAACTCTTTTATCAGAGCAGATGTCTTTGGGCTCTGGGAAGACGGCTTGAGAATAACAGTGTTTCCTGCTGCAATAGCTCCTGCCAGAGGAGAAAGACAGAGCTGAAGAGGATAGTTCCACGGGCTTAAAACCAGAACTGTACCGTAAGGCTCGGGAGATATGAAACTTTTTGAAGGAAACTGAGCTACCGGTGTTTTAACTCGTCTTGTTCTGCACAGGCTTTTCAGATGCTTTCTAAGATATTTTATCTCCTCAAGCACCATACCGGTCTCAGTCATGAAGGCTTCCATGGAGGATTTGCCCAAATCCTCATAAAGGGCCATCTCTGTCTTTTCTTCAAAAAGCTTCAGTGCCCCGGCAAGTTTATCCAGGGCCTTTAAACGAAAAGAAACAGAGCGGGTTGCTCCACTTTGGAAAAACCCGCGCTGTCTCCCTATAATTTCTTTTGAATAATCGTAAAAAGTTTCGTCCATCAGAAACTGCAATTAACCCGGCTGCTTTCCAATATAAGCAAGGATACCGCCGTCAACATACAGAACGTGACCGTTAACAAAGTCTGATGCATGAGAAGCAAGGAAGAGTGCCGGACCCTGAAGGTCTTCCGGAGTTCCCCATCTCTCTGCCGGTGTCTTTGCAACAATAAACTGGTCAAACGGATGGCGGCTACCGTCCGGCTGACGCTCTCTGAGAGGAGCTGTCTGCGGTGTGGCAATATATCCGGGTCCAATACCGTTACACTGAATGTTGTACTTACCGTACTCTGAACAGATGTTTCTTGTGAGCATCTTAAGTCCGCCCTTAGCTGCTGCATAAGCACTGACTGTTTCTCTTCCGAGCTCACTCATCATTGAACAGATGTTAATGATCTTACCTTCATTCTTCTTAATCATTCCGGGAAGAACTGCCTTGGCAACAATAAACGGACCGTTGAGGTCAACATCTATAACCTGGCGGAAATCTGCTGCTGACATCTCGAGCATAGGAATTCTCTTAATGATTCCTGCGTTGTTAACAAGAATATCAACTGATCTTCCGCAGTCTTTTTCAATCTGCTTTACGCATGCGTTAACAGCTTCTTCATCTGTAACATCACAGACATATCCGTGAACATCCTTGATTCCTGCTTCTGCATATGCCTTGAAGCCTCTTTCAAGAGCTTCGTCATTTCTGTCATTAAAAACGATTGATGCACCGGCCTTTGCAAAGGCTGAAGCAATACCAAAACCGATTCCGTAGCTTGCTCCTGTAATCCAGGCGAGTTTGCCCTTGAGTGAAAATTTATCTTCTAAATAGCTCATAAGCCCTCCACTATCTATGATAAGGCCCGCCGCCCAAAAATGAAAGTGTTATTCAAACGTTGAATCTTTTGATTATTCAGACAATCTGAAATCACTTTTGGCGTGCCCTGAAGCTTTCAACTACCTTTTTCTGCCTTTCATCCATGAAGCAATAGATCTTCTTTTCTATCTCCTGCGGGATTCCAAAGACGGCCTCAGCTATTGCGCCGCAGATTGCTCCGGTGGTGTCACAGTCCCCGCCTATGCACATGCAGTTTCGTATGGAGTCCTCAAAATCACTTGCCTCATACAGGCTCTGGAATGCTGCCTGGCAGGTGCCGTCACAGACGCTGTACCACCTGTAGTTCTTTCTAAGGTAAGCCATGTCATACGGGATTTTGTAGTAGTGTCCCTCCTCGTATGTTTTAAGCTCCTCCTTATTAAAGCCGTTTCTGGCAAGAAAAATCTGCACGGCTGTAGCCTCAGCTCCCATAATTCCGTCCGGATGGTTGTGCGTTACTTCCGTCACCGCGCGGCTCATCTTAATGCAGTCTTCAAGATCCCTGGCAGCCCAGCCAACAGGAGAGACCCTCATGGCAGAGCCGTTTCCGCATGAGTTGTAAGGACCCATATCCGGATATCTCAGCCACTGTGCAAAATGTCCGCCGTAGCCTGCACGGGGATAGAGGGAGCCGAACTCCCTCATCCTCTTAACAGCAAATTCTGAGAGCTTTGAATAGTCGTTCTTATCCCGAAATCCGCTGTCTTCCCAGTCCATGATGGCCTGAGCCAGTGCTATTGTCATGATTGAGTCATCTGTCAAATTACAGGATGGCATGAGAAACTCAAACTTCTTTGTATGAATATTGTGCCACTCAAAACGTGAACCAACTGTATCTCCAATTATTGCACCCAGCATTATTTGTTCCTCCCTTCGTAGTCTGTCTTAATATCCTTTGCCCAGTTCTCTTCAACTATTCCGCTTCTTCTGAAAGAAGCAACTGTTTCATGCACGCAGGTATAGTTTATGTCCACTCCTGCCTTGTCATTATGGTAGTTAACAGCCCTGTCTGCTTTAATTCCATAGGCACCGGCTGTTTCTACAGCATCAATGTTTGCCCCCAGGAAGAGAAACTCCCAGCCGTATTTCTCCTGCTGCTTTAAAATCATGCTCTTAACGGTTTCTGAAGTATACATTCTGGATGCATTCTCAAGTCCGTCTGTTGTTATAACAAACATGGTTTTCTCAGGTCTGTCCTCTTCTCTTGCATACTTGTGTACGTTTCCTATGTGGTGCACCGAAGAACCCAGGGCATCTATAAGAGCAGTACATCCGCGTGCAATATACTCCTTTTCAGTAAGTGGCGGGACTTCTGAAACCGGGACTCTGTCAAAAATCACCCTGGATTCAGAATCAAACAGAACAAGAGAAATCAGAGCCTCGCCCTCTTCCTTCTTCTGTTTCTCAATCATGGAGTTGAATCCTCCGATTGTATCCTGTGTAAGAGCACACATGCTTCCGCTGCTGTCCAGGATAAATACAAGTTCAGTTAAATCTTTTTTCATTTGGTTACCTCCGCTTTTTAAGCTTGTAATCAAATGATATTGATTTTCATTTTTTCATGGCTTAACTGTCAGTTAATGCTCCCGGAAGCATCTGGAGATCCAGGGAATACAAAGCTTCGTCTATCTTGTAACGGTCATATATTCCCTCGGATATAAACGAAGAAACAACTATATCCTGCAAAGAAGACTGGTTTATGGCATAGCCGGCCTTCATCAGCATCTCCACTGTTTCATCCAAAGAAAGCTTCAGTTCTATGGCTATGGCAAACACAGTAAGCTTGGAAGGATTTGACTTGCCTGTAAGAATCTTCCAGAACCCGACACCGGACATACCTATAGGGTCCTGCACCGCTGAGTGCGGGAGGTTTCTCTCCTTAAGAAGCCTTGAAAGCATGGCCCCGAAATTCTCATCCAGTACTACTCTGTCAAGATTCTTCTGTGTTGGATTTTTTATGAGGTCATTTATTAAATCATTGTCCAGAAAACGTACTACATTCTCACAACAGATTCCAGGTTCAGATAAAGGCTCTTCGTCGTATTCGTTCTCACTTCTATAGTAGCGGACAATATTTTCACTTACTGCTTCAAAGATTTCTGAGGGGACAGTCCTGCCCCAGCGGCCGTAGACTGCAAGAGTTATCTCCATGTCGGGAAACTCTTCCATCTTTTCCTTTATGGCATCTGTTGCAACGGTAAGGGCCGCCTCTTTGGGAAATCCCTTTCCCTGGGACGAGATGAGAGGAAAGGCTATGCTCTTGCAGCCTAAGTGGTCTGCAAGTGAGATTGCGTTTCTGTAGCATGAACCGAGAACTATATACTCAAGATCGCTCTTTCCGGTCCAGTGAGGACCTGAGGTGTGAATTATGTATTTGCAGGGAAGACCAAAGCTCTCAGTTACCCTGACCTCTCCCAGATGAAGAGGAGGATAGCATGAAAGCTCTTCTTCAAGATCCTCCCCGCACTTTTCATGTATGGCCCTGTCCACCCCGCCACCGCCTGAATATCTGCTGTCTGTGGGGTTTACAATTGAATCTGCCTTTAACTCAGTAATATCTGCATAAATAATTTTAAAACTCATGCATATATTATAGCACAAAAAAGGGTAGCACCTTCTGGTGCAGCCCTGTGGTCTCTTAGTATCTGGGTCCGAAGAACACCATAAAGCCTGAAACCTGACCTGTCGGAGCCTGTCCGCCCGGGAAACCTCCCTGAGCACCCATGCCTCCGCCTACGTTCATTCCAAGTGTTCCGTTGGCTGATGTGTAACTTGTAGTTGTGTAAGTTATCAGTGACTTTGAAGTACTGAAACCTTCAGCTGAAGTTACCAGGCTGTCCTTCTCATCTGCTGCGGAGAATGTTCCTGTTGCAATTGTATAGGAGCTGTTGCCCTGAATGCTCTCGCTGCCGAATACAATTGTTGTGAATGTAATTCCGTCAGGAACAACAAAGCCCATTACTACATTTGAATTATTATCAAGAACAGCAATCTCGTCTCCGCTCTTGAATGTTGTCCCAATATAGCCCAGGCTGTAGGCAGTTGTGTCACTTGAACCGGGGACGTTGTTTCCTGTTCCAATTACTACAAAGGTTCCGCCTGTGTAGGAGAAGTTTGAATCATTGTCACAGTCTATTCCCTGCTCCATGTTAGTGGAATTGAGAACTATTACGGTTCCTCCGTTAATCTCAAGCTTTCCGTTTGAGTCAATTGTGTCGTTTGCAGTTGCATTTGCATACACATAACCTCCGTTGAACTGAACAAGACTTCCGGCATTGATACTGTCATCTGTTGTGTTTATGTACAGAGTTCCTCCGTTGATAATCACAGCATCCTTGCCTTCAATTCCTTCAGGTGAAAGTGATTCGTCCTCAGAAACCTCATACGGTGTGCCTGTTGTTGTAATAGTTATGTTTCCGCCGTTGATGTAAACAGCTGCATACGGATCGTCTGATGTATCTGTTGTCTCAGCATCTTCCTCGGCTTCCCAGCCGGCTGTAATGGCCTTGCCGACACTTACAATATCAATAGTACCGCCGTTAATCTCAACATAGCCGCAGTCTCTGTCCTCACCTTCAACTCCGTTGACCTTAATTCCCTTGGACTCCTCGCCGTAAACATTTCCGTTCGCGCGGATTGTAAGAGTTCCGTCGTTCATTACAAAGAAGACATCTGCACTGATCATGTTGCCCTCAGCTGCCTCGTCTCCGTTGATGGTGACATTTCCGCTGTTGATGGTAAGTCCGCCGTCTGTCTTGATTCCGTGCTTCTTGTAAACTTCAACAGTAAGGGAACCTGTTCCCTCAATTGTGACATCTCCGGAACCTGTAACTACTCCCTTCTTCTCGTTTGAAGAACTGTCACAGATATAGTTCTCGCTGCCATCTGCAAGGGTGAGTGTACAAACTGTCTCACTCTTGAGCTGGATGGCCGGAAGGTTCTGGCCTCTGATGTCCGCATTGTCGAGTACGATTGTGTAATCAGCATTATCTGATTTGACAATCAGTGTCCCTTCGAGAAGACCGCTTACAGTAAAGACGGCCTCTTCTGTTCCAGTATATGTAAGTTCATAATTACCGTCTTCGTTGTAAGAAGCGCTGAATGAAGATTCATCTCCGCTCGTCAGAACAACTGTGAATTCATCAGTTGCTGCAGCTTCCGTAACACTCTGTGTCACTGCTTCTTCCTTGCTTCCACCAGCCCAAAGAACTGCTGATGAAAGAAAAACCAAAACAATAAGTACAATTGAAACTATTCTTTTCATGTTTATTTCCTCCTCTCTTTTAAGGATGGCTTCATGCTAGACCCTTCATTTCAAAAAGGTAACAATTCTTTGTAAAACTACAGATTTCTTCACATTTGAAAAAACTCATATGCTAAACTTTCCTTATACCCACCTAAGGAGTTAGATAATGGAAAGAACATTTATTGCCATCAAACCGGATGGAGTTCAGAGAGGATTAATTGGAAAGATTATAGCCAGAATAGAAGACAAGGGCTTTAAGATTACCGGTCTTAAGATGCTTCAGGTATCAGATGCACAGGCTGCAGCTCATTATGCAGAGCATGTAGGAAAAAGCTTCTACGGAGACCTTGTAAAGTTCATTACAAGCGCACCTATAGTTGCCATGGTTGTTGAAGGAGAAAACGCAGTTGCCTCCATGCGCCAGCTTATGGGAAAAACAAACCCTGCAAATGCTGAGATAGGAACAATCAGAGGAGACTTCTCCCAGGAGATGAGCTACAACACCATCCATGGTTCAGACAGTGTTGAAAACGCAGAAAGAGAAATTGCAATCTATTTCAAAGAGAATGAAATCTGTGAGAACTGGAGTACAATGTTTGAGCTTTTAAAGGCAAAACTTGAAAGCTGATTTGTTGAAAAGACAAAAAAATGCCCTGGGATTGTATCTCAAGGCATTTTTCTTTTATTTACCCATCTGCTCGTTCAGCTTCTTTTCTTCTTCTGCTCTCTGTCTGCAGATTTCTGCCCAGCGGGTTGTCTTGCCCAGAAGCTCATCAAAGTCCCTCATTACCTGAGGAATATCAATCTTCTGCGGACAGATCTGTGCACATGCACCGCATGAGAGACAGGCTGAAGGAAGCTTGTCAGAAGGAAGAGTGTCCATCCACATGACCGGTGTTGCCCTGTTCTGGAACTTCAGGTCGTTGTATGTGGCAATAAGACGCGGAATCTCAAGACCCATCGGGCAGCCGTCCATACAGTATCTGCAGGCCGTACAGGGAACAGCGTTCTTAAGCTTCTCCGCAACAGCAAATACCTGCTTTTCTTCCTCCTCTGAAAGAGGTCTTCTTTCTTTAAAGATTTCAATATTGGCAACCATCTGCTCGTAATTTGACATTCCGCTGAGAATAACTGTCAGATTCTTCTTTCCCTGAAGGAATCTGAAAGCCTTTTCAACAGGCTTATCAAGATCCGGAGCTGTTGCAAGCTTACCGCCCCTCAACGGCTCCATAACGCCTATTCCAAAACCTCTCTTTGAAAGATTCTCGTATTTTGTCTTTGCATCCTGAAGAGTCCAGTCAAGGTAGTTTGTCTCAATCAGGCAGAACTCAAACAGCCCCTCGTGGCGGCTTATGAAAGCCTCAAGATTATCAGGAGCTGCATGGGAAGAAAGGCCCAGGTGCTTAATTCTTCCTGCCTTCTTCTGTTCAACAAGGTAGTCAATTATTCCCCATTTCGGATCTTCATATACGGGAAATGAATTCTCATATGCATTATGAAGAAGGTAAATATCAAAATAATCTACACCGCATCTTGAAAGTTGACGCTCAAAGACCGTCTTTACATCAAAGCTGTCCTGAATTGAATGACCGGGGAACTTATCAACCAGAAAATAGCTTTCTCTCGGATACTTTGACAGAGCTTTTCCAATCTCTATCTCCGACTTTCCTCCGTGGTAAACATAGGCCGTATCAAAGTAGTTAACTCCGTTTGCAATTGCATAATCGACCATCTTCTGAAGCTCTTCAGAGTTAATTTCTCCGTCTTCCTTACAGGGAAGGCGCATACATCCCAAGCCGAGAGCTGAGATTTTAAGACCTTTAAATTCGTTGTAATACATAAACCCCTCCAAAAAAACACCCGTTTCATAGTATCATAAAAATCATGATTAACCTAGGAAACGCAGACAGAGCTATAGCTTTTTTAAAAACACAGCATCCGTGGCTGTACACGGATATAACTGAACCACTTCGTCTCGGCACTGCAGATGAATGCATAATTATTGAAGACTGTGTAATTATCAAAGTCGGAGGAACCTGGATGTGGGCTCCCTTCACAGACAAGGCAGAGACGGAGGCGGCAAATCTTATCAAAGAAAAAATGGATAAGGACGACGGCTTGTGCCTGCACTGCTCTCACGACCCTGAGGAAACAAGAAAAATCCTGAATATAGAGGAACGCCTGACACCCTGCTATATTGCAGTGCGTCTGACCCAGGATCTTTTTGATATAAAGACCGACGCTGTCCTTAAGCCCCTTACACTTGACTACCTTGATTTTGTCATACAGACATACCGCATGGCAAAGTTCTATGCAAATCCGGAGGAGTCTTTTAGGAAGATAATTGAAGACGGTATGACCGGAGCTTTTATAGACGGAGAAATTGCAGGCTTTATCGGAAGCCACAGTGAAGGATCTATCGGCATGCTGGAAGTTCTTCCCAAGTTCAGAAGACGCGGCCTGGGCAAGGCCCTGGAACAGTACAGAATCAACACCTACATAATGGATGGCAAAATTCCGTACTGCCACATACTTGAAACAAATGAGGTCTCCCTGGCCCTGGAAAAGGCCCTTGGCTACAATATATCTGATGAAAGTTCTGTTTACTGGCTGAACTGATGTTTATAACAAAAGTCTTTCTAGGGCTTCACTCTTGTGTGATATAATAAAAACACGAGGAGGCAATGTTATGAATACAGTTATAACAATTGGCAGACAGTTTGGCAGCGGAGGACACGAAGTTGGCCTCAGACTTGCAAAAAAACTTGGAATTCCCTTCTACGACAGGGAGCTTCTCAAAATAACAGCTGAAAACAGCAGATTCGCAGAAAGCTATCTCAAGAAGATGGACGAACAGAAACCACACTTCTTAAGCCTCGGATCAGCATCAGCCTTGTCTACTATTAACAGTTTCTCCATGCTTCTTCCAAATGATGAGGTATTTATTGAGGTTGGTAAGGTAATCAGCCAGCTGGCCCAGAAGAGTTCATGTGTAATAGTAGGACGCTGTGCAGACTATGTTCTTAAAGATATGGACACAGTTAATATCTTCATATCAGCTGATCTTGAGGACAGAATCAACAGAAAGCTTGTTCTTGAGGAACATGCCGGAATAACAAAACCGGAAATGAAAAAGATTGTTCTTGAAACAGATAAGAACAGAGCAAAGTTCAGTGAGTATTACACACATGAGGAATGGGGAAATGCAAAGAAATATGACCTGTGTATCAACACAAGCAGAGTCGGTATAAACGGCGCAGTAGACCTTATTGTAAAGTACCTTGAACTTACAAACAAATCGGGAATCCTGCCAGACTGATGAGTGAAAAGTATAAACAGGATCTCTCAGAAAACCACACCCTTGAGGTGTTCCTTGAAGATGAAGCCGTGTTCTCAAGCTCGGGACACTGGCTTCATCCTTTATTTGAACTGGAAGATTTTTTAAAGAAAATAAAAGTCGACAGAGCCTCTCTTTCCCTTCACGACAGTGTTCAGGGCCGCGCTGCAGCCGCTCTGACTGTGAGACTTGGAATAAAGAAGGTCAAAAGCAACGTACTGAGTTCTCTTGCCTTGCCCGTGTATGAAAAAGCCGGAGCAGAAGTCACATATGAGAGCCTTGTTCCGAAAATAGTCTGCAAGACAGAAGAACTTATTACCGACAGCATGAGTGAAGAAGAAATTTACAGATTGCTCTGCCAGCGGGCAAACCGTCCTGTCACTGATAAAGACTGACTTTCCCCTCTGTTATTTCCCATTTAACCAGAAGATCATCAAGACCGTTTTCAGAAGCAAAGGCGCGTGCGCGCGGAGTATCCAGATGAATCGGGTTATGGGCGTCGCTGTTTATGCAGACTTTCACACCTGCCTCTTTTGCCATAGCCCAGAACTCAGGAACAGGATAAGGATAACGGATGCTTCCATCCTCTCTTATATGCTTTTTCAGACAGCCCTGCCCGTTTACCTCAAGCGGCATATTATTCTCTTTGGCACAGGCAATTATCTCAGAAGCTGCACTTTCCATGTCCTTGTCCCACTCTGTGTGGTAACAGTAAAGATCCGGGTGACAGCCGAACAGGAAAAGCCCGGAAGAAAGCATCTGGGTGTATTCTTCTACGTATTTTGAAAGATACGGCTTTACGTCCCTGCACTTTCCCATATAAAGAAGTCTCTGAGCCTCTTTATCAAAGAAATAGTGGACAGAACCAATTAAATAGTTAAAACCTGCACCCTCTTTAAGGTATCTGTAATAGTTTGTGTACTGAGTATTCCAGTCGCACTCAGCTCCAAGCAGGACAGTAAGGGAAGGGACAGCGTTGTATCCGCCCTCTCGGAAGCTGTTTACAACATCTGTATAGGTTTCAAAGGTCTCATACCTCATTCTGTCAGGGTAGAAATTATCAGGAGTCTGACAGTGCTCAGAGAAACCCAGGACCTTGATGTTTCCAAGCCTGAGGGCCTCAGAAACAAAGTCCCCTATCTCTCCGGTCCCGTGTCCGCAGTAAAATGAATGTGTGTGGAGGTTAACCTCACTTTGCGTAAAAATAGGCATCAGGATATCCATTATCAGCAAGACTCTGCCCGACAAGGTAGGTCATGTAGTAAAAATAAAGTTCGTTAAGACCCAGATAAGAATCAGAAGCCTCATAGGCTTTTGCAGTCTCAAGAACTGCATCTGAAACATTAAAAGTTATTATGTACTTCTCAGGATCAAGCACCTCTAAACTGAAATTTGACAAGTCAGAGCAAACAGATTTCAGGGCAGCAATACGCTCGGCCTCGTACTCGGCATCATAGTTTTCAGAAGTAAGCAAAACCTGCTCAGCCTCGTACGCAAGATTGCAAAAAAGGTTGGCTTCCCCGCTTAAAGTCTTAGCATAAAAGTCAGTTAAAACGAAGAAAATCTCCTGAGGAACAGCTATCTCCTTGCCCAGATTATTATTTATGGTGGCAAGATTTACATAGCCCGGGTACTCATTTTCAGAATCAAAGAGAATGTACATTCGCTTAAGCGATTTTGAGTAAAGCCCCGACAGCGTTGAAATATTTTGCCTGATTTCTGACGACGAGCCTTCCATATAGTAAGAAAGCCCGATTGACGAGGAGTAGAACGGCACGTCAGCATCTGTGGCGGCCTCAATTACCTGCCAGCCCGGATCCTTGTGCCCTATTGAAACAATCGCCGTTGCAAAAGCTGCAACGGCAATGCCTATGAGCGCGACAAACAGCACTGTCCTCAGTACTACATGTTTGTCGCTGACCTCAATTACTTCTTTATCCTTCACGTTCACTTCCCAAAGCGGAGAGCCTTGTATTTCTCAAGTTCAGAAGGACTTGCAGATACAAAGTGTCCGTTTCCAAGATCACAGAGCTCAGGTTTTTCAACACTGTAGTCGTGCATCTTTTCCGGCTCGTAAACAAAGAGCTTCTTCTGCTTCTCCAGAATAGGATCAGGAATAGGAATTGCGCTCATAAGGGACTTTGTATACGGGTGCATGGGGTGACTGTAGAGCTCTTCTGTCTCGGCAATCTCCATAACCTTACCCTTGTAAATAACAACAATTCTGTCTGAAATGAATCTGACAATACTCAGGTCATGAGCAATAAACAGGTAGGTCAGATCCCTTTCCTTCTGGAACTTCTTCAGCAGGTTCAGAACCTGGGCTCTGATACTTACGTCCAGAGCTGAAATTGGTTCGTCTGCAACAATAAATTCCGGCTCCATGACAATAGAACGGGCCAGGCCAACTCTCTGTCTCTGTCCACCGGAGAACTCATGCGGATAACGTGTAAGGTGCTCAGGAAGAAGACCTACTTCCTTAATTACATTCTCAACCTTCTGGTAACGGTCCTTCTCATCCTTGTAAAGATGGAAGTTGTAAAGACCTTCAGAGATAATGTACTCAATTGTAGCTCTTTCATTAAGGGATGCAGCCGGGTCCTGGAAGATCATCTGAATCTTCTTAATAACCTCACGGTCTTCCTTTCTGCTGAGCTTTCCGGAAATCTTCTTTCCCTTGTAATAAATTGCACCGTTTGAACACGGATTGATTCTTACAATAGCTCTTCCGATTGTTGTCTTACCTGAACCGGACTCACCTACCAGTGAAAGAGTCTCGCCCTTGTAAATATCAAAGCTTACGTTGTCGACAGCCTTAAATGTCTTTTTGCCGTTCTTGAATACGACATCGAGATTCTGAATAGACAGCACAACTTCTTTATTGTTTTTATCAGTCATGTTTTCCTCCTCATCTCTCAAAATCAACGTAGCTCTTACTCATCTTCTCATGGAGATTCTGAATAATCTCAGGCGGCTCAACCTTCGGAGCTCTCGGGTCCAGAAGCCATGTCTTGGCATAGTGTGTTTCACTTACCTTGAACATAGGCGGTTCCTTTACACGGTCAATGGCCATGGCGTAACTGCTTCTCGGAGCAAACGCATCACCTACAATCTTGTTGTAAAGTGAAGGCGGTGTTCCCGGAATACTGAACAGGTCGTCACCCTTCTGGGCAAGCTGTGTAAGAGAGGAAAGAAGTGCCCATGTGTACGGGTGCTTCGGCTCATAGAAAATTTCCTCTACCTTACCAAGTTCAACAATCTGTCCGCCGTAGAGAACAGCAACACGCTCGGCAATATTTGCAACAACACCAAGGTCGTGTGTAATAAAGACTGTTGTAAATCCAAGCTGCTTCTGCAGATCCTTGATCAGCTGCAGGATCTGGGCCTGAATTGTAACGTCCAGAGCAGTTGTTGGCTCGTCACAGATAAGAATCTTGGGCTGACATGAAAGAGCAATTGCTATAACAATTCTCTGTCTCATACCACCGGAATACTGGAACGGATAGTCGTTAAAACGCTTTTCCGGCTCAGGGATTCCAACCTTTGCCATAATATCAAAGGTTCTCTGCTTAGCCTCTGCCTGTGAACACTTCTGGTGCTTGAGAATAACAGTCATGATCTGCTTTCCGATTGTTACAACAGGGTTAAGGCTTGTCATAGGATCCTGGAAGACAGTTGCAATCCTTCGTCCTCTGATCTGCTGCCAGTCCTTGGTGTATTTGACCTTTGCACAGTCAATACGAGCCCAGCCCTCAAGAATGTGCTTGTCGCCTTCCTTGATTTCCTTTGTGAACTTGACCCTGAATACGCATGTCTCAAAAATCTTGTTAAGGACATCCTCATTCTCAAGGTCCTCACCAATACTCATGGCAAGGCGGAAAGCCTTTCTGAGGCGGAAGATAAACTTAATCTCACTGAGAAGCGGATAGCGGCATGTTGAAAGAAGAATCTCATTTGTAATCTCTTCATTTCTCTTGAAAATCTTATCACTGACTCCATACGGATTCTTATCGCTGTCCTTAGTTGCAATCTTAGCCTTTCTCTGACTTTTAAGTTCGGCAATTGCCTTTTTGTCAGCCTCTACGCGGTTCTTGTCAGAGCGGTAGTCTGCCTTTCTTTTCTTAATCAGATCAGCTTTCTCCTTAAGAATCTTAGCCTTCTCTTCACTCCAGGCCTTTATCTTTGCACTTGTCTCATCAAAGTCCTTAGCATCCTGTGCATTGTGACGGCGGTCCAGGGTGTACATGAAGTTCTTTCTGTCTACAATATCGTCATCCAGGGCTTTGATTCTTGCAGCAAAGTCAGCTTCTTCCTTACTTGTAAGGGTAAGAGCTTCCTTAATCTCCTGCTGCTTCTGCTTGATCTTTCTGTACTCTGCAGCACCGCGCTCAAGTGTGGAACCTGCGTGGAGCATATGGTCAAAGTACTTCATAAGAAGGTGGTTCTTGGGATTAACCTCAACGGTTGTCTTTGAGATATCATCGTCGTTGAACAGGATAGTCCCGTTTGAGATAAAACCGTTGGAATCAAGCATTCCTGCAAATGTCTTTGTAAGAACAGACTTTCCGGAACCGGACTCACCTACGATTGCAAGAGACTCGTTCTCATAAACATCAAGACTTACGTTTCTGATTGCACTGAGAATTCTTCCTCTGACGTTGAACTTAACGTCTACGTTTTTCAGAGATAACAGGACTTTCTTTTCGTCTTTCTTTTCCATACTTACCTCCGAAATCACATATGGGTTCTCGGATCTGTTGCATCAGCAAGGTTCTGTCCGAGAACGTAGAGAATAATAGTAATAAGAGCTGCAATTGCTACAGGTGGCCAGAATTCCCACGGATAGACAAGGAAGCCTGTCTGTGCTTCCTGAATCATTCTTCCGAGAGAAGGAATGTTTGCAGAAAGACCTACACCAATGTATGAAAGGAAGACTTCCATACTGATGTATGAGGGAAGTTCTGTTGCAAGAATTGTAACAATAACAGATGTCAGGAACGGCATGATGTTCTTTGAGATGATTCTTGGAATGGGTGTTCCGAGACATCTTGAGGCCAGTGAGTATTCACGGTCTCTTATAATCATAACCTGTGTTCTGAAGAAGTATGCAATTGCCAGCCAGCCTGTGATCGTAAGTGCAAAAATGAAGCTCCAGAAACCGGCTCCAATTACGTAAACCAAAACCGTTATGACAAGAATATAAGGGACGTTGGCAACAATGTTGTAAACAACGAGCATGAACTGGTCCACACCCTTTGAATAACCCCAGACTGCACCAACTATAACACCTATAACCATGTTGATTATGGCACAGATGATAGCAAGAACCAGTGAGGTTTTTGCAGAGGACCAGATTCCATAGAAAATGGAGTTACCCTGTCCGCCTGTACCGAAAATCCACTTTAATGTAGTTCCGTCTCCTGCAAAGTAAGCCTTTGCTGCAGAAGGACTTAAGTTAAAAGAGTTAGCTCTTGTAACATTTTCTGTCGGATTATAAGGGCAGAAAACAGGAATAAGGAAGGCTCCGAGAACAAGTAAAACAAACAGACCGATTAAGAACCAGTTTGTCTTCTTCTTAAAGAAAACTCTGAATACTGACTTCCAGTAAGAATATCTTGGGGCAATAATCTTCTCTGATTCTATAGAGTCGTTGCTTACAAAGGTAAATAATGCATCTTCGTTCATAACTTTTTCGCTCATGATTATCTACCTCCTTTTGTTTCGAATGAGATTCTCGGGTCAACCTTTGACATAAGAATATCTCCGAGAATAACGGATATAAGTGACAGAGACGTGTAGAACACTGTACAGGCAACAATAATACCGTTGTCATGCCCGTTGACAGCCGTTGTAAGCAGGTTACCTACGCCGGGAACAGAGTAGACACGTTCTGTGATAATTGCTCCGGTAAGACAGCCGAGAATACTTGACGGAATACCGTGAACAATAGGAATAATTGCGTTCTTTGAAATGTGCTGACGGAAAATCTCGCCTTCAGAAAGACCTTCAGCTCTGGCGAACTTGACGTAGTCGCTGTTCATCTGGTCAATCATGTATCTTCTCATCCACTTCATGAGACTTCCGATTGAAGGAAGTGCAAGTGAAATTGTAGGAAGAACATAGGCTAAGATCTTAACCTGAGCATTTGCAAACTTGTATGGCAGGTTAAAGAGCTTTGTACCGATAGCTGCAAACATAAAAATGTAGGCAAGAGACGGAACAGAACCTATGAAGATTATGTACCACATACCAAGCTTATCCAGTAGGCCGTCTTTCTTTCTTGCATTCAGAATTCCAAGAGGAATACCTAAAATATAGGCTCCGATTGTTGCAATAATACCTATTACAAAAGAAGTCTCAAGCATGGAAAGACCCTTTGTTCTGTAAGTACCTACTGTGTACTTATCAGGGTAGTTCTCCATTTCTGCCTCAGTAAGAGTTCCGTTGTTGTATGTAAGAGAGTGGAAATCAATTGCGGTCTCAACATACTCGTCAGTACCGACCTTTGCAGGATACTGGGTCTCTTTAACCATCAGTTCTCCTGTAGGTGTGGTTATTACGTCAGTAATTTCCTGTCCTCTGTACTTGGTAAATGAAACACCCAGGTTAAGGTGAATCCAGTTCCAGTGCATGAACGGGAAGTGACTGTCGAAATAGACAAGATATTTATGTGTTGTACCGCTACCGACAAGGGCATAGAAACCATTGTACGGGTCCTTCTCAATCCTTATATATCTGTCTGTGAGCTCAGGGTCCTGAACATCCTTTGTTGACTCAAAGGAGAAAAGATTCTTCATGTAGCTCCAGAGTCTTGAGAACATACTCTTTTCCACAGTAGCAATCAGATAGCCGGTTCCACCCGGTTTGGTTCTTCCGTTACCGTACTTAATAGGTTCAAGGTATGTTACGGTGTAGCCCTTCTCTTCATAGGTCTTGATAAACTCCTGAACGCTCTCGTTATCCAGATACTTGTCAGCGTTCTGAATAGCGTTTCTGGCAGCCTTGAAATCTTCGTTTGTAGTATATGAATCACCATAAAGTGCAACAAATTTCTGTTGTATAAATGATGTGTAGTTTGCTAATTCAAGATACCCGTACTTCTGGTACATGGTATATTCGTAAAAAGTTCTTTCGTTGTTACTTCTCTTGTTCCAGACATCATCTGTCTGAAAGATAACCCTTCTGTCTATAAGAGAATAGACAAGAAGCATAACTGTCAGAATGACAACAAGCAACGAGAAGATTGAAAAAAGAATTCTCTTAAAAAGGTATTTTTTCATTTATTTTTCCAGGAAAACAAACATCGGAGGACACACTGTGCCCTCCGATGCAATTTAAAGATTTTTTAACGGAAAGCGTTAATTATCAGAACAGTCCGATAACCTTTGTCATGTAACCAGCACCATATCCGAGGAAGGTGTTGAGGTATGTGCAAGGATCACCGAAGTCTGGGCCCCAACCTGAACCGTAGAAGATATCAAAGTTGCCGGCTTCTCCGTTAGATGCTCTGTAACCAGAAGCATAGAAGTCTGAAGATGTTGTAGCTTCAACATTGTTGATTACAACGTTCTCTGAACCGAGAGCTGCCTCAATAACCTGCTTTACAGCCTCTGACTGTGCAACCTGTGAGTTGCTTGCTGAGTAATAAACGTTATCAAGAACGATCGGCCATGTTACAGAATCACCGAGCTCTGCCTTAGCTGCTTCGAGATACTTCTTTGCAGCTTCTGCGTTGTACCATCCGTTGCACTGGTCAGCAACTGTGATACCTGCACCGAGCTTGTCACAGTAATACTGAACCATTTCGCCGTACATGGTACCAGCTACGAATGTGTGTCCGTCTTCATCTGTCTGGTCTGTTGAAAGCTGAACGAATTCAGGATGTGTATACATGTTTCTGAGGTTTGTAAGAGCAAGGTCCTGACCTCTTGAAACTGCGTTGTATGTTTCCTTATCGAATGCAGAAACGATAGCCTTTCTGAAGTTCTTGTTCATCATAGCTGTCTCTGTATCAATCTTCTGCTGCTCTGTCTTTGTTGATGCAACTGCACCTGACTCAAGTGCGAATGTTCCTCTGTTGAGGTTCAGACCACAGAAGTAAGATGTTGAAGTTGTATCTGAGACATATGAATACTTGTCAAAGTTTCCGTCTGCCTTAGCAAGAGCAAGAGTTCCGGAAGCCTCTGTAAGACCAAGACCTGCGTATGTTCCCTTTACGACATCATTGTAAAGAGCAACCGGGTTTTCACCATTATCATAGATCCATGTGATGGAGTTGATCTTAACAGCGTTTCTGTTCCAGTACTTCTTGTTCTTTACAACAACAATCTCTGAATCCGGATTGAGCTTCTGAAGAAGGAATGCACCGTTGTAAACCTGTGATGAAACATCTGTTGCAAGACCATAGTTGATTGTACCTGCAGCATATGCAGCAGCATACTCTTCCTTACCGAAGACACCGCCACGTGATTCGTAGAACGGCTTACAGATCGGTGAGAAGCAGCTGTATGTCAGCATGGTGATGAAGTAAGAAGCAGGCTGCTCAAGTGTAATCTGTACTGTGTATTTATCAATTGCCTTGTATCCTACGTCTGCCCATGAACCACCGGCATAGAGGTATTCTGATGCGCCCTTAACAACACCGTCTACGAGCCACTCGAGACCTGCTTCAGCATCAAGCATGTGCTGGAAACCTGCTTCGAAGTCGTAAGCTGTAACTTCAGAATAGACTGTGCCTTCTGATGTGAACCAGTAAGCTCCTCTTCTGATGTTGAATGTGTATGTAAGACCGTCATCTGATACTGACCAGGATTCTGCCATTGAAGGAACCATCTGTCCGAGGTTGTTGTACTGGACAAGGTTATCTGTTGTGTTAACAAGAATCTCTGTATCTGACTGTGAAGATGTGTTGAGAGTATCAAGTGTTACAGGAGCTGTTGAGAATGTTGTCTTGTAGTCTGTAACAATGTTGTGGCCCTTGCTCTTAAGATAAGCAGCAGCATCATATGTGCCTTCGCCCTTAACAGCAGCATTCCACATTTCAACCATTTCAGCTCTCTCTTCCTTTGAGATGAAATCTTCAGAAATGATAATACCATACCATCTGTCATCATCATTTCCCCAGTTGACGTATGGGATTGTTCTATAAGCAACTCTTGAAATTGTATATGCACCACCCTGTGTTGTTGTCGGGAGCATTACAGCTGAATCAAGAAGATAAGCTTCTGCCTGAGCATAAAGAACAAATCTTGCGTCATCATTAGCCTCAGCAGCAGCCTTAGCACAAAGTGCTTCGTACTCGCCAAGAACTTCTTCATAGATGGCTTCATCATCACCGCGCTCGTAAACAGCAGCAGGAGCTGCAGCAACTTCCTTAACAGGCTCTGCAGCCTTTGTCTCTGCGACAGGAGCAGCAGTAGTAGTTGTTGTAGTTGTTGTAGTAGTTGCAGCCTCAGCTGTCTCAGCACTCTTCTTTGAGCAGCTGACGAAAGCTGTGAAAACTGTAAGAGCCACTAAAAGCATGACTAAAACTTTTTTCATTATTATTCCTCCATTATAGGTTTTTAGAATATAGGTCTTAATATTGTACCCAATTTAATGATTATGACACAATAGAAAAATTTGTATTTTATTTGTAATTTGGCAGTCACAATGCCCTGTTTTTGCATAAATATACCGTTTTTAATCAATGTGTCCTTATTATACGGACAAATATCCGTTACGGAGCGTACAAATACTTGTATTGTTTTTGTATGAGAAACAAAAAGATAACAATTTTTGCATTTTTAGAATAAAAAACAGGCGGAAAAGCCGCCTGTCACATGCTTATTTATTGTAGCCGTCAGGATTTTTACTCTGCCAGTTCCAGGCATCCCTGCACATCTGTTCAAGATTGTATTCAGTTTTAAATCCAAGGACCTTCTCAGCCTTCTCTGTACCGGCATATACGGTAGCAAGATCTCCGGCTCTTCTTGGTCCGATTTTGTATGGAACCTTCCTGCCTGAAGCCTTCTCAAAAGCCTTTACTATATCAAGAACGCTTGACCCCTTGCCGGTTCCTATGTTGAACACCTCACAACCCGGTTCAGACTTCTCCGAATAAGAGACAGCACACAGGTGTGCTCTTGCCAGGTCTTCTACATGAATATAGTCACGAACTCCAGTTCCGTCCTCAGTATCATAATCATCTCCGAAAACAGTCAGATATTCCCTCTTACCTACAGCTACCTGACTTACGTAAGGCATGAGGTTGTTTGGAATTCCCTTGGGGTCCTCCCCTATAAGCCCACTCGGATGAGCTCCGACAGGATTGAAATAGCGAAGAAGAACAACAGTCAGAGACGGATCTGCAACACAGGCTGCCCTGAAAATCTGTTCGCTCATGTATTTTGTCCAGCCGTAAGGATTTGTACAGTTTCCTGTCTTGCACTCCTCGTTAAGAGGCATGGTGTTGTCTGCAGAATAAACGGTGGCACTTGAAGAGAATACAAGGCGTTTTACTCCGTGAGCTTTCATGACCCGGAGAAGAACCAGGGAAGAATTAAGGTTGTTTGAGAAGTATTCAAGAGGTTTCTGAACGCTCTCACCTACAGCCTTAAGGCCTGCAAAGTGGATTACACCGTCAATATTGTATTTTGAGAAAACCTCATCCATGGCTTTTTCATCACAGCAGTCAGCTTTGACAAAGGCCAGGTCTTTTCCCGTTATTTTCTTAACTCTTTCCAGTGATTCAGTATGGCTGTTACTCAGGTTATCCACTACAACAACCTCATAACCGCCTTCAAGGAGCTTTAAACATGTATGTGAGCCTATAAATCCGGCTCCTCCGGTAACCAGGATCATAAAAACCTCCGGTAATTGAAAAATATAACGACCATATTGTATCATAATGACATGCCGGAATACAATTTGTCACCGCGAACAAACAAAATCCTAAATCTCTCAGAGCAGATAGATCCGCTTGATGTAACAAGACTGACCGAAAGTCAGATTAACGAATACAACAAGATGGAGCTTTCCAGGAACTGGACGTTCAAACGTCTTTACCGTCCGGTAAAGGGAAAGGTGACGGAAGACCTCTTTATTATTCCGATTGAAAACGGCGTTTCCATCTACGGAACCCTTTTCAGAAAAAGAGAAAAATCTGCGACAGACCCCACCTCCCTGATTATCTACATTCACGATGGTGGCTGGATGTTCGGCAATATGGACAAGTGCTCGGCAATCTGCGGCAATATCTGTCAGGCAACAGGATCAGCTGTTCTCTCAATCGACTATCGTATGGCTCCGGAGTTCAAGTTCCCCGTCCCGGTATACGACTGTTACAATGCCTTCTTATGGGCATATCAGGGTGCAAGATACTGGAAGCTGGATACGGATAAGATTTACCTTCTCGGCTCCTGCGCAGGAGGAAACCTTGCTGCAGCCGTTTCCCGTGTGGCAAGAGACAAAAAGGGACCGGTTCCGGCAGGTCTTATACTTATAGATCCCATAACAGACTGCAGACTGAGAACCCAGAGCATAGAGAAGTATAAGGACCATCCGGTTATTTCAAAGAAGATTCTCACATATTATATAAACAACTATCAGAGAGAGCCAAAAGACATACTTGACCCCCTGTTCTCACCGCTTCTGGCACAGGATCATTCAAGGCTGCCCGAGACCCTTGTCATTGCCTCCGGCAAAAATCCGTTAAGTGATGATGCGCGACTGTATGCTCAGGCTCTTAATTCAGCTGACTCGCCTGCAAAGATTATCGAGTGCCCGAACGAAATTCACAACTTCATAAACTACCCCATCTCAGACAGATGGAAGGACACAATGGAAGCTATCTCCGACTTTATCAGGGGAAGAAACGTAAACTCAATTGATATTCTTACCAAGGAAGAAAGGGCTGTTAAAGAAAAACCCCATGTAATTTTGGTTCAGTAGTCTGTGAACTCTGCGGTGGAAGCGCTCCAATAAGAAGACCTATTGCCTCCTGCTTGGTAAAGAAGCCAAGAAGAGTTCTTGTGGACTTTCCGTTTGCGCTGAAGTAACAGTACCAGCACTTTTCAGAAGCCTCATAACGCATGTCGCAGCCCATTATGTACGAACTGGCCCAGCCGCGCTCTGACGGAACGAGAATAGGATCTTTTCTGCACTGCTCAAAAACAAGGCCGTCTTCTGACTTAAGAAGAATCATGGCCGCGCCGGTCTTTTTCTTCTCTTCATTCCAGAATATTCCACACTCAACAGCATAGAGTCCCTGGTCTGTCTCAACAAGACGCACACTTCCGCAGCCGAGGTTTTTCCACCTGCTGTCAGGGGCAGCCTCAATCAGAGGAGTCTGCCGGGTAACAATGAACGGGCCCTTTATATCCTTTGCAACTGCAAAACCAAAGTATCTTGAAGCCTTCTGGCCTGTATCCGGAAGAGTCAGATGAGAAGCGCCGAAATAGAGACGATATGTGTCGCCGAACTTCAAAAGCTGAGGCCTGGAAATGCCGGGCTTTGTCAGATAGTTTCCTGCATACGGCACATCGCTTGCCTTCAGCAGAAGACGCGGCTTACTCCACGTAAGCAGGTCGGTTGAGGTGCGCATCTCTATTCTTGAACCGCGCCCGGCCTCCTTGCGCTCTGCACGGCTGCCTGAAAAACGCGTGTCATGAGTCTCATACAGAAGATGATAATTTTCACCGTCCCTGAAGATTGAAGGATAATGCCCGCGGAAGGCTATTACCTTCACCGGCTCCCACGCAATGCCCGAATCAGAGACAAAGTGATGCACCCCGATCCAGGAATGAAAGAACATGTGCCAGCGGCTGTCACAGGCCTGGTTGGGCATGATAATCTGCGGGTCTGAAAACTGAGGAATATGCTTTAGTGAGGGAACTACAGGTTCGTCGCTGAACGGGAACCAGACAAGCTTCTCAAGAGGCTCTGTCATTTGCCCTCCTTCTGAAAGAGAACTGAAATCATAAACAGTATTACTCCAACAACAACGCAGCTGTCACTGATATTAAACGTAGGCCAGCGGTCCATCCCGAAAAGCCCGTAGAATTTTATACTGATAAAATCAACAACACCCTCATTAAATCTGAAAACCCTGTCATACATGGTCCCAAGACCACCGCCCAAAATCATGGCTCCGGTCCACCTCTGAAAAGCTGTGAACTTACTCTTGTCCGTCCAGACTGCATAGCCGAGAAAGCCAATTACTATAAACGGGACAATCAGGAACACAAGCGTGCGCATAAAAGGACCCCAGGAGGCACCCATGCTGAACGCGGCCCCTGTATTTCTAATGTGCCAGATAATCAGAAAATCTCCGAAATAACTCTTATAGACAGAACCAAGAGGAATGTTATCTATAACCCACTGTTTTGATGCCTGGTCAATAAGAATTATGACCAGAGACAGAATAAAGGGGAGAATCTTACGGACAGGGCTGTTTTTCTGCATAGTGATAATCTATTACAAAGCGCAAGGAACATCAATAAAGACAGTCTTAAGACCCTTCTCCTCTTCTATCTTCTTCATAGTCTGTTTAACTCCGAAAACCTCGGTAAAATAATGACCCATGTTTATAATTGTAAATCCATTATCCACACAGTCATTATATGAAGAGTAATGAGTCTCACCCGTGACAAGAGCATCCAGTCCAAGAGAGATAGCCTGAAGCAAATCTGAGTTCCCGTCACCTGAAATTATTCCAACCTTTTTAAGTTCTTTGTCTTTATTTCCCATAACCGAGACAGGTTTCTCTCTTCCAAGCATTCTGCATATTTCTTCTGCCTTCAGTGGCTTTTCAAGCTCCCCGTACAATCCTGTAGCCCTGGGCCCTACCCATGCGAACGGGTAGGATTTCTTTATTTTCAGAAGCCTTGCCATCTGTGCGTTGTGACTTAGCTCTTCATGGCAGTCCAGAGGAAGATGGCAGGCATACAGGGCTATGTGGTTTTCCATCAGAAGCTTAATTCTCTCGTAAAGAGCCCCGGTTACCGGCTTTGCAGAACCCCAGAAAAGACCGTGATGAACAAAGAGAAAGTCAGCTTTCTTCTCAGCTGCTTCCTTTATGGTCTGAATGCAGGCATCTTCTGCAAATGCCACACATGAAATCTCCTTATCCTCATTTCCTACCTGAAGGCCATTTAATGAAGCATCAAACGAATGAAAGGAAGGAGTATCAAACAATTGGTCAAAATAATTTTTAAGTTCAAATACTGTCATACACACCTCGTAAGTTTCTGTCAGCTTGCGGGTCTTGAAAGCTCGTACAGTTTTCTCAGACGGTCTTCAATTATTCTGTTTACCGTATCTGCCGGGAAGGTTCCCTTAACAGAGCGCTCTCCGCTTGGTCTGAGTGTCAGAATCTCCATTCCCTGGTCCACAGTAGAAACCGGATAAATATGGAACTTCCTCTCCTCTATTGCCTTTACAACCTTCTCCGGGAGAATCAGGCTCTTAACATTCTGAACCGGGATTATTACACCCTGTCTTCCTGTAAGACCTGAGGAGGCACAGATATCAAAGAACCCTGTTATCTTCTCGTTTATTCCGCCAACCGGCTGAATGTCTCCAAGCTGGTTTACAGAACCGGTTACCGCTATCTCCTGACGCACGGGAAGCTCTCCTA
The DNA here is from genome assembly GCA_024699225.1 of Sphaerochaetaceae bacterium. Classification (GTDB taxonomy): domain Bacteria; phylum Spirochaetota; class Spirochaetia; order Sphaerochaetales; family Sphaerochaetaceae; genus UBA1265. Next base: position 28,330 of record JAILPZ010000046.1, read on the forward strand.
TGGCAGAAAGAAGTGCAAAAAGTTCAGAGCTTGAAGCGCTGTCTCCGTCAACTTCGCTGTAGCTCTGCTCAAAACAGATTCCGGCGTAGACAGACAGGGCAAAGTTTCTTGCATACTGTTTTCTAAGATAGCCTTCAAGAATCAGAAGACCCTTGTCGTGAATCTCTCCTGAAAGCCCTGCTTCATGCTCAATATTTACAATCCCTTCACTTCCCGGAGCAACGGAAACAGAAATAACTGCAGGAGTTCCGAAGGAAACAAGGCCTCTGTCCATAACGGCCAGGCCGTTAATCACTCCTATCTTTGTTCCCTCGAGAGAAATAATCATCGCGCCGTTTTCTATCTCCTGGCTTATGCGGCTCTCAGTAATTCCATTTGCAAAATCACGCTCCTGAAGGGCCTTTCTTACAGCTTCTCCGTCTATTCCGTCTTCCGGTGCCAGATAGTCTGCCTCAGAAAGCAGGTCTGAAACAACGCTGAGTTTTGTTGTAAGCTCACCTCTCATCTCTGCATACCAGGAGCTGTACTTTAAAAGTTCACAAAGGGCGCTGTCCTTAACTTCCTTCAGATGGTTGCGCTTTGCACTGTCGAGAATGTAGGCAACTGTAAGGCCCATGTTCTCTTCGTTTGCAGGCATGGAAAAATCAAACTCTGCACAGACTTTAAACAGCCTGAGAAACTGAGGATCTGTCTCACAGAGCCTGTCGTAGAGCGCGTCGCTTCCAAGAAGGATAATCTTAACTGTTCCTGCCAGAGAAGAAGCCTCCGGGCGCACAAAACGCTTACTCTGAGAGTCCTCGTCATAGACACTGAAGCCTGAGCTTTCAGCAAACAGCTTGATTGCAGACCACAGTTCTCCATGGTCCAGTACCTGATTCATGTTCACCACAAAGAAGCCGCCTGAAGCCCTGAGCAGAGATCCGCAGGAAAGGTTCAAATGATCTTCTTTATACCTGTGTCCTATCTGCCCGAACAGAGCCTCCTCTGTAGGATGGTACTCACAGACTACCGGAAGTTCCTTTGTCAGACTTCCGTCCGAGACAAGATTAATGCGTACCCTGTCTGCGCTAAGAGATGCATCCTTTCTTTCACAGAGTGTTCTGACTTTTGTAATAAAGCTTCTAAGCTGTAAATTATCTGTATCTGAAAATTTTTCTATCTCTTTTGATGCTTCTTCATATCTGCCGTTCTCTATTTCTGCAGCTGCTCTTTCGCATGCATCTCTTAATTCTGCGCCCTCTGGCGATGTGAGTTTTAGTAAGAGCGGGTGCTCGGGAGATGTGAAATTAAAAGCATAGGCCAGATCGTAATGAGGGCCGCTCATCTTTGAAGCCAGTTCCTTCACTGCAGTTCTTCTGCCAGTGCCCTCTTCTCCGCTTATGTATATGTTGTAGCCTCTGCTCTTAACGCTCATTCCCATCTTAAGTGCAGAGACCGCCCTGGGCTGTCCTATTGCACCTGTTTTTGAGTATTTGCCTCTTAAAAGAGAGACAGTTTTTTCATCATATGAGAAGCGCACCTGTGAGGCTTCAAGTTCCTTGATCTTTAAGTCCATGTTTCAATGATAACAACAACTGAAAAAACGGTCTATCAGAAAGTCCGCTACTTAGAGAGAGCTTTGTTTTGCTACCTGGATTGTCCAGATTCTTAATTTTTTTGAAAATATAGACAAAAAGGGAATTATTTTTTTCAATTTTTGAAGAATCTAGACAACTTACACCCCGCCACACAGCACTGAGCTTCGAGAAATAAACTTTTAAATAAAAAATTTTCTTTCAGGGTTTATAAAATAAACCTTTCCCCACTTTTTTCTAGCTAAAAGTTTACATCCTGCCTCATCCCGCCACCCAGCCTCCAAACAAATAAAAAACCGGAAGACCCCGCAGGACCTTCCGGCACAAATTACAAAATTCTGATTATTTTTCAGGATACTTGATGGCAAGATGGAGCTCTTCAAGCTGCTTTGCATCTACATCATTCGGACAATCGTCCATCGGAGAGACAGCAAAACTGTTCTTCGGGAAGGCAATTGCCTCCTTGATTGAACTCTGATCGCTCATAATCATGACCATTCTGTCAATTCCGGGAGCAATTCCACCGTGTGGTGGTGGTCCGTACTTAAATGCATTAAGCAGGAAGCCGAACTTCTTCTCCGCTTCCTCATCCGTGAAGTTACAGATTCTGAAGATTCTCTTCTGAAGCTCAACGTCATGAATTCTGATTGAACCTGAAGCACACTCGTAGCCATTGACAACCATGTCGTACAAATCGCCTCTGACCTCTCCCGGATTCTGCTCGAGAGTATCAATATACTTGGCCTGCGGCATGCTGAACATGTGGTGTGCAGCCTCCCAGTGACCCTCGTCCTCGTTGTACTCAAAGAGCGGGAAGTCAACAATCCAGCAGAATGCAAAGCCCGGTCTGATTAGACCAAGGTCCTTACCAAGCTTGCTTCTCAGAGCACCTGCTGAAGCACAGCACTTCTTCCAGTTGTTGTGTGCAACCATCAGAATTACATCACCGTTCTTAGCGCCAAGGTAGGAGCAAAGCTCTGCTTCAAGACCTGCAAAGTACTTTGCCGCACTTCCTGAAAGTCCGTTGTTCTCGCCAACCTTGATAAACGGAACAAAGGCGGCGCCGTAAACCTTGGCAGCCTCTGAAAGAGAATCAAGATACTTTCTTGTAAAATCAAAACCCTCTGTAGCAGGAGCAACAACAGCCTTTACATAGCCCTTGTCGGCGAGAATCTGCTTGTAGGCATCAAATGTGGACTTCTCAACAAGAGGACCGAGATCCTTAATCTCACATTCAAATCTGAGATCCGGCTTATCGCAGCCGTAGGTGTTCATGGCATCAAAGTAGTCAATTCTTCTGAAGTGAGCAGGAAGCTCATAGTTCATGGTTCTCTTGAATACGTAGCCGAACAGCTCTTCCATAAGGGAAAGAACATCATCTCTCTGAACAAAGCTCATCTCCACGTCCAGCTGTGTAAACTCGAGCTGGCGGTCGCCTCTGGCGTCCTCGTCTCTGTAGCAGCGGGCAATCTGGAAGTACTTGTCAAATCCGCTGACCATGAGCAGCTGCTTGTAAAGCTGCGGGCTCTGCGGAAGAGCATAGAACTTTCCTGCATATTTTCTGGAAGGTACAAGGAAGTCTCTTGCTCCTTCCGGTGTGCTTCTGATAAGGGTCGGAGTCTCTATCTCATAGAAGTCCTTGTCGCAAAGGAAGTCTCTGATAGCCTTGATAAACTCGTGTCTGAGCCTGATTCTCTTCTGCATACCGCCTGAGCGGAGGTCCAGGAACCTGTACTTGAGCCTGAGATCCTCATTTGCAGTTGTCTCCTCATCAATCATGAACGGGAGAACCTCACACTTTGACAGAATCTCAATCTTCTGGGCCTGAACTTCAATCTCACCTGTAGCCATGTCCTTGTTGACCATGTTGTCCGGGCGCTTTCTTACAACGCCGGTTACGGCTATACAGTACTCCATCTTCAGCTGAGCAGCTGCCTTCTGAAGTTCTTCTGAAGCATTATCATCTACAACAACCTGAGTAATACCGTAGCGGTCTCTGAGGTTGATAAAATGAAGGGCTCCGTGGTTTCTGTCTCTGTGAACCCAACCGTTGAGAATAACTGTTTTTCCAACGTCTGCGGCTGTTAAAGCGCCGCATGTAACTGTTCTTTTTGTAAAGTTCATATTTGAATCCTTTGTGTGCGAATTCTATCACTTTCCTTTTTATACGTAAATAATATATCCTCAAGACATGAGTATTCTTTATATTGTGGCCACACCTATCGGAAACATGTCTGATATCACTCTCAGGGCAGTAGAAACCCTTAAGAGCGTGGATACGATTGCATGTGAAGACACAAGACACACATCAATCCTTCTCAACCACCTTGGAATCCAGGGAAAGTCCCTCATTGCCTGCCATGCAAGAAACGAGGAAAACTCGGCAAACGGAATAGTAAAACTCCTTTCCGAGGGCCATGATGTAGCCTACTGCTCAGATGCAGGAACCCCCGGAGTAAGTGATCCGGGAAGCCGCCTTGTAAGAATAGTCAGAGCAGCAGGATTCAAGGTTGTTCCCATCCCCGGAGCCTCCGCCTCAGTAACCCTTATCAGTGCAAGCGGCCTTGCCGGAAAGACCTTTACTTTTGAAGGTTTTCTCAGCCCTAAAAGCGGAAGAAGACAAAAGCGCCTGAATCAGCTTCTTGAACGGGATGAGGCCTTCATAATCTATGAATCTCCGTTCAGAATTCAGAAAACCCTTGAAGAGCTTAAAAACCTGGCTCCTGAAAGGACCATGGTTCTCGGAAGAGAAATGACCAAGACTTTTGAAGAATTTATAACAGGAACTGCAGAAGAGGTTCTTTCACAGCTGAAGACTGTTAAGGGAGAATTTGCTCTTTGCGTTCTTCCGACCATGAAAGTTAAGGAAGAGGACGAGGAAGATGCTGACTGAGAAGAAGCTTCTCTCACTCAAGGAAAGAACCAGAATCCGAAAAATCTCCATGATTTTAGCAGAAGCTGCACACCGCGCACGACTTAAGCAATGCCCCGACTTAGTCTACATAAACACAATTCTTCCCCTGGCGGGACTTAAGGAAATAAGCACAGAGCAGCCACAGACAGAAGATGAGTTTAAGAGCCTTGCCTTCCGTCTTGAAGACTACTCGCAGGCTCTTCTTACACGCCTTGGAGCCGAACCGTCCGACTGGGATTTTACAGACGACAGCGGAGACCTGGACGTCTCCAGGAGAACCATACAGGACAAGATTCTGATCCTTGACCGCTTGAGAAGTCCCTACAACGTGGGAGCTGTTTTCAGAAGCGCAGACTCCTTCGGCATTAAAAAGATCATCCTTGTAGAAGGCTCAGCCTCCCCGGAGCATCAGAGAGCCAGAAGAACAGCCAGAGGCACAACGGAAACGGTTGAGTGGACCTTTATGAGTGAGGAAGAAGTAGTAAGGCTTCTTAAGACCTACAAAGAAGGTGAAGTACTGGCACTGGAACTTGGCGGAGAGAACATAAACACATTCTCATTCCCCGTTCGCGGTGCTGCCGTACTTGGCAGTGAGGAGTTTGGAATAAGTCCTGAAATACTTGGCTGCTGCACAGGCAGAATCACCATACCCATGGCCGGAACAAAGGGATCTTTGAATGTAAGTGTTGCCGCAGGAATTCTGCTTCAGGCCTGGTTTTCCCGCACCTGATTTTAAACGTTAAGTTTTAACGCCATCTGCTCATCACTTTCGTAAACAACATCAGAAGTCTTAACACGGACAGCCTCAGAAGTAAGAGTGTTTCTTGAAAAGTGAAGATACTCAATCTTGCCCCCGCCTGCAGCATAGATGAGCATGTAATTTTTCTGCGGGAAGAATGAAAGACCAAGATAGAGGGTTTTCGGATTTTCAGAAGAGAGACGGATCAGCTCTTCCTGCTCATCCTCTGAAAGATAGTCATTTCTGCAGACTACGGATAAAAACTTCTTCCCCTTCTCCCTGTTGTGAACAAGAATATCCGGAACAAGGTTCTTTCTAGACCATGTCTCTGAAACAGCCATATCAACGGAGTAAGGCAGAGAATTCTTCTCCAGAACCTTCATGATTCTCACAGCCAGAGCGTGAGAGAGCGCCGTCCTGTTTCTGGGCAGATTGTAAAGAATCCTGTCATTTGTTTCAAAATCCCTGAGAGCCAGAATAAAGATATCAAACTGTTTCATAACTTTATTATACAACAGGTTTTTCAAAACCCACACCATAAAGAAAAAAGCCACCGCAAAAATTTGCAGTGGCTCATAATCAAAAGATAAATCTTACTTAAGAAGACCCTTTGCCTTTGCAGCAATATCCTCAGCTGTGAAACCGAAGGCCTTGATAAGGTAAGCAAGGTTACCAACCTCACCGAATCTCTCGCCAACATTGACAAAATCCATCTTTGTCGGACATGTCTTGGCCAGATGGTAAGCAATACCCTCACCTACGCCGCCTGCATATCTGCCGTTCTCGCAAACCAGAACGTGACCTGTCTTCTTTGCATACTTCTCAACAAGCTCTGTATCCAGCGGCTTGATTGTATGAAGGTCGATAAGGGCAGCGCTGATTCCTGCAGATTTGAGAATCTCAAGAGCCTTGACAGCTTCATTGACCATGGTCTCACCTGTGGCAAAGATAGCTACATCAGTACCGTCCTGAAGGACAATGCCCTTTCCAAGCTCAATCTTTGTTCCTACAGGATATCTGTGAGTGATTCCTCTTCTGCCGGCTCTCAGATATGAGCTGTGGCCGCTTTCATAGGCCTGGCGGATAAGTTCATAGCAGCTCTGACCGTCAGAAGGATCGAGAATGATAAGATCAGGAATCTGTCTCATCAGTGCAATATCCTCAAACGGCATATGTGTTCCACCATTGACCTGGGCTGTAACACCGGGGTCTGTACCAATAAGGTGGACTCTCTGCTTTGCATAGTTAACGGAAAGGAAGAACTGGTCATATGCTCTTCTTGATGAGAAGACGCCGAATGAATCAGCAAAAGGAACAAAACCCATTGAAGAAAGACCTGCTGCAACACCAACCATGTTGGCTTCTGCAATACCGCAGTTGAAGAATCTTTCAGGGAACTGCTTCTTAAAACCTGTACTTCCGAGACATGTCATGAGGTCAGCCTCAAGCATGCAGACATCTTTGTGCTCTGTGGCAAGATCAATGATTGCTGCCATGATTGCATCTTTCATGTTTCCAAGATCAGCTGTATCTCTCATTTTGCGCCTCCTTCAAGAGCTTCGATGGCTGACTTTGCATCCTCTTCGGAGACTGCCATACTGTGGTTGGAAACAACACCAACACCAGGAGCGTAGCCCCAGCTCTTAATTGTATCCATAATGATCATGCTCGGGCGGTCCTTAACCTTCTTTGCTGCCTGAACTGCATCATCAATAGCGTTAAAGTCGTGACCGTTGATTCTCTGAACATGCCAGTTGAATCCAAGCCATCTGGTATCAAGGTTGTCCATGTTAATAACATCCTTTGTATAACCGTCAAGCTGCTGCTTGTTGAAGTCTGTAAAAGCAATCAGGTTTCCAAGGTTCTGTGTTGAAGCAAACTCTGCCATCTCCCAGACCTGTCCTTCCTGGCTTTCACCGTCACCGAGAATAAGGTATGTAAATGCCTTCTCTCCCTTAATCTTCTGTCCGAGGGCAATACCTGCTGCTGCACTTGCGCCCTGTCCGAGAGAACCTGTTGTAAAGTCAATTCCGGGAGTCTTTGTCATGTCACAATGGCTCGGAAGGTTTGTGCCGCCCTTGTTGAGGGTAAGCAGCCAGTCCTTGGGGAAGTATCCCTTGTCAGCCAGTGTTGCATAAATTGACGGACCTGCGTGTCCCTTGGAACATACAAATCTGTCGCGTCCTTCCATCTTAGGATTTGATGGGTCGATATTCATCTCATGGTAGTAAAGATATGCCAGTACATCTACGATTGACATAGCTCCACCAATGTGTCCCTTTCCCAGGTGGGCAATTTCATTAATAGTTGAGATTCTGATTTCCTTTGCTTTCTCTTTCAGCATGTCCAATGTTGCGGAATCAAGCACAGTATGTCCTCCTGATTAAAATCAAGTTTTAAAATCAAAAGCGTGTCCGGCTAAACAGACGGACACAATATATTCATCAAAGCCCGGGTTAATACTGACCCCTCATTCCCTGTTGAGCTTTGCTAAGAGGGCCTGCGTATCGGACACAATTGAAGAAAGCGGACAGAGATTTACGGAGTCTTCGCTTCTGAGCTTAACTTCGTAATTTCCCTCTGCATAACTTCTTGCACCGATTGTAATGCGCACAGGAACTCCAATCAGGTCAGCATCTGCAAATTTGACACCTGCAGTTTCCTTCCTGTCGTCATAAAGGACTTCTATGCCCGCATTACTAAGTTCATTATAAACCCTTTCTCCAACTTCTGCATCTTTTATCAGACTAATAAGATGAACCTGGAACGGAGCGACTGAAAGAGGCAGTTTAAGGCCCTTCTCGTCGTTATATTCCTCACAAAGACAAGCAAGAAGTCTTCCTATTCCTATACCGTAGCTTCCCATAATTACCGGCTTTCTCTCGCCGTTCTCATCCTGGAAGTAACAGTTCATAGCCTCTGAGTAACGTGTGCCGAGCTGGAAGATGTTTCCAACCTCAACACCCTTGGAAGCCTTAAGAGGCTTGCCGCATTCAGGACACAGATAGCCGTCCTGAGCACTTGCTATATCCGCAACCGTGCCTTCATAGTCTCTGCCGTAGTTGGTGTTAATGTAGTGATAGCCTTCCTTGTTGGCCCCGGCTACAAGGTTGTTGCTCTTTGCAACCGAATCATCAATTACAACAACAGTTCCCTTCTTACATCCGATAGGTGAACCAAAGCCCGGAACCATTCCCGCTGCAGTAATTTCCTCTTCATGTGCAGGTCTCATTGAGTTTGCCATAGCTGCATTCTGAAGCTTGTTCTCCTCTACATCCATGTCGCCGCGGATAATACCGGCAATAAGGCGCTCTTCTTCGCTTCCGTCTTTGTCGTTAATGTATGTTCCTACCATAAAGACAGCCTTGGCAGTCTTTTCGGCACTGATGTTGAGAACACGGCAAAGATCATCAATTGTCTTTGCATCCGGAGTAGAAACCAGCTCCTTCTCCTTCATCTCTTCTGCACAGTATGTCTTTTTGAACTTTGCAACCTGTCTGTTGGCTGTGTAACCGCATGCCGGGCATGTAATGATTGTGTCTTCCCCTACCGGTGAAAGATACATGTATTCGTGAGAGACCTTTCCTCCCATCATGCCGCTGTCTGAGCCGACTGCAACAACGGGAAGCCCGCATCTTTTGTAGATTCTAAAGTAAGCATCATAGTGGGCCTTGTAGACCTTCTCCAGACCTGCCTGGTCGCGGTCAAAGCTGTAGCTGTCCTTCATGGTAAACTCACGGACTCTGATAAGGCCTGCCCTCGGACGCGGATCGTCACGCCACTTTGTCTGAAGCTGATAGACAAGAAGAGGAAGGCGCTTGTATGAATCAATTACGTTTCTGCCCAAGTCTGTGCAGCACTCCTCGTGAGTCATGGCAAGGCACATGTCGCTGTCACGGCGGTCCTTGAAGCGGGTCATTTCCCTGTCAATGCTGTAAAAACGGCCGGTTTCCTTCCAGATGTCTCCCGGGTTTACTACCGGCATGAGGATTTCCTGTGCTCCAAGAGCATCCATCTCCTCCCTTACAATTGTTGAAATCTTTCTGATGGACCTGAATCCAAGGGGAAGAAGTGAAAATATTCCTGAAGCCAGCTGGTCTATATAGCCTGCCCTGAGAAGATATTCGTAACCCTTTGTATCAGCTCCGTTTGGGGCCTCTCTGAGGGTTTTTGAAAAAAGTTTACTCATTCTCATGGTTAATAATCTCCTGTACTGCGGTTATTCTAACGAATCAGAGGTGATAAAACAATAAAGGGAAATAAAAACGGCACCTTTTCGGGTGCCGTCGGTGAAAAACAATCACAAATCAATCAATTCCAGTCGGAATAGCCGTACTCCTGCTTTATATCGGCGTACTGTTTCTTAATTACCTGATAGATAATTCCGAGCTTCTGCTCGTGATGGGCAAAAGCACTCTTCATGGCATTTACGGTAACTCTCTCAAGGTCCTTGAGAGTCAACCCGTAGTTATCTGCAGCAATCTGCATTTCCTTTGTCATGGTTGTGTTGCTCATAAGAGGATTATCAGTACACAGGCAGACTCTGAAATGATTTCTGAAGAACAGCTGGAACGGATGGTCTGCAAAACTCTCTGCAGCTCCAGTTCCTATGTTGCTTGAAAGACACATCTCGAGAGGAATTCTCTTGTCCAGTACATAGTGAGCCAGATCTCCCATGCTCTGAATCTTAAGACCCTCGTAGTTTACGTCGTCTATAAGGTGTGTGCCATGCCCTATTCTGTGGGCACCGCAGACCTGAATAGCCTGCCAGATTGAATCAAGACCAAAGGCCTCTCCTGCATGAAGAGTAATATTGAAATTCTTTTTTCTAATGTACTGGAAAGCTTCAATATGCTTTTTCGGCGGGTTTCCGCTCTCGTCTCCGGCCAGGTCAAAACCGACAACACCGCGGTCCCTGTAGGCAACTGCAAGTTTTGCAACATCAAGACTTATCTCCGGACTCTGGTGTCTCATGGCACAGAGAATCAGACCGTATTCAACGCCTGTTTCCTTCTTTCCCTGCTCCAGCCCCTTAAGAACGGCTTCAACAACCCTTGGCATGGAAAGACCCTGAGCTGTGTGAAAGATAGGAGCAAAACGGACTTCTCCGTAAACTACATTCTCCTCCTTCCAGTCCAGAACTGTCTCGTAGGCAACCCTTGCAAGGTTTTCCTCACTCTGCATAACTGCGGTGGTTACGCTGAAAGTTTTAAGATAAAGAGGCAGGCTCTTCTGTTTGCATCCTTCCTCAAACCAGCTCTTAAGCTCAATCTCGTTATAAGACGGAAGTTCCAGACCCTGCTTTCCGGCAAGTTCTATTATTGTTGAAGGCCTGAGACCGCCATCCAGATGATGATGAAGTTCAACCTTAGGAACTCTCTTAATAATATCTGCAGGTATCATATCCCTCTGTCCTCCCAAATCCTTTGGATAATTCTAACACAGTTATCCTCTTCTAAAAAGATTTTTCCAAACCTTGAATGGACTGATTCTGAAGCGCACCAGACAGTAAATCCAGGCCATCAGCATTCCCGCCACATGAACTATTGAGCTCACTCCGTTTGAAATGAAGATGGAGCTGAAAATTTCAATAATCAGGAAGCCGAGAATAAGAACTCCGAGCCTTATCGGGAAAACAAAGAACAGAAGAACCTTTCCGTTGGGAACCATAACCGAGGCAAGGAACATAAGGGCATAGATAGCACCGGATGCTCCGTAGATTACTGCATTTGGCATGCCTGTAAGGTTGTAGACAAGTGAGCCTACAGCACCGGCAAGTGTTCCGGTCAGGAAATAGAAAAGCAGGAACTCCTTGCTTCCGAGAGCTCTTTCGAGCATGCTGCCGAACATAAAGAGCATGTACATGTTAAAAAGAATGTGGAAAAAGTCCACATGAACAAACATGTATGTCACATACTGCCAGATATAGCCCTTGCCTATCCATCCGGGGATAAGACTTAAATAATAAATCAACGGGATCCCGCTGAAACTGATGTTTGTAAGGTTTAAAAGAATATAAACTACAAGGTTGACCGCAATGATATAAATTACGGAGTTGAAATAAACATATTTGAACTTTTTGTTCAGTCTTAAATTTGCCATAGATAAACAATAATCACGGGAAATAAACATGGCAAGTGTGAAATAATTGCACACTAATAATTGCTGGTGAAATTATTTCACAACCTGCACCGTAAAATGCACAATAAAAGACTGATTTTATAAGCCTTATGCATACTGTTTTAAGGGCTTTTAAAATATGATTTTAAGAATTTTTTATTTTTTCAGGCATGAAAAACAAAAGTTGGCACGTTTCTTGCTTTATAGAAGGCAGAGCAACAGTTTTTTCATACCTCCTTTAGTGTGATTTCTGGCGTCCGGCATCTCTCCCATTCTATTAAGCCGGATGCCAGCTTTTTTTTGCCATTTTGTCAGGCCTTCTTATCAAGCCCTATCAGGTAGGTTTCAAAGCTGTCGTTGCGGCAGGCCTTGGGTTTAAGGGTTTTTGCCTTTGTGAAAATCTGCCTCATTCTGATCAGCAGTTCCTGCTGTCCCCCGCCCTGGAAGATTTTAATAACAAGATTCCCGTGAACTTTCAAATGCTCTTCTGCCAGATACAGAACCTGCTCGGCAAGCCACTCGCTTCTGGACGTGTCAACTGTTCTGTTTCCTGTTGTCATGGGAGCTGCGTCACTGATTATGGCGTCAAAAGGACCGTGGGATATCAGCTTTTCGCGGATTTCAGGAGAAAAGGCGTCCCCCGTGTATTCAATTACGGTTGGAGGGACAGGGTTAAGACGCAGAGGATTGAGGTCTACGGCAACAATGGTGCCGTTTCCCTTCAAGAGCATTCTGTGCGTGTACAGAGTCCAGCTTCCCGGAGCAGCTCCTACGTCAAGAACCGTATCTCCGGGTTTTACAATATTATTCTGCTGCTGGATTTCTTCAAGTTTATAAACACTGCGCGCAGGGTAACCTTCCCTGTGCGCGCGCTGAGTATAAGAATCTGCTGTGTCTCTTCTGCTTTTTGCCATACAGAGATTATATCAGAAGAGAATGAAGCTTTACAGCAAACTCTGCCGGATTCTTGGGCATGACACCTTCTGAAAGAAGGGCCTGGTCAAGAAGGACAGAAGAAGCATCTGCAACAAAGGTCTCGTCTTCAGATAAGGCAATCTTCTTGACAAAGGGATCTTCGGCATTGATCTCGAGAACAGGTGCGCTCTCAGGCATACCTGTCTGACCCATGGCCTTGAGAAGCTGCTGCATCTGGACAGTCGGGTCGTTTGAGTCTGCTACAACTACAGCAGAAACACCTGAAAGGCGTGAGGAAACCTTAACGTCCTTAACGCGGTCTCCGAGGGCCTTCTTAATCTTCTCTGCAACCTTCTTGTCTTCCTTTGCAACCTTCTTCTTGTCTGCAAAGTCGTCCATGGCGTCTGTCTTGTTTACAGCCTTAAGATCAAGGTCCTTGTACTTGCCCATAGAACCAATTACAAGTTCGTCTATATCATCTGTCATAAGAAGAACTTCGTAGCCCTTCTCCTTGTAGGAGGAAAGAAGCGGAGAATTCTTCAGAGTCTCTTCTGCAGCACCTGTAATGTAGTAAATGCTCTTCTGGTCACTCTTCATTCTTTCCTTGTACTGAGCAAGAGATGTGTAGCCTTCAACTTCAGAGCTCTTAAAGCGTACCAGCTCGAGAAGATCGTCGCGGTTTGCATAGTCCTGGTAAAGACCCTCTTTAAGAGGTCTGTTGTACTGCTCAATAAACTTTGTATAAAGCTCAGGATTCTGTTCTGAAATCTTTTTGAACTCTCCCAGAAGCTTCTTTACAGAGGCTGTTCTGATTGCAGACATGACCTTGTTCTGCTGAAGAATCTCACGGGATACGTTAAGAGGAAGGTCCTCACTGTCAATAATACCGCGGACAAAGCGCAGATATGTTGGCAGAAGCTCCTTGTCGTCATCTGTAATGTATACACGTCTTACGTAGAGTTTTACGCCGGGCTTGTAGTCAGCATGGTACATGTCCATAGGAGCCTTGGCAGGAATGAAGAAGAGTGTTGTGTACTCTGTAGCACCCTCTGCCTTTGTGTGGATGTAGAAAAGCGGGTTCTCTGTGTCGTAGGAAGTATTCTTGTAGAAGTCGTTGTAGTCCTCTTCCTTCAGCTCGCTCTTGCTTCTTCTCCAGAGGGCGGAAGCACTGTTGATTTTTTCAACTTTGTGTTCGGTTCCGGTGACATTGTACTTGTCATCGTAGGTGTTCTGGTCGTAAGCAAGGTAGATCGGGTAGGCAATATGATCGCTGTACTGCTTGACCAGGTTCTCAATCTGCCATCTGTTGGCGTACTCCTTGCCCTCTTCGTTGAGGTACAGCGTGATGGTTGTGCCGCAGCTTTCACGTTCGGCTTCGTCGATAGTGTATTTTTCCCTGCCGTCACTGGCCCACTTGTAGGCCTTGTCGCTTCCCCAGGCCTTTGAGACAACCTCGACCTTCTCGGCTACCATAAAGGCGGCGTAGAAGCCTACACCGAACTGACCGATAAGGTTGCTGTCAGACTTCTGCTCCTCTGTAAGGTTTGCAAGAAACTTCTTTGTGCCTGAGTGTGCAATTGTTCCCAGGTTCTCAGAAAGCTCGTCGTGAGTCATACCAATTCCGTTATCTGAAATGGTAAGAGTTCTCTTGTCTCCCTCTGTGAAGGAGATATCAATTCTCATTTCATCTGTGGTGAAATTTTCTGTCAGGGATTTATATCTGAGCTTGTCCAGAGCATCTGAAGCGTTGGAGATAAGTTCTCTTAAAAAGATTTCCTTGTGTGAATAAAGTGAATGAATAATAAGCTGCAGAAGATCAGTTACTTCTGTCTTAAACTGTTTGCGTTCCATTTTGCCTCCAAAACTTGTCTTAGAACTGAACTAAGATACCTAATTTGAGGCATATCGGCAACCTCAGATCCAGTCTTTTACTCCGTCAAGCAGACTTCCCATAAAGAAAAAGCGGTCAAGAGCAAGCTCGCTGGCACCGCGAAGCAGAGCCTTCTCTCCGAGAACCGAAGCCTCAATCTTCATTCCGGGGCATGCATCACGCAGCTCCTGAAGACAGCGCTCCTCAATTGTTGCCCCTTCTCCGCCAATTATCACAGAGGAAGAACCTGTTACCTTTGAAGCAGTTCTCAGAGCTTTAGCCATCATGGACAGCTGCTCGGTACCAACCTTATCCCATATATCCTTAAAGTGAGCCTCATGAGACCCGCAGACTGCGTATATTGAGCAGAAAGACTCAAGGTCCCCCTTGTTGGATACCATGATGTGCCCGAATTCTGCGGACGTTCCTGCAACACTTCCCTTTGAGTAAATTGACAGTTCCACCGTATCTCCCCAGTTCAGGTAGAGAAGGTTTTCCTTATCCCGCATCCTCTCATTCTCCGCTTTCTCTGCAGCAATGAGGGCTATGGATGTTTCTTCAAGGACAACCTCTTTCTTTAGAAACTGCTCAAGTGCCTTTTTCAGGCTTTCTGCTTTCCCGTCATTTATAAAATCAATATCAGAGGACAATCCTACTCCCGCAATCTGCTCGTCCTTTACCAGCTTTGCATTTCTCAGACAGCTCTTAATAACAAGGGCAAAAAAGGCTTCTTCAGATTCTGAAAAGTCTGAGGGAAGACGCTCCATCTTAACTATGTTTCCATCAAGAGAACAAAGGGCCGTCTCGGTAAATCTGAGACCGAAGTGAACAGAGAGAACAAAGGCAGAGTCTCCGACCAGTTCAAGGGCTGTTGCCTTTCTTCCGTTTACTGAGTCAAGTTTTCCGGCTTCCTTAACAAGTCCTCTTTCAAGAAGAGAGTCCACAATCTCACCTGTTGACACCTTGTTAAGTTCAAGAGTCCTGGCCAGATCAGCCTTTGACAGGCCGCCTGTTTTTCTCAGAGAGCTGAGAACTCTTGCCGTGTTTATGATTCTTGCGCTGTTTGGCTGACTTAACTTCATTTATACCTCTGACACTCTTTTAATAATATTACGGATGACAAAAAGCGTAAAGAAGAGTTAAAGTTCACACAAGGAGATAAACAAATGCTCAGAAAATTACCTAAAACAAAGGGCTTTTTTGCCGAATTTAAAAAGTTTGCTCTTCGCGGAAATGTAATTGAGATGGCCGTTGGTATTGTAATAGGTGCATCTTTTAACGCAATTGTCACTTCCATAGTTCAGGGAGTGCTTAACCCGATTATAGGTAAGTTGCTCGGCAAGGTAGACCTTAGCGAGCTTAAGATTGTGCTCACACCGGCTACGGAAGAGGTTGCAGAAGTTGCAATCAAGTACGGCATGGTAATTCAGAAAACTCTTGAATTTACCATCACTGCCTTTGTCATGTTCCTTATCATCAAGGGTATGAACCGCTTAAACGATGTACAGCAGAAGATTGAAGATGACATAAAGGAAGCGGCTGCCAAAAAGGCCTCTGACGAGAAAGATGCCGTTGAAAAGAAAGCTGCCGAAGAAAAGGCAGAAGCCGAAAAGAAAGCTGCAGAAATGGCAAAGAAGGAAGAAGAGATTGCCAAAACAGGTTCTGAGAACACAGCTCTTTTAAAAGAGATAGTAAGTATTCTTAAAGAGCAGCAGGCGGCAAAGAAGTGAAATACTCATTAAGAAAAATAATACTCGTTGCCATGTTCACTGCACTAATTTGTGCAGGAGCCTTTATACGCATACCGCTTCCACCGGTGCCGGTTACACTTCAAACCCTGTTTGTTCTGATAGCAGCGCTCTCACTTCCGTCTTCTCTGTCTCTTGAAGCCGTTGTTCTGTATCTTTTTCTGGGAATAATCGGTCTTCCAGTTTTCACAAGCGGAGGCGGCTTTGCAGCCCTGCTCGGCCCGACCGGAGGCTATCTGATAGGCCTTATTCCCGCTGTCCTTATCGGCGGCCTTCTTTCAAAGGCAAAAAACAGTTTCCCCTGGTACCTGCTCTGTGCTTTTGCCGGCACAGTCGGTGTCTATGTTCCGGGTCTTCTGGTTTTAAAATTTACAAGGGACCTCTCATGGACAGCAACACTGTCTGCAGGTCTTGTTCCTTTTATTATCGGGGATACATTAAAGATCATAGTAAGTGCCTTGACAGCCGCAGCTGTAAGACCAAAGGTTAAGATTCTTCTTGAAAACAACGGGCAGTAAGGGCATCTGAATAGCTGCTTACCTTTTCAAGAAGGTTCAAAATAACATTTTTAACAAGTAACTGAGTATAAGAGACGGGGCTTCTGAAAAAGGAAGCCCCTCTTGCTCTTCCGCTGTCCATGGTCTTAGAGATGGTCTCAACCGTTATGGGAAGCATGGAAAGAGAAAGGGATAAGGCCATTCCAAAGCGGGATTTTCCGAATACTCTGGCCAGGTCAAAGGCGCTGGTACAGTCGGTAAAAATAATTGAAAGTAAAATCACATTTAAGTATCTGCACACAGCCGTTGCCGTCTGCATGGCGTTTTTTGTGTTGTAGTACTCAGAGATGGCAATAAAGAGTGCTATTACAAGAAAAACCCTTCCGCTTTTAAAAAGAGTTGAAAGAGGAATTTTGTTTGCCGCATAAAGGACAACAAGAACAGCTGCAGTTATAAAAACTACGTTTGCAGGAGCCTTTGAACTTACAAGACAGAGAATAAATACAGTTATGAGTTTTAACAGAGGATTAAGACGGTTTAAATAACTGCCTCTGTCCCTGTACTGAAAGAGGCGGCTGTTCAAGACTCTTCCTCCAGGTAAGAGAGGGAGGAGAAATCTCCTTTCGGGCAGTAAATTCCGTTTCCCTTAAAGTGTTTTACAGCTTCCTCTGCACTGCCCAGGAAAACTGTTTTTCCGCCGTTTATAATCAGGGCCCTGTCACAAAGGGCAATATATTTTTCAACCTCATGGCTTACAAGCAAAACTGTTTTCCCGTTTTCCTTAAGCTTCAGTATGGCCTTGAGAACCGTCTGCACTCCCCTGTAATCAAGGTTTGCAAATGGCTCATCCAGCATAACTATCTGAGGGTCCATGGCAAGAACTCCGGCTATCACAAGCTTTCTTCTCTCGCCCCCTGAAAGGGTCTCTGGACCCTGCTTTCTGAAACTCTCAAGATTAAAAAACTCAATTGCCCTGTCAGTTGCCTTCTTTACCTCTTCCTTGGAGAGCCTTAGATTCTCAGGGCCAAAGGCAATATCGCGCTCGACAGTCTCGCCTATGGTCTGTACATCTGCATCCTGAAAGACAAGACCCATTTTTAAAAGCCTTGTCTTCTCGCTTTTGGTACAGTCCTTTCCTTCCAGGAATATACGGCCGCTAAGCGGTTTCTGAAGGCCCTTGAGAATTCTGAGCAGACAGCTCTTACCCGCTCCGTTTGGTCCGCAGACGGCTAAAAGCTGCCCTTTTTCAAGAGCAAACGAGATATCTTCAAGTATTGTTTTCTCTCCGATTTTCAGTCCGAGATTTTCTACTCTTAAAACTTCCATCAGATCTTTCTGAGAATTCCCTTAATCAGGGCTGAGAAGGATTTCTTTACCTTAAGGCCTGTTTCAAGAACCTCATCATGTCCGAGTGGCTGGTCAAGGATTCCTGCAGCCATATTTGTCATACAGCTTATTCCGAGAGTCTTCAAACCACAGTGTGCGGCTGCAATTGCCTCAGGAACAGTACTCATGCCTGCAGCATCTGCTCCGAGAATTCTTGCGGCTCTGATTTCTGCCGGAGTTTCAAAACTCGGTCCGGCAAAGAACATGTACACTCCTTCCTTAATTTCCAGACCCTGTTCCTTTGCAACGCTCTTGGCAAGTGCAATAAGATCCG
Source organism: Sphaerochaetaceae bacterium (assembly GCA_024699225.1). Lineage (GTDB taxonomy): Bacteria > Spirochaetota > Spirochaetia > Sphaerochaetales > Sphaerochaetaceae > UBA1265. Next base: position 46,367 of record JAILPZ010000046.1, read on the forward strand.
GGTCGTAGGCTCTGGACATGTCAAAGAAACGAAGTCCAAGCTCTTCCTCGTTGTGTCCGCGCATGGGGTTCTCTGAAGTTGTGAGCTTAATATGGTCGTTGATAATCATAAGGTCGCCGGGTTTCCAGCTCTTATTGATACAGCCTGCTGCGTTTGTAAGAATCAGATTCTTTACTCCCAGAATCTTCATGACCTGAACCGGGAATACAACCTGGTCCATTCCCCAGCCTTCATAGAAGTGGAACCTTCCCTGCATGCAGAGAACATTCTTTCCTTCAAGCTCACCTATCACCAGTCTCCCGGCATGTCCGGGAACAGTTGATACAGGAAAGTGAGGAATATCCTTATAGTCGACAAAAACGGGGTTCTTTATCTCCTGGGCCATATCTCCCAGTCCTGAACCAAGAACAAGACCTGCATCAAGCTGCATGTCTCCAATCTGCTTTCTGATATAAGCTCCTGCTTCTTTGAGCTTACGCATAAGATCCTGCATATGAGCCTCCTGCAACAGTATCGGTTTCATTATATATAACTCTGAACAATTTATGTTAAAAATCTCTTCTTCAACTTCCTCTTCAGCTCCTGCAGGCTCTCCTAAATCAGTAAAATTTTAATAAAAGTAATTTTTTTACTGACGAAATCAGTATAAAAAAACAAAAAGTAATTTTTTTACTGACTTAATCTGGCCCGGTAAAGCAAATAAAAGCCACATGAACGGGAAATTCATGTGGCCTGATATAAAATCTTTACAATTTACCAGTGGATAAGAGTGTCTACGTTAACAGGCATGCCTGAAGCGATAGACTTGTTTGCAGCTATTCCTACAATAATGGACTTAACTCCATCCCTGAAATCTGCTGCCCTGTGGAACTCGTCGTATGGCGGGTTGTCAAGGAAGACGTCATTTAAGAGAACAGGGTCTCCACCGCCGTGGCCGCCCTCAGAAATCTTAACATCCACATCATACGGCTCGCCGAACATGGGGCAGATACGGATTGAACTCTTCTCTGTTGCTCCCTCGTCCTTCTTTGCTCCGCCTGCATTGATGTAGGTCTTTTCAACTGAGTGGTACTCAAGTCTTCCCTTTGTTCCGTTAATGCTTACGTTAAAGCCTTCCCAGGGCATGTAGGAAGCCAGTGAATAGCTCATCTGAACACCGTTCTTGTAGCGAACCAGGACATTCATGGTATCTTCAATACTTATGTCATCTGAGAATACACTTCTGTCTCTGATGTAGCCGCTGTCCTCTTCTGCATCAAGATAGAGAGCCTTGAGGGTCGGGACCTTGTCAATATGGATGGCAAACGGATCGTTTTCTGCTTCCTTGCTTCCATAGCAGCGTGAGTAGAACTTCTCTACACCGCGCTTCTCTGCAGCAGCTCTTCCGTAGAACTGAAGGCTTCCGAAACCAAAGACTGTCTCAGGTTCTGTTCCAAGCCAGAAGTTTACCAGGTCAAAGTGGTGGGTTGCCTTGTGAACAAGAAGTCCGCCACTGTTGTACTTGTTTCTGTGCCAGCGTCTGTAGTAGTCAGCACCGTGGTCTGTGTTAAGAAGCCACTCAAAGTGAACAGATGTCGGTGTGCCGATAGCACCGTCTCTGATAAGCTCTCTCACCTTTGTGTGGAAAGGAGCGTATCTGTAGTTAAAGGTGACTCTGATGTGACGTCCTGTCTTCTTCTGTGTGTCAATAATCCTCTGAGCCTTTCTCTCATCAATTGTAAGCGGCTTTTCGGTAATAACATCACAGCCGGCCTCCATGGCCCTGCAGATATAGTCGTCATGTGTTCTGTCTACAGATGTGACAATAACAATATCCGGCTTTGTCTCACTTATCATCTTCTCGAATTCATGAGGAAGATATGTCGGTACCTTCTTTGCTCCAAGCTTTTCGATTGAAGAGTTGGCATAGTTCATTCTGGTCTGGCTCTGATCACAGAAGCCTACCAGACAGGCAATATCCTTGTAGGTAGATGCAATTGCCTCATAATACATTCTGGCCCTTCCGCCAGTTCCGACCTGTGCATATCTTTTCAATGCCATTTTTTATTCTCCTGAGCAATCTCCCTCTTTTACATCTCAACGAGTACGGGAGGCTCTACGTTTACCTTTACGTTTTCAACCTTAAGGTCTGCAAAGAGGACTCTGATTCCTCTGTAGTCTGTCTCAGGAATACCCTGATACATTTCAACCATAAGATTTTCCTTTACCTTTTCAGTGAGCTCAAACTCTGAATTTCTTATTTCAAGACCTGCAATTCTCTTCTCCGGAAGACCTACGAGGAAGGCTGCAACTCCGCCGCAGTTTACTGCCTTGATATTCTCAATCAGAATGTTGCGGATCTCAGGTGTGTCCTCTTCCACCGGAAGTTTTTCCAGAGAGAAATCTTTCTCAAGGCATATGCCGCAGTTATAGAACTCATTTATTGCTATCGGACAGCTTACGTCATCCATGAATATATCCTTTACAGATATGTTCTCAATAGTTCCGCCTCTGCGTCTTCTTGTCTTGATTCTTACACCGCGGTCTGTTCCGAGGAAACGGCAGTTTCTGACTTCAACATTTTTAGCACCACCGGCTGTCTCACTTCCAATTACAAAACCGCCGTGGGCATTTTTGATGGTGCAGTTTTCCATAATAATATTCTCGGAACCACCATGCTTCATCATTTCCTTTCCGTTACCGCTCTTTACAGCAATTCCATCATCTCCAACCTCAACAGTTGAATCTGTAATTCTGACATTTATACAGGACTCAATATCAACACCGTCCGTATTCGGAGAATCATAGGGGTTAACTATGCGCAGGTTCTTAAGAACGAGGTTTTTCGTTGTAACCGGATGACATGTCCAGAACGGTGAGTTTGTAAGGGTTAAGCCGTTAACCTGAACTCCGTCAGAGTTGAGAATCTGCAAAAGAGGCGGTCTGAGGAACTGACACGGTCTTCCGCCACCGCCGCCCGGCTGGCTCTGGTAGTTCGGATTAAGGGCTGCAAGAGCCTTCTCAATCGGAAGGGTCGGACCTTCCTGGCGGCCGCTGTCCTTCCAGGCCATTACCTTGTTCCACCATTTTCTACCCTGGCCATCTAGGACTCCGGGGCCTTCAACAACAACGTCCCTTGCTTCCTTAATAAAGAAACACGGCTTCATGGCCCAGCAGTTAACGCCTTCCCATCTTGTTTCTACAGGCTCGTAGCCTTCAAAGTCATCTGTAAACTCAAGTTTTGCGCCCTCTTCAAAAACAAGGTGTGTATGAGAAGGAACAGTAACGGGACCTGTTTTATGTGTGCCGGCAGGAACAACAACAATGTTCTTACCTGCATTTTCATTTAAGAGTGCAGACAGATCCTCGTCCTTCTTCATAACAACACAAGTTGTGCTCATCTGGGCGGGGAACTCTATCTCTGAAGCGCAGAGAAGGAACAGACCTACTCCGTGAAGGTTGTCTGTAACTGCAGGCTCTCCGCTTACGTAATACTTGTATGTTCCGTCTCTGTATGGCTTATCATCTCCTGATTTGCCAAGACCTGCACTCTGACAGATTTTGTGGATAAACAGCTCTCCGTCCTCTCCTGTTGTTACATAGTCTTTACAGACAGCCTTGAAAGACTCATTTGCAGCATCAAGATACTCTTTCCCAAGGTGTCCCAGGCGGTACATCTTTGCAAAGAAGTATGAATAGCACAGGGATGCTGAAGTCTCAATATAGTTTCCTTCCTCCCCGGCCTTATCAACAACCTGATACCAGAGTTTGGAAAACTTGTCTCTGAACTTGAGAATAACAGGAGCGAGAGAAGAAGCAATTTTAAGAAATCTCTTTCTGCAATCCCTGTATTCGTCTGTGTCAGGAATAATCTCAAGAAGATCGGCCAGAGCTATTACGTACCAGCCGAGGGCTCTTCCCCAGACTTCTGCAGACTGACCTGTTACAGGGTCTGCCCAGGGCATGCGGCGGCTTTCGTCCCATGCATGTCTGAGAAGACCTGTTTTGCTGTCATATGTGTGTTCATAGAGAAGTTCAAACTGATGGATCAGGTCCTCCGTGCACTCCTTAAGACCACCGAAGGTCTTTGTATAGGAGGCGTAGAACGGACCGTACATATAAACTCCGTCAAGCCACATCTGGTCAGGATATCTCTTTTTGTGGAAGAATCCGCCGGATGCAGTTCTCGGGCTGTTCTGAATCTGTTTGTAGAACTGGTCAACAGCAGTCTTGTACCTTCCATCCTTTGTGAGAGCATAGAAGTCCAGCATGTTGTTTCCCATTCTGATCTGGTCCATGCTGTAGTCTTCTTCTTTGTAAGTTCTCACCTTTCCGTCTTCACTTACATAGAACTCAAGCATCTTCTTCACGTAGTCCAGATACTCCTGCTTTCCGGTTATCTTCCAGGCCCTGTATATTCCGTTGAGGAGAATGGCGGCTGTATAACCGTACTTTGTGTTGTCTGTCTGAAACTTTCTGATTGAAGAAAGAGCCATTCGCTCTATCATAGGTAATCTGCTGTCTATTTTTTCCATAATATCTCCATGGCAACCATTTTCCAGATAAAGTGTTGCTTTAGTCTAAAGTACAAAGAGCGTAAATATCCTACGCCATTTAGGATTATTCTGACCTGAACTTTCTTGAGGAGCGAACCTTGCTCGGACTGTGCCCTGTTATCTTCTTGAAAACCCTGCAGAAATAAGCCTGGTCCTGGAAGCCCGTTGAACTTGAAACTTCATTAATGGTCATGGCTGTATTACGCAGAAGCTTCTTTGAAAGATAGATTCTGTATCTGTTCAGATAATCCCAGGGTGAAAGACCCAGTTCCTTCTTGAATATACGTGTCAGATAGTCTTCAGAGACATTTACATTCTCAGCAATCTGCCAGCGGCTGATCGGTGAACAGGCGTGTGTGCACAGGTACTCCTGAGCCTTCTTGACTATTGCGCCGGTAAGAACAGGAAGAATTTCATCTCCCTCAACTATGTTTCTTACCCTGACAATAAACTCGCTGCTTTCAAGAACACAGTAGTTGCAAAGAAGCACATTCGAATATGAGGCAAGAGCGTCTACACACTCAGGGGTAACAGTTTCAAGACATACAAGAACCGGAGTCTGATAGACCTTCTTCATGCTTCTGATAGTCTTAATCAGGGCAGAGATGCTTCTTATATCAGGATTTGCCTCATCCACATCTGCTATAACAACCAGATCAGGGGCCTTGTCCCTGCACATCTCTGCTGCATTATACATGGATGAGTTTATTATCTCAGGATTCTGAATCCACCTGTAAATACTCTCTGCCCCCTCACCTATCTGAAGGATCCTGTGGTGCCCTGTTTCCACAGACATACGAACTGTATCTTCAAGAGTCTTTGACCATGTTTCAGGACAGATTATGAAAGGAAGGCCCTTGAGCTTTTCGCTTGCCATAATTACACGCAGAGCCTCATAGGAATCATTTCCGGAGCCTTCAACTCCCCAGAAGATTGCCCCGACATCAGGAAACAGCTTTCCGGTCTCGCTGAAATTTGAAAGAACAACAGAGTCCTTTCTCACTTCTTCAAAGGAAGTAAGGGTATCATTCCCAAAGACAGCAAGGCTCTCGCCTTCGTTTATTTCCCTGGCCTCACGCCCTGAGAGAGTCGGGTATGGAATGGTAAACTCACAGCGGTCATCCTGCAGTGAAATTCGTCCCTTGTGCATATAAACAAGATTCTGAGCAAGATTAAAATCAACGGAGGAACAGTCCTTAAATACCGGTTCGCCATCCGTACTTCTTATGCAGGTAAGAATTCCCTGCCTTGTATATCTTGCTGTTATCTCAGATGTTTTGGCCATGCCTGTAATAATATTCAGAACGTCTCTTATCTTGTTCCTGTCAACCATAAGACACGGCAGAATACCGGTGGACTTGTACTGCGGGAACTGAGAAAGAATAACGTCGTAGCGTTCAAGAGAAGTGTTGAGCTCAAGCTCTCCTGTCTTGCTTAAGGCCAGATCAAGAATCTTCTCTGCTCCGCTTATCAGGTCAACAATCAGCTTCTTTTCGTTCTCCGGAGTGCTCTCTGATTCCCTGATTTTCTTTACAGCCTCAGCAAGCGGCTCCCTGAGGTTTTCACTTACGTTTGAGAAGAACATGGTCCTGTCCTCCTCTGCACGCTCAGCAACAACCTTAGCCCTTGCAGTCTCCTCAAAGAACAGACCGGCCTTTACGGCACTGGAGACAGCCTGAGCAACCTCAGAGCACTGACGCCCGTCATAATCAGAAGTTTTGATAAGAAGATGGCCAAAGTATGTTGCCTCATCATGAAGCGGGAACACAACATAGACACCCGGGCCCAGGTCAGAATAATCCTTCTCCGGAAGAATCAGATCGGAGGGGAAATCTACTGTCTGATTATCCCCGTAACAGGTATTTACGCCTTCTTCCTTAGTCAGGACCAGATAAACCTCTTCAAAGCCCAATGCCCTGCAGTGGTATCTCAGCGTATTTGCAATTTCTGTAATTCTGTTCTTTCCGAGCAGGTCGTTCTTGAAGGAACCGAGCCTGTTAAGCTTCTTCTGCTCAGCATAGGCTTCTTCCACCCTCAGCCTGTCTACAATTTCCGGAAGGCGTTCTCTTGCAAGAGAGACTATCCTCTGAGCCTGCTCCTTCTCCAAAAACGGCAGCTTTTCAATTAGTCCAATTCCTTCATTTACAATATAGATATCCTCAGCATTTTTAACTGCAAGAGAAAGAGCTTCTATCAGGCTCTGCTCCGTACTTGAAGAAACAATTCTGTCATATATAGCGCTACTTTCCTCTATAGAAATACCGCAGTATCCGGCCATAACGCGAATCAGGTCTGTTTTTGTTTCAAACTTCTGTTTCTCAAAGGTGTGATTACAGCCGCAGGATCTCCTGAACACCGGCTGTCCCACAAGACTCTGGTCGGGAACAAAGGCCTGACCCATGAGTTTTTTTCTCAGGCTTTCCACAGCCATAAAGCCCATTTTGGCCGTCGGCATCTTGGCAGTTGTGGGAGGAACCTGTAAAAGTCTGGATTCTATGGAGTCGTTGAACCCGCTCATTTTAACGTCTGAGGGTACGTTGTAACCGGCTTCTTTAAGAACCTTGGCCGCGTCAACCATAAGAAGGTCACTGGCGCAGACTACGGCCTCAAAATCCCTGCCGGGAACAAGCTTTCTTTTGACAATAAGCTCCCTCATGGCAAAGTCTCCCCTGTTCCAGGCGCAGGGAGGGGTTACGAGATTCTCGTCATATTTTATGTTGAATTCGGAAAGAACCGCCTTGTAAGCCTCAAATCTGATGTTTGCTGAAATGTGTCCTTCAGGACCCCTGATAAAGGCAATTTTGGATATCCCGTGTTTGACAATCATGTGTTTTGTAATCTCACGCAAAGCATAAGACGGGTCGAATGTCACATCCGGAATGTCTCTGTATTTTTCTGTCTTTCCTGAAATGGTTACGAGTGTTGCAGGAAGATGCGGATGGAGGTAGTCCATCACATGCTCGTCGTTCACCACTCCGGTAAGCGACGAGAGCCAGACAATTGCCCCGTCAAGATTTTTAGGTGTTGCCAGTTTGAAAACATAGTTGGCTACAGCCTCTGCCGGATTAGTGCTCGAAAAAACACCTCCGGGGAAAACGAATAGCCTGTCTCTTCCGTTCTGGGGAAATTTAGAAGCCACAGACTGCCACATCCTGACGGATGAACCCTGACTTATTTGTGCACTGATGAAGCCGAAATCCATGCGAGAATTATAAGGTTATAAACAAAACTATTTCAAGGCTTTTTTGGACATTTCCGACATTTAGTTTAAGAAAATTCTTTATGACATAAAAAATTAAAAAAACCCGCCGGACACATGGCGTGAATCCGACGGGCATTTGTCACCTGAAAAACGTATTATTTCAGCAAAATGGCTGAGGCGTGGTGACCAATGTGTGAGAGAAGATACTGTGCATAATCTTCTCTGTATGTTCTCCACAGTGAGTACATTCTGTCCTTGAAGACATAACGGCCTGCTTCATCCTTGAGATTGAGAATCAAACCGTAGGTGATGTGAATCAGCTGTCTTGAGTCATTGTTCTTAAAGAGGTCAGGAAGCTGAGCGTCTGTGAGTGTGTCCACATCAGGAATCTTTGTGAGATCTGTTGTGACATGATAGTACTTTGAGGCTTCCTTGAAGGCAACAAGTGCATATTTGTGGATTTCTCTGTAGAGAGAAGGATCCTTGACTGCAATCAGGCGTACAGCTTCAAGCCAGTTTGTACCTGCTGTCTTGAGGTGGAAGCGTCCGCGTGTTTCTTTTCCTGTGCTCGGGAAGACTGAGAACTTGTCACTTCCGCTGTGGATACTGAGCTTGTAACCGAATGTTCTTGCAATCTGTGCATGAACTCTCATTTCCTTCTCGTACTGAGCAAGGTCTCCTATGTAGTCAATTCCTTTCTGGAATTCACCGCAGAATCTCGGAGCAACTGTAGCAACCTTAACACCGCGTCTTGTGAGCTCTGAAGCTACGAAGTAGTGCTGCTCGGGAAGTGTCGGAGTCATGGTCTCGTCAATTGAAACCTCAAAATCTGCCCTGGCCTTTCCGCCCTTGCAAACTACAGTCTTGTAGATTCCCTCAGCATAGGAAACAGCCTCTGCGTAGATGAGAACGGTTCTCTTGAAAAGCTCCTCGTCAAAGCTGATTACAACACCCTCTCCAAGATCAAAGCTCTTGTTCAGGTAAAGCTTCTCAAGTTCTTCGTTCTTGACGTACTTCTTGTCTACTTCTGCCTTTGAAAGGCCTTCGATTGAGTTGTCAATGTGCTCACTGCAGTCCATGGTTATCATGGTGTAGCCGGAAGAAAGAGCGTACTCTACTTCCTCAGCTGTCTTAACGTGGTCTCCGTCAGCACCGAAACCTGTTGTAAAACCGTTTCTGAATACTGCGAATGTTGCACTGTCAAGAACGTCTGCAAATGTTCTGTTTGTAAGTGTGAGCTCTCTGATGGACTGCTGTGCAAGAATAGGAGTAATTTCAGGATACTTCTTGAAAACTCTCAGATGTCCGTCACCTGCCACACCAAGGCGGTCACCTACACCCATTGTCTTGTCTCTGCTTCCGAGAACTCTTGATGGGGCTGTCCAGGAGAAGTGCTTTCTAAGTCCCTCTGCTGCGCTGTGGTCAAGCTTTGAAAGAACATACATCTTTCCGTCTGCACCTTCAGCAAGCTCTCCGCCAAAACCGAGAGCCGGAGCAGAAACAAGAAGATCTTCTCTTCCTGCATCTACCATACAGACATCTTTCTGAACAGAGTCCGGATAAACTGCGAACTCTCTCTTGTCTTTTAATACTAACTTCTGCATTTCTATTTCCTTATTAATTAACCTTCAAAATAGTGCTGAGCATTCTTGAATGAAATGTCCTCAACAACCTTTCCAAGCATCTTCATGTCGGACGGTATTTCGCCCTCTTCTGCCCATGTTCCGAGGATGTTACAGAGTATTCTTCTGAAGTACTCGTGTCTCGGATATGAGAGGAAGCTTCTGGAGTCTGTAAGCATTCCAATGAATCTTGTCAGAGTTCCGAGGTTTCCGAGAGTTTTAATCTGCTGTTCCATTCCGTCTCTGTGATCACAGAACCACCATGCACTTCCAAGCTGGATCTTGCCCGGGATATCTCCCTGGAAACAACCCATCAGTGTGCCCAGTACGTAGTAGTCATTTGGATTCAGTGAATACAGAATTGTCTTTGGAAGAAGTCCGTCTGCTTCCATTGAGTCGAGGAACTTTGCAAGCTTAGCTGCATTTACGCTGTTGGAAACTGCATCATAACCTGTGTCTGCTCCGAGAGCCTTAAACTTGGCACTGTTGTTGTTTCTGATAGCTGCAAAGTGAAGCTGCATGGCAACACCGCGCTTGGCGTATGCTCTTCCAAGACCTGTCATGATATAGAATCTGTACATCTCAGCTTCTTCAGCAGTAATCTCTCCTCCGTTCATGACACGGCAGAAAATCTCGTTAACCTTTGAAACAGGAGCCGGAGCGTAAGGAGCGTCAACCAGTGCATGGTCAGATGCGCGGCAGCCGACTTCAATGAAGAAATCAAGACGCTTCTCAAGAGCCTTAAGAACATCTTCTGCACTCTCGAGTTTCATGTCTGCAGCCTTGCCGAGCTTTTCAATATATGCAGCAAAACCTTCGGCATCTATATTCATGGCCTTATCAGGTCTGTATGAAGGAAGAACCTTTGCCGGGCTCTTTCCCTTTACTGCAAGGTGGTACTCAAGTGTATCAGCAGGATCATCAGTTGTTCCTACTGCATATACGTTGAATTTCTTGAAGATTCCAAAAACGTCAAAGTTGGGATCCTCGGCAAGAATCCTGTTACACTTGTCGTAAATCTCCTTTGCATTTGCTGCACAGAGGGGCTCTGTAATTCCGAAGTATCTCTGAAGCTCAAGGTGAGTCCAGTGATAGAGCGGGTTTCCGAGAAGCTTTTCAAGTGTCTTTGCCCAGCTTTCAAACTTAACCCACGGATCATCCACCTGCTCGGTAAGTCCGTTTGTTCTCATCTGTCTCCACTTGTAGTGGTCTCCGAAAGTTCTTGTTCCGAGCCATACAGCAGAAATATTGTCAAACCTTATGTTGTTTGCAATTTCCCTGGGATCAAGGTGACAGTGGTAGTCGAAAATAGGCTGGCTTTCAGCATATTCGTGATAAAGCTTCTGCGCTGTTTTTGTCTGCAGAAGAAAATCTTCATCCATAAATTTCTTCATATCAAACTCCTTCCTGTCGTTTATTTGACAAGATGAATGGCAAATCCTCCGACCTGCTCATTGAAGTAACAGAATGTCATGTTACCCTTTGCGTCTTTCTTGACTGTGCTCTCGTTTACTGTGAAACCGAACTGTGAAAGATAGGCAACCGCTCTGTCAACATTATATGTTCTGAAGCCAAGATGTCCATGAACGCCCTTGCCGTTCTGATGCATAATCTCAATATCTTTGTTCATGAATGTTGATGATTTTCCAACTTCAGGCTTAAGACCGAACAGAGAAAGACTCTTTGCAAGAACTGCTGCATGCTCAGGATTCTCTGCGTTAACACCAAAGTGAGCAACTGTAAAACCGTGTACGGCAACAACTGCCTGGCGGCAGAGATCTGTAATCTCATCCCAGCACTCGTTCTCAATCATGTCAGCCTTGGCCATCCATGAACCGCCGATTGCCATAACATGAGGACATGCTGCATATTCTGCAAGATTGGCTGTTGAGATTCCGCCTGTTGTCATGAAACGAACCTGTGGGAACGGACCGCAGAGGTTCTTGATCATGGGAACACCGCCGTTTGCTTCAGCCGGGAAGAACTTCAGAACCTTAAGTCCGAGATTTACTGCTCTCTGAACTTCACTTGCTGAACATACGCCCGGGTAAACCGGAACGTTGTTTGCCTGACACCAGCGGACTGTATCCTCATCGAGACCGGGAGATACAACAAACTTTGCACCGCATTCTACAGCCTTCCTGGCCTGCTCTACGTTAAGAACTGTTCCGGCACCAACGAGAATTTCAGGATATGCCTTAACCATTCTCTTGATGGCATCTGCAGCAGCTGCTGTTCTGAATGTTACTTCAGCACAGGGAATTCCGCCGTCGATAAGAGCCTTTGCAAGGCCTTCTGCCTTGTCAGCGTTGTTAATAACAATTACCGGGACAAGGCCCAGGTTTTCAATTGTTTTCTCAAGATCCATGTTATACCTCTCTATCATCTCTGTACGCGTCCGCTGCCGTCGCCCTGGGCGAGGGCAAGAACTTCTGAAAGTCTTGTAAGATTGAAGTCACCGGGGATGGTGTGCTTGAGGGCAGATGCTGCAACTGCAAAGTTGATGGCAAACTCCTCATTATCTGCATATTTTGAAAGACCGTAGATGATACCGGCTGCAAAGCTGTCTCCTCCACCGACTCTGTCAATAATATCTGTAATCTCGTAATGTCTTGAAAGATAGAAACCGCTCTGTCCGTTGAGGGCTGCACCCCATCCGTTGTGGTCTGCACTGTGGCTTTCCCTGAGGCTTACTGCAACATACTTAACGTTGGGGAACTGCTTCTTAACTTCGTCTGTAAGAGCCTTGTAGGAATTCTTGTCCAGCTCTCCGCTTGTTACGTCAACCTTGGACTCAATTCCGAGACACTTCTGAATGTCCTCTTCGTTTGCAATAATAACATCAGCATACTTTGTAAGAACTCTCATGACTTCTACAGCTTCCTTGCCGTACTTCCACAGCTTCTTTCTGTAGTTAAGGTCAATTGAAACCATGGCTCCTGCCTTCTTTGCAGCCTTCATGGCCTCAAGAGCGCAGTCAGCACAGTTCTGACTTACTGCCGGTGTAATACCTGTTACATGGAACCATGCAGCATCTTTCATCATTTCATCAAAATCAAAATCGGAAGGCTTTGCCTGTGCAATTGAGCTGTTATCTCTGTCGTAAACAACAAGACTCGGTCTCTGGTTTGCTCCGGTCTCAAGGTAGTAGATACCTACTCTTCCACCCTTAGTCATCTTGATATAGGAAGTGTCAACGCCGTGCTTTCTCAGCTCAGCTACGGCACCTTCACCAATTGCGTTGGCAGGAAGAGCTGTTGCAAAGCATGCGTGCTCTCCGAAAAGGGAAAGAGAAACAGCAACGTTTGCTTCTCCACCGCCGAATGTGGCTTCAAGAGACGGACTCTGGAAGAATCTCTCGTGTTCAGGACTCTTGAGTCTGAGCATAATTTCACCGAATGTAACATATTTTGACATGCAATCCCTCCTGGTAAATGCATAAAATAACGGTCTTTGCCCATAGTAGGACATAATAAATATACATGATTTCTGACCATATTATTTAGTCTTGTTTTTGTATTATTCAGTATTTCTTTATTTTAAAAAGCAGGAAGAATTCTTTTTCTGTCAGATAATCTGTTGTAAAATAACATTTAAGGAGAACAACATGTCATTTACAAAAAATGTTCCGGATATAGGTTTCAGAGGTCATGATTTCGGAAAATCCGCCTCTGTAGAAGCTCTTGCACAGAGTGCAAAAGACGCTCTTGAGAACTCATGCATTCAGTTTGCACCGAAGAAGGCCCTGGCCACAGTTCCTGCAGCTCTGGATAAAGAGTGGGCCACCGAATGCGGAAAGATTTTTGCAGAAAAGAACATACGTGTTGCCGTTCTCGGCTGCTACATCAACCCCGTCCATCCGGATGAGGAGAAGATGGAAGGCGAGCTTAAGAGATTTGAAAATGCCCTTTCAATTGCCCCGTGTATGAATGCTCCGATTGTTGCCACAGAAACCGGATCGAGAAATGCAAACAACACCCACAACGAGGAAAACTGGACAGAAAAAACCTTCTCACTTTTTGTAAACAACCTCGAAAGGCTGTTAAAGAAGGCAGAAGAAAACAAAACAATTCTTGCAATTGAAGCTGTAGCTTACAAAAACACAATAGATAATGCAGAAAGAATGCTCAGGGTTATGGAGATTTTCAAGCATCCCAACATGAGGGTTCTTTTTGACGCAGTAAACATCCTCCCCGTAAAGGGCGTGGATAACATTCATTCTTTCTACGACGAAACTGTTTCTGCCCTTGCTCCTTACATCTGCGCCCTGCACGTGAAAGACTACGTATGGCAGGATGAGGACAAGCAGATTACAGAGCTCCCGGGCCCGTTCAAAAAGGGAGAAATCCCCGTGGGCGAAGGCCTCATGCCGTGGCCGGATCTCTTCTCACTGTACAAAAAGTACAAGTGCGACAAGGTCCCCATGCTACTTGAGAACTTCAACCCGGCAACGTTACAGAACAGCATAAGGTACGTCAGAGAAAGCTACGGTTCAGTCTGAAATCAGACAGGGAGAACAACTATGGGAGGCATAGGAATTGTCGGCGGTGTAGGCCCTCTTGCCGGAACCGACCTTGCGGAAAAAGTATTTAAGAACACAAAGGCACACGTAGACCAGGACCACATAGACCTGTATCTGGTCTCCTGCCCGGCAGAAATACCGGACAGAACCGACTACGTCCTCTTTGACGGAGAAAATCCTGCGCCCGGAATCCAGAAGGCTATGGAAAAGCTTGCCCTCTGCGGCGCCTCCGCAATAGGCATTTCATGCAATACCGCCCACTCTCCTCTCATCCTCTCCCAGGTTAAGATTCCCTGCGGAGTAAACTTTATCAACATGATAGACCAGTGCTGCGCCTACTGCGCTGAAAAAGGCTTTAAAAAGGTAGGTCTTCTCGGAACCCTTGGAACACTGAGAAGCGGAATATATGCAGACTATTTTAAAAACTATCCAAACCTTACTTTAGTCCTTCCGTCTGAAAAAACACAGGAAGCTGTGCAGGATACAATTTACAACAAGGAAGACGGAATTAAGGCTCTAAGTGCAGTAAGTGACAGAGTAAGGGAAATAATAACGGATGCAGTGATGGAACTTGCAGAAGAAGGATGTCAGGCAGTTATTCTCGGCTGCACGGAACTTCCTCTTGTATTTGAAGAAAAGGACAGCCTCAACGGGACTGTCCTTATAGATCCGACTAATATTCTGGCGCGGGCCCTGATTAAGGCAACCGCACCTGAAAAGTTAATTTAACAAAGTTCCTCTGCAGCCTTATAGACAACATCCACAAGACCCGGAATATTCTGGTCGTCTACACTTGAGAAGGCCAGGCGCAGCAGATGCTCGCCAAGACAGATTGTTCCGGTTTCATAGTCATTAAGAAGCTTCTGCCTCAGATCCTCAGCCCTGCACTTTGTCTTAAAACTCATGAAGTAACCGCTGTTAAACGGATAGATTTCAAGAGCCTTGCTTCCCTTGTGTTCAGCAAGAGCAGCCTTGAGAATCTCGTATCTCTTACCGATCTTCTTAATTCCCTCTTTCTTATCTTTGTGATAATCCGGATCACTCATACCCTTTAAGAGAATATTCTGGGCACTCATTGAACAGTTACTCAGTGTTCCTCTTACTGCTCCCATTGTCTTCTGAACAAGAGCATCCAGAGCCTCAACACACAGGCCCTTTGAAGCGTAGGTAATAAAGGCTACTCTGAAGCCCCATACCATCTCTTCCTTTGTGGAAGCGTCACACTTTACTGCAAGAATGTTCTCATGAGCATTATAGAGTTTTGCAAAGAGGCTCTGGGTATTTGTGTTCTCTTCAAAGAAAAGACCAAAGTATGCATCATCTGAGATGTAAAGAATCTTCTTTCCCTTATCTGCATGCTTTACAAGAACCTTTTTAATCTCTTCTGCTTCTTCAAAAGTCGGAGTGTAACCTGTGGGGTTGTTCGGGAAGTTTAGTAGAACGGTAACCTTATCTCCCTTTACGCTTTCAATTGCCTTATCAAGGCCTTCAACGTTAAAGCCGCCCTTATCATTGTAGTTGTCAAAAAAGACCTTTTTAGCCTGACGCTGTTCAGTAATAATCAGGTCGTAGTTCTCCCAGTACATGGAAGGAAGAACAACACTTTCATCCTTGTCTACAAAGAGAGAGAAAACAAGAGAAAGAGCATTTGTAAGGCCGTTACAAACAACCGGCAGAGACATGGTGGCGTCTTTTAAATCAGGATTCTTAAGACGCATCTCCTCCTGCCACTTCTGCCTTAAAGCCAGAACTCCGCCCATTGGAGCATAGGGGAAGATTTCTCCTGCCTTCATGGTCGGTGCAAACTGTGCCTTCATGGCCGGAATATGCATGGCTGTCCCGTTTTCAAGGGCAATTCCAATAGTTGCGTTATACCTTGTAGCCTTCTTCTTGGCTTCTGCGCTCTGGACAATTATTCCCTTGGGAACATACATCCTTTTTCCATAATCCGAGAGCATTGAGTAGACCGGTGTCTTCTCAAGAGTTTCGTTCAGTGCAACGGCAAGTTTATCCATTCCTATTTTTCTCCCTGCACAATAGCAATCCCGGCACTGCAGCCGAGTCTGTTGGCTCCGGCGTCAATCATCTTCATGGCAGTCTCATAATCCCTGATTCCGCCGGCAGCCTTAACGCCAACTTCCGGTCCTACAGTTTTTCTCATAAGAGCAACATCTTCAGCAGTAGCTCCGCCCTTTGAGAAACCTGTGGATGTTTTCACAAAGTCAGCCCCACCCTCTACAGAAAGGCGGCATGCTCTGACTTTCTCCTCTTCCGTAAGAAGACATGCTTCAATAATCACCTTAAGATGCTTCTTTCCGCAGGCCTTCTTAACTTCCCTGATATCTTTTACAACCAGGTCATCTTTCTTGTCTTTCAGATACCCTATGTTAATAACCATATCAATCTCATCAGCACCGTCAGATACTGCAATTGCAGTTTCCTGCGCCTTTGCAAGAGTGCTCATGGCACCAAGCGGGAAACCTACAACACAGCAGACGTTTACTCCGCTGTCTTTCAGAAGCTTTGAGCATAAAGATGCATAGCATGTGTTTACACAGACGCTTGCAAAATGCCACTGCTTTGCCTCGTCACAGAGCTTTCTGATTTTGTCCTCAGTTGCGTCTGCAGCAAGTACTGTATGATCAATATAAGAAGCTATTTTCATAATCTCCTCCGTATTTTAAAAATTAACACATCTGAAATGAGCTCGCAACAATTGCTTGACCTGAGCTTCTATTCGGGCTACTGTTTTTTCATGCTGATTCTCAAGACGGAACGCCAGGTGGAGCTGGTTGTTAAAAAATCAAGATTTATAGCAATTGCAAGAAAATGCACCACGCCTGCAGAGGTAAAAACCCTTGTAGATGAGACAAGGCGTCTTCATCCGTCAGCAAATCACGTTGTCCACTGCGCCGTTATGGGAAACCAGTTTTCCTTCAGTGACGACAGGGAGCCGAAGAACACCGCGGGCCGCCCTGCTTTTGAGGTTCTCAAAGGCAGCGGAATTTCAAATATATGTGTTCTGATTGTCAGATACTTTGGCGGCACCCTTCTTGGAACAGGTGGCCTGGTCAAGGCATACGGAGATTCAGTTAAGGCTGTTTTAGACGGAATAGAGACAGAGGAGCTTACAGAAAAAACACGCTTTTCCCTGGTCTTTGGCTATGAGTACTATGAGAGTCTTAAAAGAGTGTTTGCAGAAACTGAAACGGCCGTTGAGCAGGAAGCCTTCGGAACCCACATAAACATAATTGCAAGCACCCCGAAAGATAATTATGAAGAACTGATAAAAAAAGTATCCGACCTTACCAACGGTAAAACACGGCCGGACACAATTTCGGATGGAGAGGGATTCGAACCCTCGGTACAATAAAGAAACTGTACGGCAGATTTCGAGTCTGCTACCTTCGACCTCTCGGACATCCATCCAAACCACAGAGATGATACACAATATTTTTTCTTAAATCACTATCTTTACCAAACAATTGTTTGACTGTATCCTTTCGCCGGAGAAAGAAATGTCAGAGAAAACCAGACCCAGCAACGAAAAGATAGACAAGGCCTACGCAGACTTTGCAAAAGACCACTACGAAAGAGGTTCAGAATCAGATTTTCACACCCTGCTCGGTGTAGTCTTAGGCTCAGTTATGATGGCTGCAAACTTTGCCCTGCTGCTAAAACCCGCAGGACTTATTACTGCAGGTTTTTCAGGCATAGCCCTTCTGGTTCAGAACATTGCCCAAACCTACTTCAACGTGAACATCCCGTTCTTTGTAGTCTCTCTTCCTTTAAACCTTATCCCGGCTTCCGTAGCATTTAAGTACATAGGAAAGCGTTTTACTCTTTTCAGCATTCTTTCAATTGTTCTGGTTGCCATCCTTACAGACCTGCTTCCGGTAATAAAGATTGTAGATGATATAGTTCTTGTTTCTGTTTTCAGCGGCCTGCTTCAGGGTTTTGGAATCTCTCTTATTTTAAGATCCGGCGCCTCTTCAGGAGGTACGGATTTCATCTCCATCTACTTCTCAATCAAGAAAGGTGTTTCCGGCTTTAACATGATCTTTGCCATAAACGCAGTTATGGTTCTGGTTCAGGCCGCCCTCTTCGGTCTTGAGATAGCTCTTTACACAATCATCTACCAGTTCGTTACAACCCAGATGATTAACATGATGTACAACCGCTATTCAAAGAAGACCCTCTTTATAGTCACAAATTTCCCCCAGCAGGTTGCAGATGCCGTTATGACGGTAAGCCACCACGGAACAACCATTTTCAACGAGATTACAGGAGCCTACACAGGAGAAAAAAGATACCTGGTCTATTCAGTTGTCGGAGCATCCGAATTAAACCAGGTAATTAAGGTTGTTAAAGGAACTGATTCCTCAGCCTTTGTAAATATTGTCAAATCTGAAAGCGTTCTGGGCCGCTTCTTCCAGCGACCGTTCCGCTAAACTCCCGAAAAAAAATCAGTAAAAATTTAAAAAATTAAAAATATTACTGACAAACTCAGTAAAAAAATTAAAAAACGAAATTTTTACTGACCTACCAAACAATTTCAGGAGTTATTTCCTGTTTGCTTCGGCAAAGATGGCCTTCATGTCTTCATGCTCGAGAACCATGAAATCTCCTAAAGTCCTCTGACCGTTCCAGCTGGTTTTTGCAGCCAGCTTATCAATATCAGAATCACTTAAGTTCAGTCCAAGTCCGTGCAATCCGATAGGCATGCCAAAGCTCTTAAACACGTCTTCAAAAGCTTCAATTGTCTTTTCACAGGCCTCAACTTCAGAAGAACATTTGATTCCGAACAGGCTCTTTCCAAGATATGCAAATCTTCCATAATCAACATGTGCAACATGGCGTGCCCAGCTGCCCCATATGGCCGTCAGTCCGGCTCCATGAGCTACGTCATACAAAGCAGATACTTCATGCTCCATTTTGTGACAGCTCCAGTCTCCACCGGTGGAGTTTCCGGCAGCAGTAAAGCCATTGTGTGAAACAGAGCCTGCCCACATGATGGCAGCTCTTGCATCATAATCATCAGGGTTCTTCAGGGCTTTCAGGGTGTTCTTCCAGACACTCTTTAAAAGAGTTACTGCATTCTCATCTGTGAACTCAAAACACTCACCGCTGTGGAAAAACCTCTCAAGTGTGTGCATCATTATATCTGCACTTCCGCTTCCGGTCTGGAAAGCAGAAACAGAACATGTTAATGCCGGATTCATGAATGCAAAGCGCGGTCTTCCCAGGTCAGAATTACAACCGACCTTGTCGTTTGGAGTAACCTCATCATTTGTAATAACTGATGAGTCACTCATTTCACTTCCTGTAGCAGAAAGTGTTAAAACTACAGCAAGAGGAGCAATGGAAGAAGGCTTAGCATTGCCGCTGTAGAAATCCCATACGTCTCCGTTATAGGCTGCACCGTAGGCAATTGCCTTGGCACTGTCAATTGCAGATCCTCCGCCAACGGCGAGAATAAAGTCACATCCTTCTTTCCTGTACAGATCAAGGCCCTTTCTTACCAGAGAAAGACGGGGGTTCGGCTGAACACCGCCGCACTCTACATATGAAAGTCCGCATGAAGAGAGAGATTTCTCAACACGGGACAGAAGTCCGCTTCTTACTACAGAACCGCCACCGAAATGAAGAAAAACTTTTTTTGCTCCGTCTTTCTTCAAAACCTCTCCGACTTCCTCTTCCGCTCCGCGTCCGAAGTATACATGTGTCGGTGCAAAATACTGTGATGTAGCCATAAAACCCTCCTATTATCGCTTAATATCGTAGTTCATGTTCATCAGGTTCTTGATAACCTGAGCATCATCCGTAATATTCACATCTCCGTGAATGGTGTGTTTGATAACAGATGAAGCTACTGCAAAGTTAAGAATATCCATAGGCTTCTCTTCATGCATCATGGCGTAGATAAGGCCTGAAGCAAAAGCATCTCCTCCGCCTACTCTGTCCAGAATTGTGAATGTAAACTGTCTGCTTTCAAAAGTATGGCCGTCGTACCACATGAAGGCCTTAAGGCTGTTTTCTGATCCTGAGTGAGCATATCTTACGTGTCTGGCTATGCACTTGATGTTCGGATACTTTTCAACAAAGTGCTCAAAGACCTCTTCCTGCTGCTCGTAGTTTGGCTGAAGAGGAACACCGTCCTTCCAGTCTCCCTTACTGTGGTCATTTTCATCCTTCCACAGATGATACGGCTCTATACCGAACAGAATATCAACATACGGCAGACACTTTGTGCAGAAATCCCTTGCCTCTTCCCATGTCCACAGGGCAGAACGGAAGTTTCCGTCAAATGAAACTGTAAGGCCAAGCTCCTTGGCTACAACCATCATGTCCAGAACAAGCTTTGCACATGACGGAGACAGAGCCGGAGTAATGCCTGACAGATGAAGCCAGTCATAATCCTTTAAAAGGCCCTTTATATCGTAGCCTGAAAAATCATATTCAGAGAGAGCTGAATGCTTTCTGTCGTAAGTTACCTTACTTGCTCTGATTCCAAAGCCTGTTTCCAGGAAGTAGCTGCCAAGTCTGTGAGTCGGAGTCTCTTCCGGTGTTGAAAGAATAACCGGTGTGCAGTGCACATCATTTGATCTTAAAGAACGGACGGCGCTCTTTCCGAGTGAGTTATTCGGAACAACTGAAAAGAAAGTTGAATCAACACTCAGAGAGGCAAGTGCCATGGCAATGTTTGCCTCACTACCGCCATAAGTGGCTTCAAAAGATGTAGCCATACGGATCTTGTTGTAGTTAGGGGGAGTAAGTCTTAAAAGTATTTCTCCCATAGTGATAAATCTCTTGCCGCTTAATTTCTGCATATCCTGCCTCCTTAGAAAAGCACCTATGATTTTATCATACAACAAGAATTTATGTATTTTTTTGGTACTTAATTGTCAGATTCCGATTTTTGAAGGCTCTGAACTGTTATACAGACAATAATTATCAAAGAACCGAGCACCCCGGCTCCAGTCATCTTCTCCCCAAGAAGAACATAGGCTACAAGGGCCGTAAAGACAGGATATGCGCACTGCAAAATCCCTAC
>JAILPZ010000040.1 GCA_024699225.1 Sphaerochaetaceae bacterium
GTCCGGCCAGTAAACGGTAGGCGGTTTGAGCCTCATTACTTCCTGTAGTGGGGTGTTTGCCTCAAATCCTATGCAGGAAAGGAGGTGAACTATATGACTGATTTTGAGCTAATATCTCTGATCTTGATGATTATGGGGTTGCTGCTGAAAGCATTTAGAAAAAATAAAACTGCCTTGAGCAATAAGGCAGTTTAAAAAATAAACTATACTTAGAGGCTCAGCCGCTTACTCTGGCTGGACTCTATCTTTATTATAGCAAAGAAGATTTCTTTTTCAAGTATAAGAGAAGACCCCAGCGTTTGCCGGGATCTTTTACTCATACCAGAGACGGGACTTGCCTTGCGGTGCTTAAGTTGTATGGCGCACCTCCAGGCCGGCTTTGCCTCCGAACGCCTTGGCCGTGGCGTTCTCTGTGTCAAAGCTTCAAGTCCCTACTATTTTGATGAAAAAAAGCCAACCCGGTTGGGTTGGTTTTTTATTCATACCAGAGACGGGACTTGAACCCGTACGGCCGCGAAGCCTGGGGATTTTAAGTCCCCTGTGTCTACCATTCCACCACTCTGGCGGTGACTACTTATTATTCCTCATCTTCCTCTTTTGATTCAATCAGTTTTGCATTAGTTTTTCCGGGAAGTACCTTTTTCCAGAAAGCCTGAGTGCCATTGTAAATCTTGGCGAACTCATCTTCTGATTCCTTGAGGGCACTCTGCCATGCTGCACCGAATCCAGGGCTGTTTATAACCAGTCTGTCGACTGCTTTCTGATAGATGTGAAGTCTCTGAACTTCTGTTCTTCCGGGTTTCTGCAAGAGGTTTGCGTTTGTAATTCTCAGGTTTTCGTTCTGAGCCTTAAGTTCCTCGTACTGAGCCTTAAGTTTGGCAACACCTTCTGCTTCCAGATCCATTCTGTCAGTCAGCATTCCCTTGAGCTTGTTGATTTCGCTCGTCTTTTTACGTGAATCTTCTCTTCTTGCTACTGCCTGCCAGATGTAGACGATAAGAGCAATAATGAGACCTATACAAAGACCAATTGCCAGACTCTGAAAATTTATATCCATAGAAACTACTCCTGATACAAGCCTAAATATACTACATAATGACAAAAAAAAGAAGTCGCCGGGACTTCTTTCTTAAAACGGCTGAATGAAGCAAAGATCTCTTGAACCGATAAGTTCAAGGTGGGGTTTCAGTTAAGCGACACATTCTGTTCTCTTAAACCCTGAAGCGGGCGAGGGCAATGCAGTGTCTCTATGCCAAATCCCTTTCTGTAAGTTTGAGCAAGAGAAATGTACGCTTCGTCTCCAGCCACTTTCATTCTATCAAATAGACAGCGTATTTCAATAGTTTATTAAAGGAATTTTTTTTAGTATATTAAAGCCATGCAGTCTAAATTGGAAAATATCAAATACATTACACTGTCTGAAACAAGAAAAATCGGAGATTTTGTTCTTGATAAGGACATATCTCTTCCCATCAGCATTGAGGAAGGAAAGGACGTAAAGGAACTTGACCTCAATAGTCTTGCCGCAGGCCTTATCAAACTCTGCACATACGACAAAGAGAACAAGAATTTTGAGTATTACAAGAACGTTCTTCTCGCTCTCAGACCGGATGTAGTTACAGATTTAAATCTTGCTGCGCAGGCTAAAATGAAGGCAAAGGACTACGCTTTTGCGGAGGAACTGCTTGTGGCAGTAAGAAATATTGCCGCCAAGCCTGAGTGCTATATTAACCTTGCAGTACTCTATGCTGAAATGACTGTGGCTTTCCACAAGAAGAATGATGATGTAAGTGCTGACATGTACGACGATATTCTCATGTCTACACTGCGTGAATGTGAATCCCTCTTCCCGGATTACGCTCCCGTATACAATGAGATTTCAGCTTACCATCTCAGACATGGTGATATTGAGTCTTCAAGAGACTATCTTGATAAGTTCCTCTCTGTATCCAAGGATGCAAAGGCAAAGAAGAATGCCCAGGAAATGTTAAATAAGCTTAATGACATGCTCGGAACAAGGGATGAGCTTATGTTTGCATACGATAAAATGATGATGAATCTTCCTGAGGATGCAGTTGAGGCAATTAACCGCTATCTGAGCAAGCATGAAAAATGCTGGGAAGCATTCTTTATCCGTGGATGGGCAAAAAGAGTTCTTGAAGAGTATGACAGTGCACAGAAGGATCTTCTTGAAAGCCTTCGTCTTGAAAACAGGAATGCTGAGATTTACAACGAGCTTTCAATCTGCGCAAGAGAATGCGGAAACACAGATCTTGCAAAAAGCTATCTTGAGATTGCCTCCGATCTTGATGAAGAGAGTGCAGTTTATCTTACAAACCTTGCATTTTTACATCTTGCAGACAACGAATTTGAAGAAAGCCGTGAGGCAATTGAAAGAGCCAGACAGATTGACCCGGAAGACCCCCAGCTTATCTACATAATCAAACAGTATGAGGAAAAGACAGGCGACAAGATCGGTGAAGTCATTTCCGAAGAAGTATTCTCAGATGAAGATTTTGATGCTCTTCGCAAGAAGGACAAGGAAGAGAATACAAAACACGAGGAACTGTGATGAGAGAAGAATATCTTTGCAGAACGCCTGAGGAGATGGAGAATCTCGGAAGGCAGTTCGGAGAAAAAGCAAAGAAGGGAACAGTAATATCTTTAAGGGGAAGTCTCGGAGCCGGAAAGACTGTGTTTGCCAGAGGCCTTTCCCGTGCTCTTGGAATTACAGAAAGTATTGTAAGTCCTACATTTACCCTGATTCAGGAGTATGACGGCACGCTTAAAATGTACCACATGGATCTGTACCGTCTTTCATGTGAGGAAGACTTTATAGCCTTAGGCGGAGAAGACTTTCTTTACAGTGACGGAATCTGTCTTATTGAATGGTCTGAAGTAATAGATGAGATGCTTCCCAAAGGAACAATCTACGTTAACATAAAGATTAATGAAGACCAGAGCCGTACAGTGGAGGTAACAGATGAACGTTCTCGCTCTTGATACTTCAACTTCTGCCTTCTACGCTGCACTGAAGACAGACAGTGGCTTTTTCAACAACAGTCTGGACAGTAACAGCATGCAGCATTCAGAGCGCATTATTCCTGTCCTGGATTCGCTTTTAAAGCAGGCAGGCCTTGCTGTTAAGAATCTTGATCTTCTTGTATGCACAAGAGGACCAGGTTCATTTACAGGACTGAGAATAGCCATGTCAGCCTTAAAAGGCATTTCATACGGCTTAAACATTCCTCTTGTGTCTGTTTCAACGCTTGAAGCATGGGCTGAGGCTGCTTCTGATATCGAAGGCTTAAAGATTGTAGCTATAGATGCAAAGAAGCAGAGGTACTATTTAAGTGCCTTTGATAAAGAGCGCCTTATGCCTGATACTGACGGTACAGTTGCAGATTTGGAAGAAGTTTTAAAGAAATATGACAGTCTGACTGTTGTAGGACCTGATGCAGAGAGTTTCTCATCAATGATTGAAGGAAAAGACGTTAAGTGTGCAGATGTTTCTGCATCTTTTGTTTCAGCACTGATTAAGAAAGGAATAGAGAGTTTTGAGAAGAACGGAGCAGACCATATAGGTCAGGGTCCTGTCTATCTTAGAAAGAGTGACGCCGAATATGCCCTTGAGCAGAGACTTAAGGAAGGAAAGTAAGATGAGTGATAGAGAATATGATGTTTTGATTGTCGGTGGTGGTCCCGGTGGCCTTGCCTGCGGACAGTACAGTGCCCGTGCAGGAAGAAAGACTGCAATTATCGAGGAGATGGCCTGTGGTGGTCAGACCATGATAATTGACGAGATTGAAAACTATCCCGGACTCGGAACAGTATCAGGGTATTCTATTGGAGCTGCATTTGAAGAACAGGCTGTAAAGTTTGGCTGTGAAATTATTTATGCTACAGTTGATTCTGTTGAGAAGAAAGAGAACGGAGACTTTAGCGTAAAGACTTCTGACGGAGAATACACATCTCATGTAGTAGTAATCTCAACCGGAGCCAAGCACAGAAATCTCGGTGTTCCCGGAGAAGAAGAACTCAGAGGTCACGGAGTCAGTTACTGCGCAACCTGTGACGGTCCTTTCTTTAAGGGCAAGAAGATTCTTGTCTGCGGTGGCGGAGACAGTGCTGTCCAGGAAGCCAATTATCTTACAAAACTCTCTGATCAGATAACTGTATGTCACAGACGGGAGAGATTCAGAGCTCAGAGTGCTGTTGTCAAGGCTCTTGAAGATACCGGTAAAGCTTCATTTAAGATGAATCATAATGTTGTTTCCATTAACGGAAAGGACAATAAGGTAAGTTCAGTTACCTTCCTTGATAAGAGCAGCGGAAAAGAATACACAGAAGACTTTGATGCCGTCTTTGTTTTTGTAGGAAACGTTCCACAGACTCAGGTAGTCCCTTACGTTGAAATGGACGAGGCCGGATTTATCAAAACTGATGAGTGCATGAGAACTTCCGTTAAGGGTCTCTTTGCTGTCGGAGATGTAAGAAACACTCCGTTCAGACAGGTTGTAACAGCTGCCGCAGATGGTGCTGTTGCCGCTCATGTGGCATCTGAATATATTGACGAGCTTAAGAACACAGTTTACTGATAAATGCTTGATTTTATAGACCAGAAGCCTATTTTGCATCCTTCTCTGTATATAAAGAAAAAGACGCTGCCGCCTAAGATGATTGTGAGCTGGCAAAGCGGCTTTGAAAAAGTGCTTGGGGATTTTGATGCAAAAAAGATTATAAGCCGTAACGGCTATAGTCTCTGGCTTCTCGGAGAAATCTCCTTTGCCATTATTCCAATCGGTGCACCATATGTTGCCCAGTTTATGGAAGAAATGAAAGAAAGCGGTGTAGAGGAGTTCCTGTTTATAGGTTCTTGTGGTTCGCTCGTTGATCTCGGGTCAATTATTGTTGTTCCTGATAAGGCTCTGAGGGACGAAGGGACCAGTTATCATTATATTCCGTCAAAAGATGAGTTTATTTCTGTTGAGGGCTGTGACGAGCTTTGCAAGAAGCTGGATGCTTTGGGTGTTTCGTATGTAAAGGGTTCTGTATGGACCACAGACGCTGTGTTCAGAGAAACGGAGAAGGCTGCTTCATTTGCAAGAGAGAAGCTTTGTATCTGTGTTGATATGGAGTGCTCTGCAATCATGGCAGTAGCATCCTATGCAAAAATAAAAGTCTGTCAGCTTTTCTTTACAGCCGACAGACTTGATAGTACGTGGAATGAAGGGCGAATCTTTAATATGAAGAAAGGCGCCTATTACAACTACCTTTCCCTCGCCATTTCATTAATCAGCTAAAGCGCTTAATAACAGCTTCTTCAGAATTTTCAATTGATGGCGGAAGAGATACTCTGCCGTCAAAGACTGCCATATCCTTAAAACCTGTTCCGGTTAAGAGAACACAGACATTTACATCTTCTGAGAACTTCTTCTTTAGATTTTCAACGTCCTTTTCGTATGCCGCCCAGGCTGTTGCAGAAGCAGGTTCTACAAAGATACCTGAGTTTTTGACAAGGTTCATCTGAGCATCAAGAATCTCTTTTTCCGTAACCTCAACTGTCCATCCGTCGTAGTCCTTAAGGTACTGAACTGCCATTCTTCCTGAAGCAGGGCAGTCTACTGAAATGGAGTCAGCTCTTGTTGAAGCCTCTATGTTTGTAAACTTGCCGGTCTTGAAAGCCTGGCTTATTGCATTAGATTTTTCGCTCTGGCAGGCAACTATGTGAGGCATTCTGTCAGTAAGACCTGCGCACATAAGATCGTAGAAGCCTTTAAATACTCCGCTTATTATACAGCCGTCTCCGGTTGGGACATAAACAACATCAGGGATCTTTCTTCCAAGCTGCTCAAACAGCTCAATAGAAATACTCTTTTTACCTTCAATTGTCATGGGATTGTAGGCTGTGTTTCTGTTAATACCGCCAAAGTGCTTTGTGTAGGCTATTGAAAGAAGAAATGCATCATCGTAAGTGCCCTTAACGGGAACTACTGTAGCTCCGTAGAGAACACTCTGCATGAGCTTGTTGATTGGAGCTGTCTCAGGAACAAAGAGGATAATATCCAGGCCATAGGCTGCACCTGCACAGCTCATGGCAGCTCCTGCGTTTCCTGTGGAGGCGAGGGCAATCTTCTTTGTATTGTGAGCTATTGCCTGAGCTGCAATAAGCTGACTTGCCCTGTCCTTAAAGGATCCTGAGGGTAAGAATGAATCCATTTTGCAGCAAACATTCTTAAGACCAATCTTGTCGTTTAAACGCTTGGGAACAACAATTGGTGTATTTCCTACAGGATAGACTTCCTTATTCGGTACATAATAAGGGAAGAAGTCATAGATTGTAACATGGTCTTTTTTCTTAAGGTCTTTAAGTTCTTTTTCATCAAGAAGAACCCTTAAATTTCCTTTCGGGAACTCTCCCTTTTTTTCTGTTCCTGCACAGTGGGGACACTGATAGACAATCTCATCTGTTTCAAATGTTGCTTTGCAGTCAACACACTGATATTTGAATTTCATCATACCTCCATTTACAAAACAGAGGCTGTAAGATTTTTACAGCCTCTGCAGAACTATTATTTAGCAATCATTATTTGGCAAGAATTTCAGCATTGAAGGCTTCAATCATCTTATCAATCTTCTTTGCCATTGGAGGAATGCTCTTCCAGTAGTTTCTGTCATACCACTGCTTATTGATTTCCTCGTATGTCTTGCCCTGCTGTTCAACCCATGTATAGTACTTGAGGTTGTGGATTCTCAGTCTGTCATAGTAGTTAAGTTCAAGTGCGTCATTAATGCTCTGGTGGAGCAGGCAGCCGCTGTAAACTCTTGCTGCTGTGTCAGCTGTGAACGGACCCTGGATTTCTCTCTGCTCATCAACTCTTGTCTTGTACATGATTGAGGAGTCTGTGCAGACTGTGAATACGCAGTCATCTTCATCCATTTCATAGTACTTGGCCATCTTGATGGCTGAAAGTGTGTTGCCAATACCGGAGATACCGAAGAGCTGGAGATCTTCAATTTCCTTGTCTGAAAGTCCAACTGTTTCCTTAAGATACTTAATACCTTCCGGTTCGTTGAACAGTCTGTAAATATCCATACAATCCTGGTCGTCAATTGCGCAGATCATGTCGGTATTCTTTACGTTGTGAATCCATGGTACGTGCTTGTCTCCAATACCTTCAATTCTGTGGCCGCCAAAGCCGTTTCTCAGAAGGGTAGGACACTGGAGAGCTTCGCCTGCAGAAATCTTGATTCCCGGATAATCATCCTTAAGCTTATCACCTGCTGCAAGAGTTCCGCCGCTACCTGTTGAAGAAGCATATCCGCGGACATTTTCAGCCTTAATACCTTCTTTCTTAATAATTTCTTCAAATGCAGCACCTGTTACTGTGTAGTGCCACAGATAGTTTTCAAACTGCTCGAACTGGTTGAAGATAACAATGTGCTTGCCGCGCTCTGCATCAAGTTCATGACACTTATCAAAGATTTCCTTGACGTTTGACTCACAGCCGGGAGTTGCAATAACTTCACCTGCTACAGTCTTAAGCCAGTTGAATCTTTCCTGTGACATTTCTGCAGGAAGAATAGCAATAGACTTACAGCCGAGAAGAGCTGAGTTGTAAGCTCCGCCTCTGCAGTAGTTACCTGTTGAGGGCCATACTGCCTGCTGGTTCATGGCATCAAAGTTACCTGTAACCAGTGCCGGTGCCAGACATGAGTATGTAGCTCCGACCTTATGGGCTCCTGTGGGGAAGTATTTTCCGACAAGAGCAAAAATTCTTGCCTTTGTACCTGTGAGTTTTTTCGGAATCTCAATATAGTTGACTTCACCGAAAAGACCGCCTTTCTCTTTCGGCTCGTTGTGCCATGTAATTCTATAAAGGTTTACAGGGTCTACGTCCCAAAGACCGGTATGTGACAGTTTTTCTTTGATATTCTCAGGAACTGTTGAAGGATCAACCATCTGCTTGAATGTAGGAAGAAGGATACCTTTCTCACGACAGACCTGGATATTCCTTTCTCTGATTTTTTTGTTAACTTTTAAATTAATAAGCATGAAAACCTCCGCTTTTTAACTTCACTGCCTAGATTATCGCACAGCCCATATTCTTTGTAAACTAAAAATGTGAAGAGTTTAACTAAACCTAAAAAAATAAAATCAATAATAAATTTTATGCAAAAATCCATGAAAATATTTATGTAAACCTCAATTATGTTGATTGTTGCGTATTGTTGCAAAATGTTTGACATCCCATAATTTTGGTTTAAAATGAAAGTAGTCTATAAAAAAACTAAAGGAGTTTTGTATGGGTGATAAAATGCGTCCGGTACCATTTCAGGAACTCATGGAAAGAGTGTTCACTGAATTCAGGAACCATGAATCAATTTTCGGAATCCATAAGGATAATTTCTATCATGACGGCGGACACGGTATAGAGGTGTTCGGTCAGAAGTGCGCCACACCGCTTGGTCCTGCAGCCGGCCCCCATACACAGCTGGCTCAGAATATTATTGCTTCCTACCTTGTCGGCGGCCGCTTCATGGAACTCAAGACAGTTCAGATCATGGACTATCTTGGAGAAAAGAACATGATAGCCAAACCGTGTATTGATGCACGTGATGAGTGTCATAATGTAGAGTGGTCAACAGAGTACACCCTCCCTATGGCATATGACGAGTATCTGAAGGCCTGGTTTGTACTTCATGTACTTCATGCCCTTATGACAGGCAAGAAAGAAAAGCCAGACTTCATTTTCAATATGTCTGTCGGTTACAACCTTGAGGGAATCAAGGAACCGAAAATGCAGACATATATAAATGGTATGATAGATGCCAGAACAAACCCTCTGTTTGAAGAGTACAAAAATCAGCTTAAGGCCATGATAGAAGAGGGAGAGTTCTACGCCGGTTCTGCATTTGAAAAGAATGCAAAGGCTCTTGAAGGTCTTGCTGACAGAATTTCACCTAATATCTGTCCAAGCACAACCATATCAACCATGCACGGCTGTCCTCCGAAAGAAATTGAGGCTATCTGCCGTTACATGCTTACAGAAAAGCACTTAAATACCTTTGTTAAGCTTAATCCTACACTTCTTGGATACGATAAGGCCAGAAGCATACTCGACAGTATTGGTTTTGAGCACGTTGGACTTAGAAGGGAGACATTTGAACATGACCTTCAGTTTACCGATGCAATTGCCATGCTTCACCGCCTTGTAGATCTTGCTAAGGAAAAGAAACTTGGTTTCGGAGTCAAACTTACAAACACACTGGCTAACGTAAACGATGGCAAGGTTCTCCCGGGAGACGAGAGATACATGTCAGGACGTGCCCTCATGCCGTGTTCCATTACAGTTGCTGCCATGCTCAGTGAGGAGTTTGACGGAAAGCTTCCTATCTCCTATTCAGGTGGTGCAACAGCTTTCTCAGTCAAGGATATCTTTGATACAGGTATCAGACCCATTACCCTTGCAACAGACATGCTCAAGCCGGGCGGATATGCAAGAATGGAGCAGATGGCTGAAATCCTTGATAAGGAGAGTAAGGAGTGGGGCAGAAAG
This sequence comes from Sphaerochaetaceae bacterium, assembly GCA_024699225.1. Lineage (GTDB taxonomy): Bacteria > Spirochaetota > Spirochaetia > Sphaerochaetales > Sphaerochaetaceae > UBA1265. The sequence continues at coordinate 9,561 of JAILPZ010000040.1, forward strand.
TCTATCGACAAGAAGGCAGTACGCACACTTGCAGATACAGCTTCATCCAAGAAATACCTGCAGAAGGATTTCAGAGGCTTTAACAAGGCCAAGGCAGATGATGAACTTCCTATCTTCAACTGTTACATTGCCCCGTGTAAGGAAGCCTGCCCAATTCACCAGGATATTCCTGACTATGTAAGTCTTGTAGGTGAAGGCAAGTATGCTGAAGCCCTGGCTGTAATATATGACGGAAACGCACTTCCCAACATTACATGCAACATCTGTGACCACCAGTGTCAGTTCCACTGTTCAAGAATGGACTACGAAGGTCCTGTACAGATCAGGCAGATGAAGAAGATTGCTGTTGAAAAGGGTACCAAAGAGTACATGAAGCAGTGGGAAGAACCGGGTGAGCCTTCCAAGATTAAGGCAGCTGTTGTCGGTGCGGGTCCTGCAGGTCTTTCTGCAGCTTACTTCCTCGCCCGCAGCGGTTTTGATACCACAATCTTTGAGAAAGCACCGAATGCAGGTGGTGTTGTAGCAAACATTATTCCTAAGTTCAGAATTGCTCCTGAAGCCGTACAGGCTGATATTGATTTTGTAGCAGCTCACGGAGCCAAGTTCGTCTTCTCAGTAAAACCTGAGGATGTAACAGTAGACGCACTTAAGGGCAAGGGCTTTGACTACATCTACTACGCAGTAGGTTCAGAAAAGGATAACGAGATCAAGGTAGAAGGCGAGAGCGACAAGATGCTCGGCTCACTTGAATTCCTTGAACTCTTCAGAGAAGGCAAGGCCTGTCTTGGAAAGCACGTTGTAGTAACAGGCGGCGGAAACACTGCCATGGACTGCGCAAGAGCTGCAAAGAGAACTTCAGGCGTTGAGAGCGTAAACGTTGTCTACAGAAGAAGCCAGAAAGAAATGCCGGCAGATCCTGAAGAATTTGAGATGGCTCTTGAAGACGGAATTAAGTTCTTCTTCCTCTCAAATCCGAAGAAGATTGAGGGTGGAAAGCTTACCTGCGTGAAGATGGCTCTTGGTGAACCTGATGCTTCAGGCAGAAGACGCCCGGTTGAAACAGACGAGACTGTTGTACTTGACTGTGACACCCTCATTACTGCAATCGGCGAACACGCAGACACATCTGCCATCAAGGCCCTCGGTGTTCCCTGCAACGAGAAGGGATGGCCTTCAGTGAATAAGGATACAAACGAGACAGAAGTTGAGAACGTCTATGCCATAGGTGATATGGCCACAGGACCTTCAACCGTTGTCAGATGTATTGCATCAGCCAGAAAGGCTGTTGAAGCAACACTTGATAAGGTCTTCTCTGACGCAGAGGACGGCAAGTGTGACTGCGGCAACATCAACTGTGACGGATCTTGCGAAGAGTGTGGTGAGGATGAGTATGAAGACGAGGATGAAGGCTATGTTGAGGCAGAAGATGCCTTCTTCAGAGGTATCCAGGAAAGAAAGACTCATCTTTGCACAAAGGCTGAGAAGATCTGCAAGGATATTGAGAAGTTTGCAAAGCAGGAAGCAAAGCGCTGTATGGATTGTACATATCTGTGTAACAAATGCGTAGACGTATGTCCTAACCGTGCAAACGTTGCAATTGACATGAGATTCTCAGAGTACTCAGACGATCCGTTCCAGATTCTGCACATAGATGCCTACTGTAACGAGTGCGGCAACTGTGCAACATTCTGTAACCACAACGGAAAGCCGTACAGAGACAAGTTCACCGTATTTAACAGAATGGATGACTTTGAAAACAGTACAAACAGCGGATTTATTGCCGAAGCTGACCAGGTAAAGGTAAGACTCTTCGGAAATATTATTGACTGTCATATTGATGGAGAAGGCCATCTTATCGGAGATGTTCCGCCACTCGTAAGGGATATGATTGAGCAGGTATTCTTCTGCTACGACTATCTTCTTACCAGAGTTGACTGACAAAGGGGGTAAAAATGATAACCGTTATAGAGAACTGCAGAGTCATACAGACCATGTCTCCGGTTGAGGTTCTTGAAGGCGTAGATGTCGTAATCAAGGATTCTCTTATTGAAGAAGTCGGTAAGGATGCAGGGAAAAAGTATAAGGCAGACAAGAAAATTTCCGGATGCGGAAAGACTGTTATCCCCGGATTTGTCTGCGGACATCATCATTATTACAGCGGTCTCTCAAGGGCCATGCTCATCTCAGCAGGACCTCAGACAGACCTCATTCAGATTCTCAAGGAATGGTGGTGGCGCCTGGACAGAGCCCTTGATGAGGAGAGCCTGTACTACAGCTCCTTAATCTGCTCCCTGGATGCAATTAAGAGCGGTACAACAACAAATATTGACCACCATGAGAGTCCGAACTACATAAACGGTTCGCTTTCAACAATTGCAAAGGGAATGGAAGAGGTAGGAGTCAGAGGTATAGTTGCCTACGGTATTACCGACAGAAACTACGGCATGGACGAAATCCGTGCCGGAGTTGAAGAGGGCAACCGCTTTGCTGAAGAAGTGGATAAGAGAAAGAAGAACGGTGAGAACGTACTCTGTGAGGCCATGATGGGCGGACATGCACCGTTTACCATTCCTGATGAGGGTATGGAAATGCTCGCCGATTCAGCAAAAAAGCATAACAGAGGTGTTCATATCCACGTAGCCGAGGGAAATTACGATACTGTCTGGTCACATCATTTCTACAACATGGACATAATGGACCGTCTGGATAAGTTCGGAATTCTCAACGACAAGACTCTTCTTGTTCACGGTATCTACCTTAACGAGCATGAGATTGACCTTCTTAATGAGCGTGGCTGCTTCTTTGCACACAACCCGAGAAGCAACATGAACAACCAGGTCGGTTACAGCAAGTATCTGCCAAAGGTAAAGAACCTGATTATGGGTACCGACGGCTGCGGTTCAAACATGTTTGAGGAGTGCAAGATTGCCTTCTTCAAGAACCGTGATGCATACGGACCATACTGGCCGGGTGACTACCTTAATGCAGTAACAAGGGCAAATACCTTTGTAGAGAAGTACCATAACGGCAAGTTCGGCCGCATAGAGAAGGGTTATAAGGCTGATATTGATATTCTTTCATATCAGAACCCGACACCGCTGCAGAAAGAAAATGCAGCAGGACACTTTATCTGGGGAATGAGCAGCAACTGCGTTGAATCTGTATTTGTAGACGGTAAATTAATCTATGAAAATCACAAGTTCAACGGCATAGATGAAGAGGAAATCTATGCAAAGGCTGTTGAGGCTGCAAGGAAGCTCTGGAAGAGAACAGATGCACTTCCTGCAACAGGAACCAGCGGAATTGTCCGTTGAATTATCCATATTTGGATTTATAATAATGGGTGGGGCTTCGGTGCTCCCGGAGCCCTGCATACTTTCAAAATTTTGGGAGAGTAGATATGGTAGCAGAAGATATTTCAAAGGCCGTAAGACGTGTTGATGCAGTAGCCAAAAGCGAAGGAACTGCAAAATATATTCCGGATTACGACTTCAAGGATTGTCTGTGGGCAAGAATGATCCGCTCAAGTATACCCAGAGGAAAAATCAAAAATATAAGCCTTCCGGTTCTCCCTGAAGGCTATTGCTTTGTAAGCTACAAGGATATTCCCGAGGGCGGTCATAACTACCTTCATATGATAGCAACAGACTGGAAGTGTTTTGCCGAGGATGAAGTACGGTATGTAGGTGAAACCATAGGACTGCTCGTTGGCCCTGATAAAACCTTGCTCGAGGATCTTCTTGAGCAGGTAAAGATAGATTATGAGGAGCAGGAATGTGCTGTTTCAATAGATGAGGGAGTAGCCTGCAAGGGCGGAGCCTTTGTAAATGACAACAACATTCACTGCCACCTTAAGCTTGAGGTAGGAAATCCTGATGAGGCTTTCTCTAAGGCCGATAAGATTGTTGAGGAAACTCTGGAAACAGGTTTCCAGGAACATATCTACCTTGAGACAAACGGAGCCTGCTGTGTTCCTGAGGGAGACGACAAATATACAGTCTACGCCTCAGCACAGTGCCCGTTCTATATAAGAAAATCAATTGCTCCGCTTCTTAACATAAGTCCCGACCAGATTACAGTTAAACAGACAACAACAGGCGGAGCTTTCGGCGGAAAGGAGCACTTCCCGGATGTTCTGTGCGGACCGCTTCTTGTTGCCGCCCATAAAACCGGCAAGGCCGTAAAGATGATTTTTGACAGGGAAGAGGATATTGAATTCTCAGTTAAGAGACACCCGTCAAAGGTTGTATTTAAAACCGGTCTTGATAAGGATGGAAACATAGTAGCCATGGACAGCAAGGTCTACTACAACGTAGGCGGATACCTCGCCTCATCCTTTGTTGTTCTTCAGAGAGGCTGCTTCCACGTAACCGGATGCTACGTATTCCCGAACATGAGAACAGAGGGCTTTGGTGTTGCTACCAACACCTTCCCAAGCTGTGCCTTCCGTGGATTCGGAGCTCCTCAGACTCTCTTTGCCATAGAAACACATATGTGTCACCTTGCAGAAATGCAGGGAATAGACCCGCTTGAGTACAAGAGAAGATACTTTATCAAAAAAGGTGATGTTACAAGCACAAACGGAAAGATTGTCGAACGTGTCATGATACCTGAAATGCTTGAACAGGTTCTCAAGGCTTCTGACTACGAGAGAAAGGCCAGGGAATACAAGTGGGGAAGCGGAAGAGGAATTGGAATTTCCTTCTACAACCACGGCGGTGCATTTACCGGTAACGGTGAGCAGGCAATTATCAAGGCAAAATGTATTCTTAAAAAGTACAAGAACGGAGATGTTGAGATTCTCTGCGGCCAGACAGAAATGGGTCAGGGCTTCCACACCATACTTCCAAAGATTGCAGCCCATGTTCTTAACCTTCCTCTTGAGAAGGTAATATTCAAGGATCCTGATACATCAAGAGTACCTGATTCAGGACCTACTGCTGCTTCAAGATCCACCATGATTGTCGGTGAGCTCGTAGAAAGAGCTGCACGTCTTATGAAGGACCGCTACGACAGGGAAGAAGAGTTTGAAGTTAAGACAGAGTACGAGCATCCTGAAGGCTATCCGTGGGATCAGAACACATTCCAGGGCTACGCTTACCTCGGTTACGGCTGGGGCGTATGTGCTGTAGAAGTTGAGGTTGACCCCTGTACTGCAGAAGTTACAACCAAGGGTATATGGTCAAGCCATGACGCAGGACACTTAATTGACGAGAAGATTGTCCACGGTCAGGTAAACGGCGGTATTATCCAGGGAATAGGCTGGGGCTCAACAGAGGTTCTTGAGAACGTTAAGGGCCACTTCAAGCAGACTTCAATCAGTGACTATATAGTGCCGACTTCAATGGACCATCCGAAACAGGGTGTCTACTTTGTAGAAAACCCGTATGAATGGGGTCCGTTCGGAGCCAAGGGAATGGGAGAACTTGTTTTCAACGGTTCAGCTGCTGCATACATAGATGCAGTAAGCCGCGCAATTGGAAAGAGAATCTCATCCATCCCGTGTCCGACAGAACAGGTTATGGACTACCTGATTCACGGAACTGATATCAAGGAGGCTCTCTGATGGAAGCAAAACTTACATTTAAGCTCAACGGAAAGACCGTAAGTATAAAAACAGATCCCCTGAGAAGACTTCTTGATGTCCTAAGAGATGATTTTAAGCTCACAGGAGTCAAGGAAGGCTGCAGTGAAGGTGAGTGCGGAGCATGTTCTGTGCTCTTTAACGGGAAGATAGTAACTTCCTGTATTATCCCAATCGGTGCTGCAGACGGTCAGGAGATCATGACAATTGAAGGTGTTTCAGCAACTGAAGGCGGAAAGATCATAGTAGATGCTTTTGCTGACGGAGGAGCCGTTCAGTGCGGTTTCTGTATTCCGGGCATGGTAATAGCTGCATACTATCTTCTTTCAAACAATCCTGATCCAACAGAGGATGAGATCAGACTTGGAATTTCCGGCAACATCTGCCGCTGCACAGGTTATGACCTTATTGTTGAAAGCATAAAGCTTGCTGCAAAAAGAGGAGAGAAAATATGGAAGAAGTAAAATGCTACATGCCATCAACCCTCAAAGAGGCACTTGAGATAAAGAGCAAAGTCGACTGTATTCCTCTTGCAGGAGGAAGTGACCTGATGGTTGCACACAAGAGAACCCTTGGCCTGACACCGAGATTTGACAAGCCGGTCATGATTATCAGAAACCTTAAGGAACTGAGGAAAATCTACGTCAACGACAAGGGCGAATGCTGCATAGGCAGCGCCTGTACCAGCACTGAGATAGCTGAGAACCCGCTCTGCCCGTGGCACTTAAGACAGGCAGCTTCCCGCATGGGAGCCATAGGGCTTAGAAACAGCGCCACCATAGGCGGCAATATTGCCAATGCCTCGCCCAAGGGCGACACTCCGGGCCCACTGTATCTTCTTGATGCACGTGTAAAACTCTCTTCAGTTAACGGGGAACGCGAAGAGCTTGTTTCCGACTTTATTGTCAAGTTCAGAACCCTGGACCTTAAGAGTGACGAGCTTATTACAGAAATCATTGTTCCTTATTCAGAGGATGATTTTGACTACATTTTCTGGCACAAGGTAGGAACACGTAAGGCTAATGCAATAAGTAAGATCACGCTCAGCCAGGCCATTAAGTTTGCTTCTGACGGAACTGTTGCAGACTACAGAGTCTCAGCCACGGCCACAGGAGCCAAGACAAACAGAAGCCGTGATGTTGAAAACATAATTATTGGAAAGAAGATTACGTCTTCCCTTATTGAAGATGTGATTAAGGCATTTGACGCTGTCATTTCCCCTAGAGCCATGCCTGAGTTCAGGCGTGAGGCTACAAGAAGGATGATAAGACGCTTCTTAACTGTCAGTGCCACACATCCTAAGGAAAAGGTAATAGATACCTATGACGGATATTACGTCACAGGTCAGCCCGAACCAAGGAGGAAATAATGAACGAAAAAGCTGTTTTGCTCAAAAACATCTATGTTCTTTTAACCGACACTGCGAAGGAGACGCAGAGAGGTGTGGACCTTCTTATAGAGGGAACAAAGGTAAAGAAAATAGGTGAGAACCTTACGGCACCACAGGGATGCAGGGTAATAGATGCATCTTCTCTGGTTGTTGTTCCGGGTTTTGTTAACACACACCATCATTTCTATCAGACACTGACAAGAAACCTTCCTGCCGTGCAGGATGCCAAGCTTTTTGACTGGCTTGTTTATCTGTACGAGGTCTGGAAGTACGTGGATGAAGAGGCTGTGTACTGGTCGTCATTGCTCGCTATGAGCGAGCTGCTCAAGACAGGTTGTACGGCTACCACTGACCATCATTATCTGTACCCGCGTTCATTTACAGGCGACCTGATGGCTACACAGTTTAAGGCAGCCGACCAGCTTGGTATGAGATTCTCGCCTACACGCGGGTCCATGAGTCTTTCAAAGAAGGACGGAGGACTGCCACCGGATTCAGTTGTCCAGAGCGAAGAGAAGATTCTCGAGGACTCTGAAAGATGTATTAAAACCTTCCATGACAGTGCTCCGGATGCCATGCACAAGATAGTTCTGGCTCCGTGTTCTCCATTCAGTGTTACAAAGCGCTGTATGCTTGAGAGCTCGCGTCTTGCAAGAAAGTACGGCGTAAGGCTTCATACACACCTCTGCGAGACAATGGATGAAGAGAACCAGTGCAGGGCCATGTACGGAATCCGTCCTGTAGAGCTTATGCAGGAGTGTGAGTTAATAGGTTCAGATGTCTTCTATGCACATGGAATATGGTTTAATGACGAGGAGCTGGACCTCCTTGCCAAGACCGGTTCCCATATAGCCCACTGTCCGTCTTCAAACATGAGGCTCGGCTCCGGTATCTGCCGTACAAGAGAGATGCTGGACAGGGGTATAAATATTGGTATAGCTGTTGACGGCAGTGCTTCAAACGACAGTTCAGACATGCTCGGTGAGATGAGAAATGCTCTTCTTCTGTCCCGTATCAGATACGGTACAAACGGACTTACGGCAAAAGAAGTATTTAAGATGGGAACTGAGAACGGAGCTAAGATTCTTAACTTCGGTTCTGTCGGAAAGCTTGAAGAGGGCTGGTGTGCAGACCTGGCATGTTTTGATGTCTCAGGTATTGCATATGCCGGAAGCCAGAGTGATCCGCTTGCAGCCCTTCTGTTCTGCGGATGCGACCATACAGCAAAGTATACAATTGTCAACGGTCAGGTTGTTGTAGATGACAGACGCGTTGTCGGAGTTGACGAGGAAGTTCTTGCACAGAAAGCAAATAAGATTTCTGCAAGACTTGTTGAAATGAGGGAGAAAAATGGCTGAAAAACTGATTATTGCACAAAGTATTGAAGAAGCAGTCTCACTTAAGGACAGTTCTTCAATTTTCCTTGCAGGCGGTACTGAGGTTAACAGACTTGATTCTCCGTGTCAGGCGGAGGTTCTTGTTTCAATCGGCAGAATCGGCATGGATTTAATTGACGAAACAGATGCTGAGATTGACTGTCTTAAGGGAAAGAAAAAGGGAAGATTCATAAGGGTCGGAGCCATGTGTACTTTCCAGGAGCTGGTGGACAGTTTTTCTGTACCGGACTATCTGAGGGAAGCATGCCTGTTTATGAGTTCAAGAACAAAAAGAAACATGGCAACCATAGGCGGAAATATTGCTTCTGCAAGAGATGATTCATATCTTCTTTCAACCCTTATTGCATGCGGTGCCGCAGTTGAGCTTAACTGCAAGGGCAAAAAGCATGTTTACGGGGTGTGCAGATACCTTAAGGAGAAGAAGAATTATCCTGATTCATTAATCACAGCAGTTCTTCTTCCAAAGAAGGAAATGACTGTTGCTTCAAAGCGTTATGCAAACACAGCTGCTTCCCATGCTGTTATGACAGTTTCTGTTTCATATTCAGAGGGAAAGTACAGAGTAGGTGCTGCAGTTAAGAATGCAGGTGTCAGACGTCTTGTTGAAGTTGAAGATTTAATTAATGCAGGACCTGTATCTGATGAAGAAATAAGTAAGGCCGTAAAGCTTGATCTTACTGATGACATGTTCGGAAGTGCAAAGTACAAGAGGTATCTTCTCGGAGTTACCGTTACGGACCTTATGAAGAAAGTTGGAGGTAAAAAATGAGAGTTAACTGTATAATCAACGGAAAAAACAGAAGCTTTGATGTAGATGCCTCCATGAGATTAAGAGAGCTTCTGGAGCTCAACGGAAATATTGCTGTCAGAGACAGTGATGATAATGAAGGTTTCTGCGGAAGTGATACCGTTCTTGTTGACGGTGTTCCGGTATATGCAAACCTGGTTCTGGCCGGAGAAGTTGAAGGCTGTGAAATCAGAACACCTGACGGCCTTGCAGATTCAAGACATCTGACAGTTATACAGCAGGCCATGATTGATGCAGGTGTTGTTCAGAGTGCATACAATGCACCGGCAGCAGCTCTGCTTCTTACCTGGCTTCTGGAGAACAATCCCAATCCTTCAAAGGAAGAGATTAAGGATGCCTTAAGCGGAATATTTATCCGTGATGCAGGTTATGAGCATTACTATCTTGCTGTAAAGCTTGCAAGAGAAAAGATGGAAAGCGGAGAGTACAGGACAGCTCCGGCTCCGTCTTTCAGAGAGAATCTTAAGATTGTCGGAAAACCGGCTTCCAAGATTGACGGACCTCAGCTTGTAGCAGGGGAAAAGGCCTTTGTTGAGGACTTTGTAGACCCGCATTCATGCTACATGGTAGTACTGCGTTCACCTCATGCTTCTGCATACATTAACAGTATTGATACAAGTGAAGCCGAGAAGGTTGAAGGCGTGGTAAAGATTCTTACAGCCTACAATACTCCGGATACTCACTACATGCAGGCAGGTCAGGGAAACCCTGAGCCGTCCCCGCATGACAGAAGACTGTTTAACCTCAAGGTCCGCCACGTAGGTGACAGAGTAGCTGCAGTTATAGCAGAGACAAAGGAAGCTGCAGAGCAGGCAAGAGACCTGATTAAGGTCTCCTACGAGGTTCTTCCTGCTGTCTTTACTGTTGAGGAAGCCATGGCTGAAGGTGCACCTCTTGTTCACAACGGAATAGTTGAATACAGAAGCGGAGCCCCTGCAGATCTTGATGAGTATAACAGCAAGGCAGGAGATCCGAGAGAGGGCAAGGTAATTTATCAGTTCCCGCTTCATGCAGATATTCACAAAAATATTGCCGCATCCAACAAGGGTGGAATTGGTGATATAGATAAGGCTTTCAGAGAGGCAGATGCTGTTGTGGAGCACACCTATCAGACAAGCCAGATTCAGCATACTCCGCTTGAGCCGCACGTCTGTTTTGCAAAGATGGAAGCAGGACGTCTTGTGGTTGTTGCCTCAACACAGGTTCCTTACCACGTAAGAAGAATTGTCGGCTGGGTAACAGGACTGCCGGAGAACAAGATTCATGTTATTAAGACAAGAGTCGGCGGCGGTTACGGTTCAAAGCAGGATATTCTTGTTGAAGATCTTGTAGGATACGCTTCATACGTAACAGGAAAGCCAATTTATTACAGAAACACAAGAGAAGAGGAGTTTATAGCAAACTCAACAAGACACCCCATGAGAGTTCATGTGAAGATGTCCGGAAAGAAGGACGGTACCATCACAGGTATCTTCATGGAAGTCTGTGCAAACACAGGACCTTACGGCAACCACTGTCTTACAGTTCCTATGAACAGCTGCTCAAAGACTCTGCCTCTCTTTAAGTGTGACAACATGTACTACGACCTTAAGGTCTACTATACAAACACTCCTCCTGCCGGTGCATACCAGGGCTACGGTACTCCTAAGGGAACATACGGTCTTATGATGGCCATGGCTGAGCTCTCAGAGGCTCTCGGCTGTGACTACAAGGAGATGGTTCTTAAAAACCACGTTGAGGAAGGCTACATGCTTGAAATCCTCAAGGGTCTTGGAGAAGGAAGAGAAGGAAATGTTGTTCCTGTAGGTTCATGCGGCTTAAGAGAAGCAGTTCTCAAGGGCTGTGACATGATACAGTGGGGCAAGAAGGAAGTCTCAGATGATCCTGACTGGAAGATAGGTAAGGGCTTTGCCATGATTATGCAGGGCTCAGGACTCCCGGGTCTGGACCACAGTGAGGCTATTGCCAAGCTTGAAACTGACGGAACTGTTATTCTTAACAGCGGCGGAGCTGATCTTGGAACAGGTCTTGATACCATTTCAGCCAAGATCTGCAGTGAAGTGCTCTGCATGCCTCTTGAGAAGATTACAGTTGTATCCGGTGATACTGACTCCTGTGCATTTGATACCGGAGCCTATGCTTCTTCAGGTACATTCTTCAGTGGAAATGCTTCTCTTGAAGCTGCAAAACTTCTTAAGTCAATGATTTTAAAGGAAGCTGCCTTCCAGCTTGGAGAAAAGGAAGAGGATATGTTCCTTGTTGAACCCGGTGCAGTTAAGTCAAAGGCAACAGGCAAGGTCTTAACTTATGCAGAGCTTTCACACACAGCCTGCAGCGGTACGGGACACGGTCAGATGATAGCTCACGGAAACTTTGTAACAGCTGCCTCTTCAGTTCCTTACGGAGCTCATTTTGCACAGGTTGCAGTTAACGTGAGAACAGGTGAGATCAAGGTTCAGAAGTTCTACGCCCTCCAGGATGCGGGAACTCCTATAAATCCTGAGATTGCACTCTGTCAGATGTACGGAGCTGTTATGAAGAGTATAGGTCACTCACTGTATGAGGACATGAAGCTTGATAAGAACGGTAAGTGTATCAATGCAAACATGACAGACTACGGTGTTCCTATGATTACTGAGGCCCCGGAAGACTTCAAGAGCGTCTTGATTGACGTAAATGACGACTACGGTCCGTTCGGTGCAAAGTCTATTTCTGAGATTGCATGTAACGGTGCGGCCCCTGCAATCGGCATGGCAATTCATGACGCATGCGGCGTATGGCTCAGAGACTGGCCCATGACACCTGAAAAGATTCTCAAGGGTCTTGGTAAAATCTGATAAAGATTATAATTGATTATTTTTACAGCCCGTTCGGTGATAATCCGGGCGGGTTTTATTTTGCAACAAAATGCAACAAAATTTGTTTACAAATGGAATATGTGGGTTTAAAATTAAGATAACTCATGTAACGGAGGGTTTTATATGGATTTTGCTGCTATTAAGAAAGCTGCTGAAGCCTATGGTCCTTCAATGACCAGGTTTCTCAGAGACATGATTGCTATTCCTTCAGAAAGCTGTGAAGAAAAGGGTGTTGTTTACAGAATCAAGGAAGAGATGGAAAAGCTTGGCTATGACAAGGTCGAGATTGACGGTCTCGGAAATGTTATAGGCTGGATGGGAGACGGAGAGAAGATTATTGCCATTGACTCCCATATTGATACAGTTGGAATAGGTAATATCAACAACTGGGAAGCTGATCCTTACAAGGGATATGAAACAGATAAGATAATCTACGGCCGTGGTGGTTCAGACCAGGAAGGCGGTCTTGCTTCTGCTGTATACGGAACAAAGATCATGAAGGAAATGGGTCTTATTCCAAAGGGATACAAGATCATGGTTGTCGGTTCAGTACAGGAAGAAGACTGTGACGGAATGTGCTGGCAGTACATCTACAACGTAGACAAGATTGTTCCTGAATTTGTTATTTCCACAGAGCCTACAGACGGTGGTATTTACCGCGGTCACAGAGGAAGAATGGAAATCCGTGTTGACGTTAAGGGTGTTTCCTGTCACGGAAGTGCTCCTGAAAGAGGAGACAACGCTATCTACAAGATGGCTGATATTCTTCAGGAAGTCAGAGCTCTCAATGAGAACCCGGCAGATGATTCTGTAGAAATTAAGGGTCTTGTAAAGATGCTTGATCCGAAGTACAACCCGGATCACTACGAAGATGCAAGATTCCTCGGTCGCGGAACATGTACAACAAGCCAGATCTTCTTCACATCTCCTTCAAGATGTGCTGTTGCAGACAGCTGTGCTATCTCAATTGACAGAAGAATGACAGCAGGTGAGACATACAAGTCATGTCTTAAGGAAATTGAAGACCTTCCTGCAGTCAAGAAGTATGGTGATGATGTTAAGGTTTCCATGTACTGGTACGACAGACCGGCATGGACAGGCGAAGTCTACAAGACAGAGTGTTTCTTCCCGACATGGATCAACAAGGAAAGTGCACCTCATGTTAAGGCTCTTGTTGATGCATACCATGAGCTCTGGGGCAAGGAAAGAATCTGGGCAGATGATACAGCTAAGTCAAAGAGAGAGGGCAGACCTCTTGTTGATAAGTGGACATTCTCCACAAACGGCGTTTCCATCCAGGGACGCTATGGTATTCCGTGTGTAGGTTTCGGACCCGGTGCTGAGTCACAGGCTCACGCTCCTAACGAAATTACATGGAAGCAGGACCTTGTAGTCTGTGCTGCACTCTATGCTGCAGTTCCTATGCTCTACAAGCCGGCTGAGAAAGAAGAAAGTGCTACATCATTCCGCCAGGAACTTACCGGCAATGATATCCGCTGATTATTAAGGAGTTTTATATAAAATGAGTAAAACAACAAAACTTGCCAGACATCTGGAAACTCTTCATATCAATGACATGTACAAGAATGACTTCTACTGGACATGGGACAAGACAGATGAAGAAATTGATGCTGTATTTACAGTTGCAGATGCTCTCAGAGACCTGAGAGAAAGAAACAAGAGTACACGTATATTTGACAGCGGTCTCGGAATTTCAATTTTCAGAGACAACTCAACAAGAACACGTTTCTCATTTGCTTCAGCCTGTAACCTCCTCGGTCTTGAAGAGCAGGTTCTGGATGAAAAGGTAAGCCAGATTGCACACGGTGAAACAGTCCGTGAAACAGCAAACATGGTTTCCTTCATGGCAGATGTTATTGGTATCCGTGACGACATGTTCATTGGCGAAGGCCACAAGTATCAGAAGACCTTCATTGATGCATGTGAGTACGGCTACAGACACGGTATTCTTGAGCAGAGACCGACACTGGTTAACCTCCAGTGTGACGTAGACCACCCGACACAGTGTATGGCTGATATGCTTCATGTTATCCATCAGTTCGGCGGCAAGGAGAACCTCAAGGGCAAGAAGGTTGCCATGACATGGGCTTATTCACCGTCATACGGCAAGCCGCTCTCAGTTCCACAGGGAGTTATTGGTCTTTTCACAAGATTCGGCATGGATGTAACACTTGCATATCCGAAGGGATATGAAGTTATGGAAGACGTTGTAAAGATTGCAGAAGAAAACTGCAAGAAGAGCGGCGCAAAGTTCAAGATCACAAACGACATGAAGGAAGCCTTCAAGGATGCAGATATTGTTTATCCGAAGTCATGGGCTCCTTTTGCTGCCATGGAAGAGAGAACAAAGCTCTACCAGAAGGGCGATAAGGCCGGTATTGATGCTCTTGAGAAGAAACTTCTTGCTCAGAACGCAGAGCACAAGGACTGGACATGTTCCGAAGAGATGATGAAGCTGACAAAGGACGGAAAGGCACTTTACCTGCACTGTCTGCCGGCTGATATTTCAGGTCTCTCATGTCCGGAAGGCGAGGTTGACAACTCAGTATTTGACAGATACCTCGATCCTCTGTACAAGCAGGCTTCTTACAAGCCGTACATTATTGCAGCAATGATCTTCCTTTCAAAGGTCAAGGATCCGGCAAGAACCCTTATGGATCTCGACGAAGCTGATAATAAAAGAAAAAAATTCTGATATATAGTTTTTTTCTCCTGATTTCTGGCTGCTGTGAGGCTGTTAGCTTTGCAGCAGCCTTTTATTTTGCCTGAAAATAACAAAGCTTGAGCACTTTGCGGCGTCTTATAGATATGGAGGTGGATTATGTTAAGACATCCATATCTTTTATCTGCAATTGCGCTCTCTCTGTTTTTATCTCTTCTTGTCTCCTGTGATGATTATTCCTTCTCGGAAAGCACTTCTTCTCAGGATGCAAGTGTTGTACTTCAGATTGAAGGAATTAAAAGCTCAAAGCACATAGAGGCAGATGTCAGTTCCGTTTCCGGTGCATACTATCAGATTACCGGTACAGGTCCTGCAAACAAAGGCATATCCAGAACTGTAAATGCCTCAGAATCCTCAGTGCAGATATTCAGCGGCTTAAATCCGGGACAGTGGACCTTTGACGTAAGTCTCAGAACAAAGGCAGGAGTGACTATCCTGAGAGGAGAAAGCCAGACAAATCTTTCAAACGGTTCCAATGAATTAAGCGTTAATCTAAGCGAGGTGGAAGGTAAGGGCTCTCTTGTTCTCTCAGCTTCCATTTCAGGTCTTTCCTCGGTCCCGCAGTCCATGACAGTTGACTGTACTCTTACAGGAAGCAGCGGCAACCAGGTTTCAAAGATAATAGAGATTTCTTCTTCCGGCACGGGAAGTGTTACCTTTGCCAATCTTGATTCAGGATACTACGATCTGTCCCTGATTCTCCGTGATATGGCAGGCTACAAGGTAGGCGGTGCTGCAGAGACTGTAAGAATTATAAGCTCCCTTCAGTCTTACGGCTCTGTTACCATCCCTGTAACAGGGCAGGATGCAGATGATTATGAAGAGGATACCTACAGCAGTCTAAATCTCATAGTAAAGAGTGCTTTACCTGTAACAGAGATCTTTACCATCAGCAAGAACGGAAGCCGTCTGGCCCCTGTTTTTGATTCAGATGTATCAGATATAGTTTTCTCCTCCTGTTCATTTCAGTGGTATGAGGACGGAGAGAAAATTACCGGGGCGAGAAGTTCAAGCTACATCTTAAGCAGAAACAGCGGAAGATGGAGATACGATTTAGTTGTGACGTTCTCAGACGGAAGAAAAAGCAGTGCAGGGATAAATATTCAGTTCTGAAGAAGTATGTCCATACCGGCCTGGGCCAGAGCGTTTCCAAAGGCGCTGGTTACCGTACAGCAGCTGGCTATGGTTCCGTTTACAGGAGCTTTTGGCTTCTCTGTGGAAAAAACACATTTTATGCCGCTTTCTATATCATAAAGACGAAGAGACTTTCTTACTTCCTTTGCAAGCGGATCACAGAAGGTTTCACTTATATCTGCTATCTTCAGGGCAGTAGGATCCAGGCGTAACCCGGCACCCATGGATGAGACTACGGGTATGCCTCTTTTTACGCAGGAGGCGAGAAGAAAGACCTTGGACGGCACGCTGTCTATTGCATCTACAACCAGAGACGGCTTTAAGTCCAAAAACGAATTAATATTATTCTCATCAATAAAAACCGGATAAGTCTGTACGTCAACAGAGCCATCTATGCTCTGCGCACGCTCTCTGGCAGCCTCAACCTTGAGCTTTCCTACAGTATCTTTTGTGCAGAGAATCTGACGGTTGAGGTTAGTCTCATCAAAGCGCTCTGAGTCTATGAGGATAAAGTGCCCTATACCGCTTCTGAGCAGAGCTTCAAAGGCAGTGCCCCCGACACCTCCGAGTCCTGCAATCATTACAGTCGAGTTTTGAAGGCGTTCAACGTTCTCTTGTCCAATGAGCATCTCAAGTCGTAAAAGCCGCTGCTGTTTCAAAGCACATCTCCTCTATTTCAGAAACACTTTTTCCAAGTGCTGCTGCAACCTTATTATACACATCTTCAAGTCTTTGTTTATGCTCAATCTCTGACGATCCTTCATAATCTGTCTCTACAACAAACAGAGAATTTGCAGAAAGAACTTCCTTTATCTTATCCGGAGAAAGCCTGGGACCAACTGAGATTATCACACCCATTTTATACAGTATGGCAGCTGTTTCTGCAGAGCCTGTAAAACCGTGCCAGATAACAGTGCCAAAACGCGGTTTTACAGAAGAAAGAACTTCCAGCATATGGGATGTGCACTGCACGCAGTGAAGCGTTACACACAAGCTGTTTTCTTTTGCAAAAACAAGAATCTCTGTAAGCCTTCTTTTCTGCTCTTCAAGAGAGACTGTGTTGAAAAACCTTTTATCAAGACCTGCTTCTCCAAGGTGTTTGGGCATGAGTCTTTTTAATTCTTCCCACCTTTGTTCAGTGTAATACTTAGGAAGAAGGTCTGCAGGGCAGAGGATGGCAGATTTATCTGTAAAATGGTTGTGAAAGTCAAACATATTAAAAAAGCGGCACCAGCGTGCCGCCTTCAGTTAATCATCAGCTCCGAGAGCTTCAAGGCCCTTTGCGTTGGCAACTTTCTTTGTTTTTATGTTTTTAACAAAGACGGTAAATACTATGAAGCTCAGTGCTGTAAGAGCACTTGCGTAGACTGGAAGAACTCCCCAGAGTCCTGAGTTTGTCAAAAGCAGACCGAGAAGAACAGGTGTTACTGTTTGGGCTGACATACTGGATGCATAGTAGAAGCCTGTGAATCTTCCAATCTTCTTTGAAGAGCACAGTTCTACAACCATCGGGAATGAGCAGTTGTGTACAAGTGACATACCAAAGCCCTTGAATACCCATACTACAAAGAGCAGTACCGGGAAGGAGAACTCTCCGTGAGCTCCTGTTACATTATGTGTAGGTCCTACAAGAGTCATGATGAGAAGGCCTGCAAATGTAATTCCAAGACCGATTGAAATGGTCCACTTTCTGCCGATCTTATCGGCAATTGAACCGGCTATGGAAAAACCTATTACAGAGGCCAGACCGCCGAGGATGGTCAGGTACATGGTTGCACTTGAAACGGAGTTAAGGTAGTAGATTACGTAGTTTCCAATATATGTTCCAAGTGAGTTGTCTGACATGAACCACAAAAACTCTGCAGCAAGGATGGCAAAGAGCATCTGCTTGTTTGCCTTTGGCATGGGCTTGTTGTCGTCTACAGGAGCAGCAATAGCTGCAAGCTTCTCACCTTCTGCCATCTCATCCTTAAGCTCTTCTTCAAGCTTGTTTTCCTTGATGGAGATGAAAAGAACCAGGGCTGAGATAACCATGAGAACGGAAGCAATAATAAACGGAGTTTCAATAATCCAGAGCTTTCTGCTCTCATCGGCTACGTTAATGTAGTCACTGAGCTTTAAGAAAATACCGAGAACTGTAGCTGCAGCACCACCGAGGTATCCCATAATATTGATAATACCGTTGGCTCTTGCTCTCAGAGGTTTTGGAGTAATATCTGGCATGAGGGCTACGGCCGGGTTTCTGTACATCATCATGAAGATAAGGACAATAGCCATTGTTACGACCATTCCGGCAATATTGTTGTAATGGAAGAAGAGGGGAATGAACGGGAAGGCAACAGCTGAAACGAAAGTACCTGTGAGAATATAGGGCATTCTCTTTCCGATCGGTGTTTTTGTCCTGTCTGAAAGGTTTCCGAAAATAGGAAGAAGAATCAGGGCAGCGAGGTTGTCACATGCCATGATAATACCGACAAGCCACTGTACGTGAAGAATCTTTTCAGGGCTGCCTGCCTTAAGCTCGGCAGAAGAAATACCATATGCATAACGGGCAAAAATGTCCGTCAGAAAGGTCGGACACCATGAATCATAAACCTGCCACAGCAGCAGGATTCCAAAGAACGCAAAACCTATGTTCATGGTTCTTTTCTTGTTAAGTTTGAGCATATTTCCAAATCTCCTCAAACTAACATTACTATAAAAAGAAGCGTCTCTCAATAAAAATGAAAAAGCGGAGCAGTAAAACCACTCCGCTTATCATTTCGGGCAGAATGGACTCGAACCATCGGCCTCAAGTCCCCCAGACTTGCACGCTAACCACCTGCGCTACTGCCCGTAACGAACCCTATCTTAATCCAAAGCTTTACTTTGCTCAAGGTAACTAAGTAAAAATTTTGCTTTATATGAACAGCGCATATACTTGATGAAAGTTCATGCGTGAATATAATTAACCTAAATTCCAGAAAGGAGGTCCGGTATGAGTATAGTAGTACCAAAGGGCTACAAACCTCTTATAGACAAGAGAATGACCGAAAAGGCCATTAAGTTTGTTAAAGACACATTTGAGCGTGAACTCTCCTCGGAATTAAAATTATCCAGAGTAACTTCCACGCTTTTCGTTCCGACCGGAAGCGGCATTAATGACGATTTGTCAGGTGTTGAGCGCCCGGTAAGATTCGAGGTTGGAAATTTAAATAATAAGAAGCTTGAAATAGTGCACAGCCTTGCCAAGTGGAAGAGAATGGTCCTGGCAGACCAGAACTTCAGAAAGGGCACAGGCCTCTATACTGATATGGACGCAATCAGACCTGATGATCTGATGGACAACATTCACTCAATCTACGTTGACCAGTGGGACTGGGAACTTGTTATGGGAGAAGACCAGAGAGATGAGGACTTCCTTATGTTCATAGTCTCCAAGATCTATGAGGCAATTAAGAGAACAGAGTTCCTTGTCTCAGAAGCCTATCCCAAGTGCAAGCCGTCTCTTCCTGAGAACATTACCTTCATTGACAGTCAGGATCTTCTTGATATGTATCCTGATCTTAATCCGGTGGAAAGAGAGAAGGCTGCTGCCAAAAAGTTCGGTGCAGTCTTTGTGATGAGAATAGGAGCTAAGCTTTCAGACGGAGTTGAGCACGGACTGAGGGCTCCGGATTATGATGACTGGTCACTTAACGGAGATATTATTGTCTGGGATACAGTGAGAAAGGATTCACTTGAACTTTCATCCATGGGAATAAGAGTAGACAGGGACACACTTGTAAAACAGCTTAAAGTCTCAGGAAAGGAAGAGCGTCTTAACCTTTACTGGCACAAGCGCCTTATGGCAGGTGAATTCCCGCAGACAATCGGAGGCGGAATAGGACAGAGCAGACTCTGTATGTTCCTTCTCAAGAAGGCCCATATTGGAGAGGTTCAGGCTTCAGTATGGTCAGATGAGGATATAAAAACAGCAGAAGAAAATGGTATTCCACTTTTGTGATAAAGAGATATAATAAAAGGAAATAAAACAAAACAAGGAGTTTTTATGAATAAGTCACCACTGCAGATTGCAAGATATGCTTACAGACCTAAACTTCCTCAGATTCTCAGAGAAGATCTGAATAAAATCTGTGCAAGCAAGGGTGCTGCAACAAAAGCCGCTTCTGACGGAGAGGCTATTAACAAGCTTTTCCCAAATACCTACGGACTTCCGAAAGTAGAGTTTGTAAAGGGCGAGAGAAAAGAAGCTGAGAAGACATACAATGTCGGAGTTATTCTTTCCGGCGGACAGGCACCTGGCGGACACAACGTTATCTGCGGTCTGTATGATGCTCTTAAGAAGGCAAACCCGAAAAACCAGCTTTTTGGTTTCTGCGGTGGCCCGAGCGGAATTCTTGAGGACAAGTACATTATCCTCACAGATGAGATTATCAATGAGTACAGAAACACCGGCGGATTTGACATGATCCAGAGCGGAAGAACAAAGCTCGAGACTCAGGAGCAGTTCGCTGTCTGTTCAGAAGTCTGCAAGAAGCATTCAATCAACGCTATTGTAATTATCGGTGGTGATGATTCAAACACAAATGCTGCAGTTCTTGCCGAGTATTTCAGAGCCAAGGGCGAGGGCGTCTGTGTTGTAGGCTGCCCCAAGACAATCGACGGAGACCTCAAGAACGAGTTTATTGAGACTTCATTTGGTTTTGACACAGCATGTAAGACTTATTCAGAACTTGTTGGAAACATTGAGAGAGATGCAAACAGTGCCCAGAAGTACTGGCACTTCATCCGCCTTATGGGAAGAAGTGCAAGCCACATTGCTCTTGAGTGTGCCATCCAGACACAGCCGAACATCTGCATAGTAGGTGAAGAGGTTGAGGCCAAGAACCAGAGCCTTGAGGATATTACAAACTACATAGCCGGTGTTGTTGCAAAGCGTGCAGAGAACGGAAACAACTTTGGTGTATGTCTTGTTCCGGAAGGCCTTATCGAGTTCATTCCTTCAGTCAAGGTCCTTATCAGCGAGATCAACGACCTGGTAGCTGAGAATGAGAAGGAATTTGGTGCCCTTGCTACAACAGCAGCCAAGATTGCCTACATAGAAAGCCTTCTTACAAAGGATTCAAAGCGCGTATTCAACAGCCTCCCGCAGTCAATTGAAGCTCAGCTTCTTCTCGACAGAGACCCCCACGGAAACGTACAGGTCAGCCTGATTGAGACTGAAAAGCTCCTCATTGAGACAGTCAAGACAAAGCTTGCTGCCATGAAGAGAGACGGCAAATACTGTGGCAAGTTCGCCACCCAGAACCACTTCTTCGGCTACGAAGGCCGCTGTGCTTTCCCAAGCAATTTTGATGCTGACTACTGCTACAGCCTCGGGTTCAATGCCTTCCTGCTCATCAGAGAGAACCTCACAGGTTATATCTCAAGTGTAAGAAACCTTTCAGAACCTGCTGAAAAGTGGCTTGCAGGCGGTATCCCCATCACCATGATGATGAACATGGAGCAGCGCCACGGCGAGCAGAAGCCTGTTATAAAGAAGGCTCTTGTTGAACTTGACGGCGCTCCGTTCAAGTACTTTGCTTCAAAGCGCGAAGAGTGGGCAGTTGAGACTTCCTTCACATACCCGGGAGCCATCCAGTACTTTGGACCGGCCGAGGTTTGTGACAGAACAACAAGCACACTTGCTCTTGAGAACGGTAAATAATGCTTAGAGATATCTGGGTAGACGCAGATTCTCTTCCAAAGGACCTCAGGCCTGTAGTTATAAGACTTTCACAAAGGCTTGAGGTGCCTCTGTATTTTACAGCTGACAGAAGCCTGCCCGATGTGGCGGGCTTTATCTGTACAGATACAGACAGAATAAGAAAGGAAAACAACGACAGTACTCTCAAGTCAAATGTAAAGATGGTTGTGGTCAAGACAGGTGAGAACAGTGCAGATAACTACATAGCCGAACATGCACAGGAGGGCTCACTTTGCATAACACACGACATTCCTCTTGCTGCAAGACTTCTTGAAAAGAACTGCACCGTAATAGACGACAGGGGAGGCACATACACCAGCGACAATATCAAGGCCCTTCTTGCCGACAGATCAGTTAATGCAGAACTCCGTTCCTGGGGTGTCTTCTCAGAGCAGCAGAGCAAACACAGTAAAACTAGTACCAAGAACTTTGCAGACAACCTTGACAGGACTGCAACCAAAATGAAGGGGATGTAGCTCATCTGGTAGAGCGTCAGGTTCGCAATCTGAAAGTGGCCGGTTCGAGTCCGGTCATCTCCAAACAAAGGAAAAATCTAAGGTCCTGTTTGGGCTTTTCTATGCACTTTGCACTTTCTATGTTTTTCATAAGTGCAAAATATTAGTATATACTTAGTTGCTTACAAATTGTATGCAACTGCGTCTTCTTGTGCTATAATAAGTTATATGAAAGAAAAGACTTCTATCAGGTATTTTAATGAGAAGCCCGTCAGGTCCAGGTATGATGAGCAGACTTCATCTTGGCTTGTCTGTGC
>JAILPZ010000045.1 GCA_024699225.1 Sphaerochaetaceae bacterium
TCAAAACTAAATGCGACAAAAGTAGCTTGTTGATACTAAAATAGCATGTTAAAATTTTTTTGTTGAGGAAAAAATGCCGGCAAATCAGAAAACCAATGATTATCTAAAAGAGTGCATGGCTGATGCACTTATCTCTCTTATGAAAACCAAACCCTTTGAGAAGATCACTATTGATGAGATAGCCTCCGCCTCTGAGGTTCACAGAACCACATGGTTCAGAAACTTCTCATCCAAAAGTGAGATGCTTACCTTCAAACTGATGAGAATGTGGGACAAGTGGGGTGAAACTCACCATGTGATAGTGAAAAAAGGTTTTGCCATGGAGAATGCCCAGGCCTTTTATGAATTTAACTACGAAATCAGGGATTTTCTTAAGCTGATTATGGAAGCTAATCAGTCAAGTGCCCTTTATGAAGCCTTCTATAAGACAATTATGGAAAAGAAAGAGGCTACCGCAGCAGAAAGCTATCGGGCCAGATTCTATTCCTACGGGCTTCTGGGAATTCTGATGGAATGGATAAACAGGAATTTTAATGAAGATCCGCAGAAAATGATTGCAATGCTGTCTGAACTTCAGACTGCATAAAGATAATAAGGAGAAAACAAAGATGGCAAAGAAAGTTGTTATTGTTGGCGGTGGTGTTCTTGGTACACAGATTGGTCTCATGTGTGCCTACTACGGTTATGACACCACATATTGGCTTAGATCTGAAGGTTCAATTGAAAGAACAAAACCAAAAATCAAGCTTTATACAGGTATGATGATGGAAGATCTTCAGAAGGCTAAGGCTCTGGTTGGAAATCCCATGGGCAGATTCCTCTATCCGAAGGGAATGATCAGAGATTTTTCAACAGCTACAGCTGAGAGTCTTGATTCTCTTGCTCAGCAGGGCAAGAAGAACCTGGAAGAGAATGTCCATATTGAACTTGATATGGCCAAGGCTCTTAAGGGTGCTTATGTTGTAATTGAATCCATGTCTGAAGATCCTCAGGCAAAAATCGGTGTTTACAACCAGATGAAGGACCTCCTGGATAAGGAGACTATCCTCTGCACAAACTCATCAACTCTTCTTCCGAGTATGTTTGCCAAGTACACAGGTTGTCCTGAGAGATACCTTTCACTGCACTTTGCAAATACAATCTGGAAGAACAACACAGCAGAAGTTATGGGTCATCCGGGAACAGAGCAGAAGTACTATGATGAGATAGTAAAGTTTGCAGCTTCTATCGGTATGGTTCCTCTTCAGCTTCACAAGGAGCAGCCGGGTTACATTCTTAACTCCATGCTCGTACCGTTCCTCGGTGCAGCTCAGAAGCTCTGGGCAAACGAAGTTGCAGATCCTCAGACAATCGACCTTACATGGAAGCTTGCCACAGGCGCTCCGAAGGGACCGTTTGAGATTCTTGATATTGTAGGTCTTGAGACTTCATACAACATCCACATGATGAATCCGGATGCTAAGGTTGAGGGTTCTCTTGAAAATAAGGTCTGTAAGCTCATGAAAGAGAAAATTGATAAGGGAGAGACAGGAATTAACGCAGGAAAGGGTTTTTACGATTATACGAAATAAGGTCTGGGAGATCAGACTTATAAAATACTTTGGCTTTCGGGGCTGATCCTCCCGAAAGCCTTTTTCATTTTCAGAGCCTTCTTGCTCAGCCCCATAATTGAGTTTATATTTAAGACATGGGTGAAAAAATATTGGTACACTGCTGTTGCGGGCCGTGTTCTACAAGCAGTGTAAAGAGACTTCTGGATGAGGGATGGGATGTGGTTCTGCACTATGAGAACAGCAACATTTATCCCGAAGAGGAGAATACCAAGCGTTTTAAGGAGCTTGAAAAGGTAGCAGAAAGCTATGGTGTTCCTGTTATAAAAACAGAGTATGACCACAAAGCCTGGAGAGAACATGTAAAGGGTTTTGAAAATGAGCCGGAGCTGGGTAAGAGGTGTCAGCTCTGCTATCAGTACAACCTCCGTGCTGCCAAAGAAATGGCGGATAAGCTTGGAATCAAGAAGTTTACAACAACTCTTACTGTAAGCAGGTTCAAGAAGTCTTCCCTTATTTTTGAACAGGGTGAAAAGTTTGAGGGCTACGTGCCTTATGACTTTAAGAAGAAAGCAGGCTTTGAAAACAGTATAAAGATTTCAAAGGAAATGGGCCTTTACAGACAGGAATACTGTGGATGCGAGTTCTCCATGAGCACTGCTGTAAATAAAGATGAAGAGGGGTCTTGTAATGGATAATCTTGAGGAATTAATTGATATTTTCAGCAGAACAACAGACAAAAGGGATATGCGGGCACTGTTTAATGAGCTTTTTACAAGTGCTGAGCTTACCGATATGGCCAAAAGGTGGTATCTGATGAAGGAAATCTACAGAGGTACTCCTCAGCGTACCATTGCCAAAGAAATGGAGATTAGTCTGTGTAAGATTACCCGCGGTTCAAAGGTTCTGAAGAAGGATGATTCACGCTTCAGAGCCATACTGTCCGACATGTTTGACGAGACACATATTTGATGAGGTAAGATATGGAAGAAACTATTTTTACAAAAATCAGGGACGGAAAGATTCCTTCAGTAACACTTTATAAGGATGAGCAGTGCTTTGTTATTATGGATATAAATCCTATTATCAAGGGTCACTGTCTGGTAATAGCAGATAAGCCTTATAAAAACATAGGGGAGTGCCCTCAGAGCGTACTTAATCACATGATGGAAGTTGCCAAGAAGATGGATGCAAAGCTTAGAGATGTTCTTCACTGTGACGGTACAAACGTTATGATTAACAATGATCCGGCTTCCGGTCAGGAAGTTCCCCATCTCCATATCCACGTTATTCCGAGATATACAAACGACGGAAGAAAGTTCGGTTTTGCTCATGACAAATATGAGGAAGGCGAGATGGTAAAACTCGGAGAGAGGCTCTGTCTTGGCTAAGTGTCCTTACTGCGGCTCTCAGGTGAGCTCTGTCTATTATTCAACAACCTGTCCCTCCTGTTCCAAAAGCCTTCACACCTGCAAGTGCTGTAAGTTCTACAGTCCGTATTCTCATTACGGGTGCCGAGAGAGTGTGGATGAGCTTGTTCAGGATAAGGAGAGGCCAAACTTCTGTGATTATTTTTCACTGAGGGAAGACTCAGTTGGAAAACAGGACGAAGATCAGAAGAAAAAGGCCGAAGATCTGTTTAATAGTTTTTTCAGTTGATAAACAAAAAAGAGGAACAGCGAAATACTGTTCCTCTTATCATATCGGGCAGAGTGGAATTGAACCACCGACCTTCTGGTCCCGAACCAGACGCGCTAGCCCCTGCGCTACTACCCGTGGTGAACA
>JAILPZ010000062.1 GCA_024699225.1 Sphaerochaetaceae bacterium
GAAACATCCCTGACATAAGTCAATAAGGAACCAGAGACACTATCTGGTTGATAGGTCGGAAGTGCAGATGCAGTAATGTATATAGCTTACCGATACTAATCATCCGAATGGCTTGACCATATTATCTATCTTATCCTTGAATAAGGATCTTAAATGAGAAGTACAAGAGGAAATCAAATCTTGTGTTTCCACATTTAAGTTGACCTGGTGGCCATAGCAGAGTGGAAATACCCGTTCCCATCCCGAACACGGAAGTCAAGCGCTCTCACGCCGATGGTACTGCACATTGCGTTGCGGGAGAGTAGGTAGCTGCCAGGTCTTTTTATTTACCCATTTTTAATCTATTATTTTCTCATGCACATTAATCTGAAAAATATTAAAGAAACTCTGAATATAGGCAGTAAATTCTACGATCTTGATGAAGAGACAAAGACTGCTACTGCTTCCTTTGTCTTTGAGAAGGCATCTGATTTATTTGATTCAAGTTTCAACGCAAAAATACCCGTTCTCTCTGATTCTTTTATAGAGAGTATAAAGTATACATTTGAAGCCGTTCCTGAGGATTATGGCATATATTTTGAGATTCTCTGCAAGGATACAGAAGACCATACTGTTCAGGAACTCGAGGAGATCTTCAAGAACAATATTGAGCTTGAAGCAACACGTTTACTTCGAAAGATTAAAAAGAAGAGTTCTCTTGCCGCTGCACTTATCATTACAGGCCTTATTTTCTTTGTAGCCATGCTACATATTGAACATGTGTGGGCAGGAGATGCACTTCCCAAGAAAATCTTTGCTTATATTACTGATATTGCAACCACGGTTACTTTCTGGGAAGCACTGACTATAATTCTTGTTGATATGAAAGAACAGTTCAGGTATAACAAAGACCTTAAGAAAAGATTTAAATCCATCACTTTCAAGGGTTAATATAAAAATTAATGGGCTGTAACAGCCCATTATTAAAAAAACATTTAAAAAATTAATAATTAATTTGAAGAGAGCTTGGCTTTTTCTTCCTCTTCTTTTTCAAGAACTGTGTAGGCAATCTTTCCTACAAGTGTCTTTGGAAGATCTGTGCGGAACTCCACATCATACGGCATGGCATATTTTGCAATGTGCTCACGACAGTGATTAAGAATCTTTGCCTTAAGCTCGTCTGAAGGCTCAACACCGTCACTTGGAACTACGAAAGCCTTTACCTTGTGCATCTTATAAGGATCTGGGACACCAATACAGCAGGAAGCTCTGACTTCATCAAGTTCATTAATAACATTCTCAAGCTGACTTGGATATACGTTGTATCCGCTTGTAACAATCATGCGCTTGATTCTCTGGCGGAAGAAGATAAAGCCTTCTTCATCCATGTATCCGACATCTCCTGTATGAAGCCAGATATATCCATCAGGATGCTTCTGAAGTGTATCTGCATTTTCCTGCTCATGATTAATATAACCGAGCATGACTGTCTTTCCTCTTAAGCAGATTTCACCTTCTTCACCGTAAGGAACTTCTTCCTGTGTGCCGGGCTTGCAGATCTTGTAGTAGGTATCCGGGAACGGAAGACCGATAGAACCTTCTTTCTCCTTGTTGTACGGAGTAAGACAGCTTGCTGTAACACATTCTGTTGTGCCGTATCCTTCGCGTACACGAACAGAAGCATTATGCTCAGCGAGGAACTTATCTATCTTTTTCTTAAGGTCAACAGGAAGAGTGTCTCCACCGCTGAAGACGCCTCTGAGGCAGGAAAGGTCAACACCATCCATTTCCTTGTTTCTTGTTATGCCTTCAAAGAGGGTAGGAACACCTGCAATATAGTTTGGCTGTGAAGTCTTAAGAAGATGAGCATAACCCTTAACAGATACCTGAGGTACAAGAATACTTTCTCCACCAAAGAACATCATGGTATGAATACAGACACCAAGACCAAAGCCGTGGAAAATTGGCATGGCAGCAAGCATTTTTGATTTTTCAATAGTGTTGTGGCACATAGTTCCTGTCTGATATGCCAGGGCATTGAAGTTAAGGTTAGTAAGCTGAATGCCTTTACTTGTTCCAGTTGTACCACCGGAGAAGAGGATAACAGCTATATCCTTACCTTTCTTCTCTACATATGGATCAGATGAAACCT
This sequence comes from Sphaerochaetaceae bacterium, assembly GCA_024699225.1. Lineage (GTDB taxonomy): Bacteria > Spirochaetota > Spirochaetia > Sphaerochaetales > Sphaerochaetaceae > UBA1265. Next base: position 2,132 of record JAILPZ010000062.1, read on the forward strand.
TTGAACCGTTTTTAATAAAATGATTCCACTTTACTACGCATGAATCTTCAACAACCTTCGGGAATTTGCGCTCCTTAAGAAACTTGTAGGCAACACACTTAACCGGGTTAAGTACATCTGAGATTCTGGCAATAATAACATGGTCAATATCTGTTATCTGTTTTACCTTCTGGACCTTGGCGTAGAACTGATCAAGTGTAATGATGGTCTTGCTTCCTGCTTCCTTAAGATAGAAAGCTATCTCATGGACGGCAGAAAGAGGATGGATCATGCTTGCTACAGCTCCAATGTAGTTAATTGCATAAAGACAGTAGACTCCCTGGGGAGTGTTGGGCATACAGACTGTAACTCTGTCTCCTTCTTTAATTCCTATTGCAGAAAAAGCCTTTGCTGTTTCTTTAATTTTGTTTTCAAGAGCTTCAAAATCCCATTTTTTATCCTGAAAGCTTATTGCAGTCTGTTTTGGATCTCTTTTTCTGGATTCCATAAGAGCTGTAACAATAGATGTGTCAGGATAATCAAGATGAAATGGTACATCTCCATAGGAAGAGAGCCATGGAGCTATCTTTAATTCTTCAGCACTGTATATCATACATCTACCTCTTCAAGCAATTTTTCATAATCTATTTTTTCATTTGCCGGTAAATCAAGAAGCTCTGGTTTCATAAGAAGAGCCTTGAAGATTCTGACTGTCTTTGCGTAATAGACACCGTCCGCAATTCTTTCATCAACTGTAAGTGAAACAGGAAGGAATTCTTTCAGTTCAGTTTTTACAACACCGTTTTCTTCTGTAAATACAGGCTTCTTTTCCTTTCTTCCAAGGATTCCAAATATGGAATTTGTACCAAAGTTAATAAGGTGGTGGTATGAAGCATCCATCTTGATACTTCCAAGGTTTGAAATGAAACATGTACATCCGTATGGGTTTGCCTTAACAAAAGACTTAGGAAGCTTTCCAACTCTGTCGAGATGAAGAATCAGGGCTACTACCGGCTTTAAAATAAAGCCCGGAAGCTTGAGAAGAGAAGCCATAATCTTAGTAGTATCATCCTGGCTGTTATCCTGTTCTCTAATTTCAGCCACCATCTTACATGTACTCATATGCATCTGTTCGAGGGCAGAGACATCTGAATCCTTCTTATAAGTTGTAATAACAAGACCCTCTTCAGCACCGTCAATCTTTTGTTTCTTTGCAATAAATGAAAATGAAATAACCTTTCTTTCCCAGAACTTTTTGTTTCTGACAAAGTAGTTCATCTTGGGTCTTGCATCAATTGTTCTTGCCAAAGCTGCAAGAACGGCATGCATAAAAGTATATTTAAATATTGGTTTGTCGTTTTTTGCGTTTTTCTCGGCAATGAACTTATCAAGAGCTTCCATCGGAACATCAAGATGAAGTACGGCTTCATTTTCTGTTCTGTTTCCCATTACAAAGTTCATAAATCCCTGCAACGGGTCCATATCTCTTACAAGATAAGCATCATAGCGGTCTCCGCGTCTATTTTTTCTTTCTTCAGGCATTTTTTTTAATCCTTATTTATTATCTGCGCTTATCTTAATGTTCTTTATAATATGGGTCAATACAAGGTCTAGTTATTATTAACTACATACTAACTAAACTGCTAAAACTATGTTTTCAGATTGATAAATCAAATGTTCTTGCTTATTCTTATCTTATGAAACTTATATCTTGGAATGTTAACGGCCTCAGGGCTGTATTGAACAAGGGATTTGAAGACTACTTTAAAGCTCAGGATGCTGATGTGTTCTGCCTTCAGGAAATAAAGCTTTCTGAGGGACAGCTTAATCTTGAATTGCCCGGTTACGAATGCTTTTACAACTACTCTGAAAAGAAAGGATATTCAGGTACTGCTGTCTTTACAAAGGTCCATCCGCTTTCAGTTCAGTTTGGAACTGATAATGAAGGCAGAATCTGCTGCCTTGAGTTTGAGGATTTCTTTGTTGTCTGTGTTTACACTCCAAACTCACAGGATGAACTTAGGCGTCTTGATTTCAGAATGCAGTGGGATGAGGAATTCAGGGTCTTTATAAAAAATCTTGATAAGATCAAACCTGTTCTTGTCTGCGGTGATCTTAATGTTGCTCATAAAGAAATAGATATTAAAAATCCTAAAACTAATACTCACAATCCCGGCTTTACAATTGAGGAGCGTGATAGTTTTACCAGGACTCTTGAATGTGGTTTTACAGACACTTTCAGATACCTGCATCCGGATGAAAAAGATGCATACAGCTGGTGGAGTTACAGGTTCCATGCAAGAGAGAAGAATACAGGCTGGCGTATTGATTACTGGCTGTGCTCTGACAGAATAAAGGAGCGGGTAGAGAAGTCTTATATTGACAGCAATATTATGGGTTCAGACCACGCTCCTGTGGTAATTGAAATTAAATAGTGGTAAAATTTGTTTTATGATTGGTTTTCACTTTAAGAAATGTTTTTTTGACTGGATGGATAATCTTGCATCCGTTTTTCTGGTTAATTTTATTTATGTAATAATTGCTATTCTCACTGTCTTATCAGTTCTTGCAATCAGTGAAATTAATTCTGCAGGGACACTTGTTCTGATTGCTGTAATTGTTATGCTTGTTGATCTTGTTTCACTTGGAACAAGTTCAATGGCCTATGGCTGGGTTCGTCTTGGAAAGCCCTGGTTCAGGGACTTTATTCATCCTTTTAAAAAGCATTTCACACATTTTCTCTTAAAGTGGGCTATTGATTTTGCAGGTCTTGCTACCGTGGTTATAGGAATTCCTTATTACCTTACCATATTAAGCTTTATTGGTTATGCCAGTGCTCTTGTCTGTTTCTGGTTTGGTATTCTTTCATTTCTTACCATGCAGTATTTCTATCCTCTCAGTGCAATGATGGAAAATGATAAGCCTGTTACGACTTTAAAGAAGTCCATGGTTATTATGTGGGATAACCTCGGTTATTCTTTTGTTTTAGGCCTTAAGGGCTTTTTTGAAATGATTCTAACCGTATTTACAGCCGGTTTTGTACCGGGTTTTTCCGGTATTAATATTTCCAGGGCATGTATCACAAAGTTCCTTATGCTGAGATACACTTATGTAGAAGAAAACCATGCCGATAAGAGAACAGTCAGCTGGGATGATATTCTTGAAGAAGAAAAGAAAGATAATATCAAGCGATTCGGAAAGGCCGAAAAAGACTGATTTAGGGGTTTGCTATGGGTTGTGAGATTGAGACAAAAGCACATGTCAAGGAATCAGATGTCCAAAGACTATATGACAGAATTAATTCTTTTGAAGACTCACGCCTTATAGGAGAGATAGATAAGGAAGATATCTACTGGGCAAAGAATGAGGATGATCCTCCATCATTCAGGACACGAAGGGAAGTTTCCTCCAGCGGCTCCAGAATTCTCTTTACCTCTAAACCACTTAAGAAAAAAGACTACAGTACTGAATACAACATAGAAAATGAATTCTCATCCACTCCTGACCAGTGGGAAAACATACTTAAGTTTGTTAAAGGTCTTGGCTTTGTGGTATGCAGACTTAAATGGAAGAAGGGCTGGGAGTTCATGGTTCAGCAGGATGGCTTTGATGTTCATGTAGAGATTCTTAATGTCAAATTCCTCGGGTGGTTTCTGGAAATGGAAATATGCGGGGATGATTTGGAATCAATGGACAAGGAAGGCTGCGACAAGGCCCTTTTTAATCTTCTTGACCGTTGTCAGATAAGCCGTGATGCCGTGGAAATCAGAGGCTTTAATAAACTGTTAGTAGCTGCCGGCCATCCGCGTGGATAATAGAGCAGGTAACATCAAATACTTTTTCAATATTATTCTCTGTTAACACTGAATCTGTTTTACCGCATTCATAAACACAGCCGTCTTTAAGAATAACCGTATTATCACTGTAGGATAAAACCTGATTGAGATTGTGCATAATACAAACAATGGTTTTTCCTGAATCTGACAGATTTCTTAAAAGCTTTAATATCTGAATCTCGTGTTTTGGATCAAGGTTATTTGTAATTTCATCCAGCAGCATTATCGGTGTGTCCTGGCACAGGGCTCTGCTGATCATGGCAAGCTGATATTCACCGCCCGAGAGGGAATTTACTGTCCTGTTCTTCAGATGGGAAATGCCTACCATCTCCATAGACTTTTCTATAACAGAGGAGGAAGATGCTTCATCTCCGTGGCAGTATCTGCCTAAAGAAACTATATCCTTAACGGTAAAATCACCTGCAAAATCTGATTTCTGACCGACAAAACTGACCATTCTGGCAAGTTCATTCTGTTTTAAGGCTCCAATTGACTGTCCCTGAATACTGACATTTCCTGAGAATGCTGCAAGTTCTCCAAAGATGTGCTTTAAAAGTGTGCTCTTGCCGCATCCGTTTGGTCCTATTACTGCTGTAAATGTTCCCTGGGAAACTGATAATGAAAGGCCATGAAGGATTTCAGTCTTTTCATATCCTCCATGAAGGTCTTTGACATCTATAGCGTTCATGACTTTTTCCTCCTCTTAAGAAGGATAAAGAAAACCGGAGCTCCCAGAAGTGATGTCACCAGACCTATCGGAAGTTCTGACGGAGAAACAATAAGGCGTGAAATAATATCAGAGAAGAGCAGGATATCCGCTCCTAAAATCATGGAGGAAGGCATGAGGTGTTTATGGCGTGGCCCACAGAGAATTCTTGCAAAATGAGGGCTCATAAGGCCAATAAAACCTATAACTCCGCAAAAAGCTACTACAACAGCAGTAACTGCAGAGGCAATAATTAAAAGTACAAGACGGAATTTTTTAATATTAAGACCGCTTGAAATAGCCGTGCTGTCATCTGTTAACAGAACGTCCATGGATGTAAAATTTCTGCTTCCAAAGACACATGCAAATAAACACAGAATAAAAAGAATGGCTGTTCTCTGCCATGTTGCAGAAGAAACGCTTCCCATGGTCCAGAAGAGGATAGCATCCAGCTGCTTGTTTCCAAGATATATTGTCATAGTTGTTACTGCACTTAAAAAGAAGTTCAGAGCTATTCCTGTTAATAGCAGGGTTGAGGGATTTTTTCTTCCAGTGGCAAATAAAAACAGTGTTGTAAGAAGAGAGCCTGCAAATGCATAAAACGGGATGCTGTTGGACACAAGTGACATAAGGCCCGTGAGCATTCCAATACCTACAAATGCAGAGGCTCCTGCAGAAATACCAAGAACATATGAATCTGCCATGGGATTTCTGAACACAGTCTGAAAAATAAGGCCGCAGAAAGCCAGGGCAGAACCTGCCAGAATTGCAGTGAGGGTCCTGGGCAATCTTAGATTTCTGATAATATAAGCCTGGGAGGAAGGTACTCTCTCAGGCTTGAATAATGAATAAATAATTGATGAGAAACTATACTTTACAGAGCCAAGAATTATTGAGCAGAAAGTCAGCACAATAAGTGCAGCTATAAGTGCAACAATAACAAAGAAGGCTCTGCGTTTCATAATAATCAGAAAAGCTCCGGGTAGAGAGCTTTTGCAATAGCTTCTACTGTATCAGCGCTTCTTAATCCCTGGCGTTCAGCAGCATTTCCGTCAATTGTAATGACAGTTCCTGTAAGCTGTGAGTAGGGTGCTGTGGACTTAAATGCTTCTACCTGGTTGGGGTCAGAATAGGCGTAAACCGGAAGAATAATGTAATCCGGGTCTTCAGAGAGAAGGAGCTCTCTGCTTATTGACCAGTTGCTTGCCTCTTCTGCTGCATTCTCAGCTCCGGCTGCTTCAATCAAATCGTCAAGATATGTTTCACCTGTTGCTGCATAATCACCCCAGTCGCCCCAGCTGATTATGTATATGCAGGACTTTTCCTCAACATCATCAGTAAGTTTTTCAACCTTTTCAATTCTCTTTTTTACACTTGAAGCAAGTTTTGTAGCTTCTTTTTTCTTTCCTACAGCTTCTCCAACTTCCTCAATAAGGTTGTATGTTCCATCAAGTCCGTTACTTTCTTCAAGGAACTGATAGGCCTCAACTCCTGCAGCTTTTAAAGATGCAATAAAGTCAGGATCAACAATAGATGATGCTATAACAACATCCGGCTCAAGGGCTAAAATGGCCTCAAGATTGGGGTCGTACAGTGTTCCAATACTGGGAATGGAAGCAACAGATTCCGGATAATCACAATAATCTGTCCTGCCAACAAGATTTTCTTCACAGCCGAGTGCACAGAGAATCTCTGTTACGTTCGGAGCAAGTGAAACAATTCTAAGATCAGATGAAGATGATTTCTCTGAACCTGACTGAGCAAATACTGCAAAACACAGTACAAAAACGAGTAATGTTATAAATACTTTTTTCATGATGATTTCAGACTATAATTGACTTACCTTGATGTCAATACAGATGTTCGGATATAATTTTTGACATGGAAAGAATAGATATTTTCACAGATGGCGGGTGTTCCGGAAACCCCGGTCCCGGTGGCTGGGCCTATGTAATACTTAATGACGGGAAACTCATTGTAAACTCAAGCGGTGGAAATCCTCATACAACAAACAATATTATGGAACTTACTGCTGTAATCCGTGCAATAGGTGACTGTATGGCTATGGGAGTTAAGGACTTCAGCATTCATACAGACAGCCAGTATGTAAAAAACGGTATTACCCAGTGGATTTACAACTGGAAGAAAAACGGATGGAGAACAGCCTCAAAGGATCCTGTTAAGAATAAGGAGCTTTGGACTGAGCTTGATAATCTTAACAGCAAATGCAATATAAACTGGGTCTGGGTAAAGGGACACGCCGGAATAGAGTACAATGAAATGTGCGATTCTTTAGTCAGAGCTGAAATGGATAAACTCAAATGACAGATAAAAATAATAAAACAACTCTGTGGGAACTATTTATTTCTTTTGCAAAAATTGGTGTTTTAACTTTCGGCGGCGGAATGTCCATGCTTCCCATGCTTCAGAGAGAATGTGTTGAGAGCAGGAAATGGGCTACAGATGAGGAAATGCTGGACTATTTTGCAATAGGTCAGTGTACTCCGGGTATTATTGCCGTAAACACAGCTACAATAATTGGAAACAAACAGAGGGGCCTTCCAGGAGCTCTTGTTTCAACAGCCGGTGTTATTTTCCCATCTGTTCTTATTATTACTGTTCTGGCTTCCATTATTCTTAAGTACAACAATAACAGCTATGTCCAGAAGGCTTTTGAGGGCATAAGGGTTGCCGTTTGTGCTCTGATTCTTAAGTCAATTCTCACTCTTGCAAAGAAAGCTGATAAGAACATGCTTTACCTTCTGGTAACAGTCGGAGCTTTTGTGGCCCTGTTCTTTTACAAGGCATCTCCAATTGCAGCTGTTGTAGCTACAATCATTATTGGAATTATTGCCTATTACGCAGAAAAGAACTCACCAAAAAAGAATGAGGAAGGAAAATGATCATTATATACCTTACTCTTTTCTGGGAATTCTTTAAGGCAGGTCTTTTTGCAGTAGGCGGTGGTATGGCAACCATCCCGTTCCTCTTTGATATAGGGGAAAAAACCGGCTGGTTTACAGCTGCAGAACTTGCAGACATGATTGCTGTAAGTGAATCAACTCCGGGCCCCATAGGCGTTAATATGGCCACCTTTGTAGGAACCCGTGTTGCCGGTATACCCGGTGGAGTAATTGCCACGGCAGGTCTTGTTTTACCTTCTTTAATTGTAGTTCTTCTTGTAATAACACTTTTAAACAAGGTTTATAAAATGGCTTCTGTTCAGACAGTATTCTCATTTCTCAGAGCCTGTACTGTAGGTCTTATTGCAAACGCTCTTGCACAAGTTGCCATGCTTACATTCTTTGATGGAAAGAACGTGCTGATTATCCCTCTGGTGCTGTTTGGAGTTTTCTTTGTGCTTATGAATGTATTTAAGAAGATTCACCCAATACTCTGGATTGGATTAGGCGCAGTTGCCGGTGTTATTCTGTTTTAATAAAGAGCAGATTGTAAACCTCTTCCCAGGAAGCACTGTCGTATTCATATAAAACAGTAAGTACGCTGTTATCCGTAATTCCTCTTCTAAATAGATCAACAGCAAGAAGATATGCTTCAGAAGTCATTTCAGATTCTGTGTATAACTGCATTAGATATAATGCTGTATCAGTGTCTGCAGGATCCATTTGCAGTATTTCCTGAGAACAGAGAATTACAGAATCCGTGGAACCGTGGATTTTCAGGATAGAAAGCTCAAGCTGTTTAAAGGAAATAATTTCAGGGTACAGGGAAAAGGAGTAACGGCAGAATTCAAGGGCCTCGTCGTAACGCTCTAGAAGGGCAAGAGTAGCTGCTTTATTGTAATTTAATCTGTAGTCCGAAACTTCATCCAGTGCCAGATTATAAACATTAAGAGCCTCAGAATACTGACCTGAGGCTCTGTAGGTTTCACCGAGCAGTAAGGCTGAATTCTTTATCTGGTCCTGCTCTTTGGTTGTGATGGTGGAGCAGGAGACCAGAGTAATAAGAATCAGAACATTAACCAAGAACAGTTTCTTCAATTTTCTTAACCTGTGCTCTGTAAAGATTATTGATGGCTGTACCATAGTCAGCAATCAACTGAATCATGTTTCTCGGATTTCCGGGGAGATCTACGCCGTTGAGTCTGTCACCGGCATCTCCAAGACCCGGAAGAATATATGCCTGATCGTTAAGGACGGGGTCCATCCAGAGAGTATGTACTTCACATCCCTCAATGGCTCTTACAATTCTAAGGGCTCCCTTAACTGCACCAATAACATTGATAAATTTGATGCTCTTTGGTTTTACGCCATTTTCCTTAAGATATTTAACAATAGTTACAAGGCTTCCGCCTGTAGCGTTCATTGGGTCTGCAAAGATAAGGTCCTTGCCGTCGAGTTCTTCAAGCTTAAAGAAGGACTTGTCCAGATCCAGAACATAATCCATGTTACTTTCCTTCTTGGTTTCGTCTCTCTTGATCTTAAAAAGGGCAAAAGGAGTAATGAAATTATCAGAACTGTAGTCCTGGATTTCCTTGCTGATAATCATACTTGGGAGAAGGGCGCCACGGAGCATGACACACATAACTGCATCTTTTGTAAGGCTGTCGACATTAGGAATTTTATGTACGGCATAGTTTCTGCAGGGGTTGGTAACCGGTGTCATGGTGATAATGGATCTTTTCTTAGGAAGAGCCTGGTCGCCGAAGATATGAGCAAACAGAAGCTCATAGGCTCTCTGAATGTAATAAAGGAACTCCTCGTGATCTGTTTCCGGATCTCTGAGCTTGGCAATAAGGCGGCTTGCCTCTCCATGCTGCTCTTTTGGACTTTCAAAGCAGTAAACATGAATATTCGGCTCTTCTGCTACTATCTCTTCAAGATACTTTCCAATATTTCCTGCACTCTCTACCAGGTCGGCAGTAGCTTTTTCTGCTTCCTCAGCTGTTGCCGGGTTATCTATTCTTTCACAGGCTTCAATGCTTTTTTCATAAAGCTTTCCGACTGTTTCAATCTTTTCTTTGTCTTTAGATGTTAAAAAACCATCAAGATCTGTTGCGTGAAGAATAACTTTTCTACTCATACATGCCTCCTAAACCTATCATATAATAAAATATGACTTGCAAAGAAACAATCTGATTTGTAAAAAAGCAGAAAGAAATAAAAAGGACGAAATTGAGCTATTCCTCAACAAACTGCAACAAAAATCGTAATAATCCGAAATTAAGTATGAAAGATAGCAAAAGATAGACGGATTATGTGTTGCAAATAAATTAAGCGCCTTGTAAAATCATGACATTAAATGAGGAGGAAGAATATGAAAATTGTTCTTTTAGGCCCTCCGGGAGCAGGTAAGGGTACAATTGCTGTTAAGGCTAAGGAGTACTATGCTATCCCTCATATTTCAACCGGAGATCTTTTCAGAAGTAATATTAAAAATGAAACAGAGCTCGGTAAGAAGGTAAAGGCTATCCTTGCTGAAGGTGGTCTTGTTCCCGACAGCGTAACAATTGAAATGGTAAAGAACCGCATTGCCGAAGATGATTGTAAGAATGGTTTTATCCTTGACGGATTTCCAAGAACCATCCCTCAGGCAGATGCTCTTGCCAAAATGACAGGTCTTGATGCTGTTGTTAATTTTGTTATTGAAAAAGAAGAAGTTATTAAGAGACTTTCAGGCCGCAGAATGTGCCCTTCAACAGGCAGACTCTACCACATAGTCTTCAATCCACCCAAAGTAGAGGGTAAGGATGATGAAACCGGTGAGGACCTGATTCAGCGTGATGATGATCAGCCACAGGCAATCTCACACCGCCTTGAGGTCTATGTTGAGCAGACACAGCCGCTGATTGATTACTACAGAGACAAAGGTCTGATTAAAGATATTGATGCTTCAGAGTCCCCTGCAAAGGTCTTTGAAAACATGAAAGAGGCATTAAAGTAAAACATATATAGAAGTTGTGTCCATTCGGATGCAACTTTTTTTTGTTGTATTTTGTTGCATTCTTTCGAAGCTGTGATAAAATTTTAATAAGGACTATCCTTATTTAATATGGGACGTTGTCCCAAAGGAGAATTGTATGAAAAAATTTACAGTAGTACTTCTGATTGCTCTTATTGCTTTAACAGCAGTTTTTGCAGGCGGTAGTAAGGAAGCTCCTGCTTCTCAGACAACTAAAGTTGGTTTTGTTGTTATCAATGATGAAAACGACCTTGGTTACACATGGAACTTCATGAACGGTATGAACGCTGCTGTTGATAAGCTCAAAGCAGAAGGTTATAACGTAGAACTTCTCGTTTCCAGAAACCATCTTGAAGACTCTACAGTTACAGACGCAAACATTGAGCTTGCAGGTGAAGGCTGTGCTGTTATCTTCAACAACTCATATGGTTTTGAAAACTATGTTCTTCCAGTAGCTGATGATTTCCCAGATGTAAAGTTTGTTTCCATGACAAACTGTCAGTCTCAGGTTGACGGCAGAGACAATACTTACAATGCATTTGCAGCTATTTATGAAGGCCGCTATGTTGCAGGTATTGCAGCTGGTATGAAGCTTAATGAGCTCATTGAAGCCGGTAAGATTAAAAAGGATGAGGCTGTTATCGGTTACGTTGGTGCATATTCATTTGCTGAAGTTATTTCAGGTATGACTTCATACTTCCTCGGTGTAAGAAGTGTATGCCCGTCAGCAACAATGCTTGTTCAGTTCGTAGGATCATGGGGAGATGCTACTCTCGAAGCTGCAGCTGCAGAAGCTCTTATTGCAAAGGGCGCTGTTCTGCTTTCACAGCACTCAGATACAACTTCTCCTGCTACAACAGCTGCCAAGCACGGTGTATTCCATACAGGTTACAACACTGACATGACAGCTCAGGCTCCGACAGCATCTATTATTTCCTGCCGCATTGACTGGACAAACTACTTCTATACATTTATCAAGAATGTAATTGATGGTAAGGAAAATCCGTCAGACTTCTGCGGAACAATGGCAGATGGTGATGTTAAGATTACAGATCTCAACACAGCTATTGCTGCTAAGGGAACACAGGAAGCTATGAACAAGGCTATTGAGGCAATCAAGGCTGGTAAGCTCCATGTATTTGATCTTTCAACATTCACAATTGGTGGTGCAACAGCTACAAACGACCAGATGTATGATGGTTTTGCTCAGGTTAAGGGCAATGCAACATATGATGGTTATTTCCACGAGTCAGAATTCCAGAGTGCTCCTTACTTCGTAGGTCAGGTTGACGGTATTACATGGCTCAATGCTGCTTATTGATTTTATTTAATCAAACAAGCTAAAGGGCTCCGGACAACCGGGGTCCTTTTTTATAACATTAAGTTGTAATTTGTCATAATAAGGCCTAAAATATAATTGTGAACGTATGTTCGCACAAAATTCAAAAAAAAGGAAGATTACAAATGAAAAAACTAGTTTCTGTACTTCTTGTTATGTTTGTCGTAGCATCTGTTTTTGCTGTAGGTTCAGTAAAAGTAGGTGGAACATTTGGTTTTGATGTTGGAAAATCAGTTGGTACTGATTTTGATGACGCTGGTGCTGAAAAGCTTTTTGATGCCAGCTACAAAGTTTCTGGCTTTGGATTCTCAGTAGACGGTTCTTACGATGTTGCTGAAAAGCTTGATGTCTTTGCAGATTTTACCATGCTCTTCTGCCTTGATCCTCAGTACAAGGGCGACTATGTCGAGGAAATGCTTGGTGAAACTAAATATGTAAAGTTCTTTAAAGAATACGAAGACGAATTTGTCGATTCTGTTAAAGCATTGATAGCCACTACTAACGCAGGTGGCCTAGCTACAATTGATACTTATGATAAAGAAAATCTTTCAGTAAATTATTCAAATCTGAACTATTCATTTGCAGCAGGTGTTACTTATGATCTTCCTCTGAATCTTCCTGTAGAAGTAAGAGTCGGCGGTGGTCTTTTCCTTGAAAGAATTCTCAGCAGTGGAAAGTATTCATATGTTGATGAGGATGGAATCACAGTAAGCCCAGATAAATATGATGCTGTTTTAAAACATGAAGTTTATCAGAAGATGGTTAATATTGGTTTAACAGCACTTGTTGAAGCTGAGTATAGTTTTGCAGAGGACTTTGGTGTTGTTCTTTCTCTTATGCCGCGCTTAGGCCTTTACAACGGATCTTATACAAAGATGGTTGTGGAACAAACAGATTTTGTTGATCCTGAAAAGACAACAACTACAACATATGTTGATAACTACGCTGGTGCATTCAGAGCTAGTTTCAGCATGCCGATTAGCGTTGGTGTTGTTTACAAGTTCTAAGTTAATAAGGAAACTGTTGAGTAAGGGCTCCGGGAAACCGGGGTCCTTTTTTTTGTTGACAAAAGAATACGCGGCTCTGATTATTTACAGCTTTATATCTATGAATGCCAGATGGACACTTAAAGAGTGGTGTGGATTGGAAGAATAAACCTTAAATATTGAGGTATGTCCTCTCTTGCTGAAGGCTTTTGCATGCTAATCTTTTATAGCTTCTAAATTTATAATTATTTTTTGCGCAATAAAAAGCCTGTGGGTTTGACTCCACAGGCTTGGTTTTTTTGTTTGTTTGATAGTTTAATTTGTCAGCGTTCTTCTCTGAAGTAGTTCAGGCCAAGGTTTGCAGGTGGCTGCTTTTCCTTGTTGTTTCTCATACTTGCTATAATAAGAACAACTATTGTAACTACATATGGCAGAATCTTATAGAGCTCTGTCGGGAAGAACGGAAGAATAATCCAGAGGTACATGATCATCAGAGAACCGAAGAGCATGGAACCCCAGATTGCATTCAGCGGCTTCCAGGTACAGAAGATAACAAGAGCAACTGACAGCCAGCCGACACCGCCTAGGGAAGCTTCAATCCAGACACAGCCTGCTGTTGTCATGGTATATACCATACCGCCAATAGCTGAGATACCACCGCCGATAATTGTAGCAAGATATCTGTACTTGGTAATATTAATACCGGCAGCATCAGCTGTAACAGGTGATTCTCCTACAGCCCTGAGGTAAAGACCTTTCTTTGTCTTTGTAAAGAAGAGATGCATAAGAACAGCTACAAGAATACCAAGATAGAAGAAGTGGGGCTGACCGAAAAGAATCTTTCCGACAAATGGAATCTTCTGCAGGAAAGAAGGCATGATCTTAAGAGAGAAAGAAGCCTTGAGGTGGTTTGAAACTGAAACATAACCGCCAAGAGCGTTTCTCATGTGCTCACCTGCAAACTTTGCAACACCTGTTCCGAATGTTGTCATGGCAAGACCGGTAACGTTCTGGTTTGCCCTGAGTGTAACTGTTATGAAACTGAACAGAAGGCCTGCAACAGCACCGGCTGCAAAAGCACCGATAATGGCAATAAGAATTGCCAGAAAGCCGTTGGATGCAGCTTCGCCTACAAGAGCCTCGTATCTGTTGGCTGCAATCAGACCAAAGATACCACCCATGTACATAATACCTTCAACACCAAGGTTCATGTTACCGGATTTCTCTGTAAGTGTTTCTCCGAGGGTACCGAACATAAGAGCTGTAGCATAGGTTCCGGCTGCAGCAATTAATGCAAATAAATTAGTCATTTTGATACCTCCTTGGATTCCTTACCTCTGAAAATAAGCTTGTAGTTGATAAAGAACTCACAGCTGAGCATGCAGAAAAGAAGAATACCTGAAACAATTTCTGCAACTGATGCCGGAACTCCAAGGCGCTGGTTAAGAGTACTTGAACCTTTGGAAATAACAGCGAGAAGGGCAGAAATGGCAATCATGACATAGGAATTCAGGTGACTGAGCCAGGAAACGGTAATAGCTGTAAAACCAACTCCTGCTGCAACACCCTTGGTAAGAGTATGGTTGGCACCGGCAACAACTATAAAGCCGACTATACCGGCAATGGCTCCGGAGAGGAACATGGTTCTCATCATAATCTTTCCTACGTTCATACCTGCATAACGTGCAGTGTTCTCAGAGTCTCCAATAACTGCAACTTCATAGCCATGCTTTGTTTTGGTCATGTAGATATGCATGAAAACTACAATAATCAGAACAATTATCCAGCCTGCATGAACTCCAAAAACCTTCGGAAGGAAGGTCTTCTTGTCAAAGGTATCAACAATCTGTGTGCCGGGTCTACCTTCCCACGGACCACCCTGAAGCCAGGCTGCTATTCCAATTGCAATATAGTTCATCATAAGTGTGAACAGAGTCTCATTGGTGTTGTACTTGGCTTTAAAGAAGCCTGGTATAAGACCCCAGATACCGCCGAAAAGAGCTGCAATTATAATCATAAGGGGAAGAGAAACGGCACTTGGAAGAGTCTTGCCAAAATAGAAGGCAATGGCCGATGCACCAATGGCACCTGCTGTAAGCTGACCTTCAGCTCCAATATTCCAGAATCTCATCTTGAAGCATGGAGCAATTGCAAGTGCACAACCTAAAAGCGGGACTGCAATCTTAACTGTCTGCTGAAGATAAACGCTCTTGCCGAGAGAACCCTGAATTATAACGCCATAGGCAGAAACAGGATTAACGCCTACGAGCATAATCGGAAGACTTCCGAGAATAAGAGCTACAAGAATTGACAGTGCCCTGATTCCCCAGGCCTTTGACGGACTCATCAGTTCTCTTTTTGCAAGACGGACAAATGGTGTTTTCTTAGTGGTTTCAGCCATCAGTTTGCCTCCTTTGATCCGCCGACTGTTGTCATCAGAAGACCTATTTCTTCCTTGGTTGTTTTTCTTGCATCTACAATACCTGAAACCTGACCTGCACAGAGGACCAGAATTCTGTCGCAGAGCTCAAGAAGAACATCAAGTTCCTCACCGACATACATGACGGCAGAACCGTTCATCTTCTGCTCAGTAAGAAGATTATAGATAGCATAAGAAGTATTAATATCAAGACCGCGGACAGCATATGCTGTGAGAAGTACAGGCGGACGTGAAGCAATCTCACGGCCTACAAGAACCTTCTGAATGTTTCCGCCGGACATTCTTCTTACAGGAAATTCTGTAGAGGGAGTGACAACCTCAAGATCCTTCCAGACCTTATTTGCCAGGTTTTCAGGTTCTTTTTTGTTAAAGAACACACCTTTTCCTTTTCTCCATGAGCGAAGCATCATGTTGTTTGTCATGCCCATGGAACCAACCAGACCCATACCAAGTCTGTCTTCGGGAACAAAGCCCATTCCAACTCCTACCTGACGAATCTGCATGGGGGTTTTGCCTACAAGTTCAATATTTTCACTCTTGTCATTAACAAACTTAATTGAACCTGAAGTAATAGGGTAGAGACCTGTAATGGACTCCAGCAGTTCCCTCTGGCCTGAACCGGCAATTCCTGCAACTCCGAGAATTTCACCTGTTTTTGCAGTAAATGAAACATTATCCAGTCTCTTTATTCCCTCACGGTCAGTGACGGTAAGACCTTCAATAATCAGCTTATCAGCAGGCTTGTCATATTTAGGTCTGTCAATGTTGAGGGTAACAGAGTGGCCGACCATCATGTCGGTAAGTTCCTGCTGGCTTGTTTCCTTTGTATTGACTGTTGCTATGTACTTTCCCTTTCTGAGAATGGCAACCTTGTCTGATACTGAAAGAACCTCGGCAAGCTTGTGAGTAATAAGGACAATTGCCTTACCATCAGCCCTCATGTTTCTGAGAACAGCAAAGAGCTTGTCTGTTTCCTGCGGGGTCAGAACAGCGGTAGGTTCGTCAAGAATAAGAATCTCGGCACCTCTGTAGAGGACCTTTACTATTTCAACAGTCTGCTTCTGAGAAACAGACATGTCATAGACCTTTTTTCTGGGATCAACCTGGAATCCGTATCTGTCACAAATATCCTTTACTTTGTCATTTACGGCAGCTATGTCCATCTTCTCATCAAGACCCAGAATAATGTTCTGAGCTGCAGTAAAAACATCTACAAGATGGTAGTGCTGATGAATCATTCCTATCCCGTATTTGTATGCATCATGCGGGGAACGGATGAATACTTCTTCACCGTTGGCATAAATGCTACCCGAGTCAGGCTGATAAATACCTGACAACATGTTCATCAGAGTTGTTTTTCCAGATCCGTTTTCGCCCAAAAGACAAAGAATTTCTCCGCGGTTTATCTGCAGATTAATTCCGTCATTTGCTACAACAGGGCCGAAGGTTTTTCTGATGTTTTTCAGTTCTATTGCACAATTCTGCAACTTAGGTCTCCCCCTTTAATAGTCTGGAACCGAATAGGCGACTACTAAAGATAAATTATACTTATAATGAATATTTTATCATCTGTTTTACGGCATTCGCAATAAAAAACAACAAACTGCAACAAAAAGCTAAAATAAGTATTTAAATATCGAAATATTATTCCTCAACCTTTTCAAAATATAGTAAACTGTCAAAAACAGGGGTGTTTTATGGAACAGAATGAATTGATTAAAGTTCCTTGCCAGGGAGAGGCCAATCCTAATAAGAGAATCCTCAAACTCGGTAAGAAAATTACTGATGTGGCAGACCACATGATACTCGGTGTCAAATCTTCAGATCCTGAATATTGGGGCCTGAAGGAAATGGTTACCGAAGAAATGCTCGATATTACTGAGCATATGAAGCTGAGAAAGTTCTATTACTTTGAAGAGCTTCAGAAAATGAATCCCAAATATGACAAGGAAAACCTTGAAAGAGTACTGGAAGAGGCCAGCAGAGTAGGTCTTATTGAGTACGACTACAGTGACCAGTATGACGACAACGGTCCTATCGAAGGTGCAGACAGAAGAAAGAGATGGAGAATCTCATACTTTGTTCCGGGAATTGCAGAGCTTTTCAACTCAACAGAGAAGATGATTGAAGAGCATCCGGTAAATGCTACCTTCTTTGAAAGAATGACATTTATACCTCTGACAAAGATTACACAGATGGTTCGTCCGGGTGGTGATGGAATTGGTATGCACGTCATTCCTGTTGAAAAAGCAATTGAAACAGAACGCCAGAGTGTAAAGCAGGAGCATATCTCACACTGGCTTAAAAAGTACACAGGACATATCTCAGCAGGTATCTGTTCCTGCCGTGCTTCCCGTGCTGTTCTCGGTGACGGCTGTGCAGATGATTGCAACGACTGGTGTATCCAGGTCGGTGATATGGCTGACTATACAGTAGAAACAGGCAGAGCCCACTATATTACAAAGGAAAAGGCTCTTGAAATCCTGCAGAAGGCTGAGGATAACGGTTTTGTTCACCAGATTACAAACATTGACGGTGAGGACCATATTTTTGACATCTGTAACTGTGACGTTAAGATCTGTAATGCATTAAGAACTTCCATGCTCTTTAACACACCGAATATGTCCAGAAGTGCATATGTTGCCAAGGTAGACAAGGAAAACTGTGTTGCCTGCGGCCGCTGTGTTGAATCCTGCCCGGGCGGAGCCGTAAAGCTTGGCCAGAAGCTGTGCAAGAAGGATGGAAGTGAGGTTAAATATCCTCAGGCAGTTCTTCCGGATAAGATCCACTGGGGCAAGTATGCCTGGGATGAGAACTACAGAGATACAGCAAGACTTCACAACAGCTACTCAACAGGTTCATCTCCCTGTAAGGCAGCCTGTCCTGCACACGTTCCTGTTCAGGGATATCTGAAGATGGCTCATGAGGGAAGATATACAGAAGCTCTGGCCCTGATTAAGAGGGAAAATCCGTTCCCGGCAGTCTGCGGAAGAATCTGTAACAAGAGATGTGAGGAAGCCTGTACAAGAGGTGATATTGATAAGGCTGTTTCCATAGATGCAGTTAAGAAGTTCCTTGCAGACAGGGAAATCCAGGCTGAAAACAGATACGTTCCAAAGAAGGTCGTTCCTTCTGTTTACGGTAAGTTTGACGAGAAGATTGCGATTATAGGTGCAGGTCCTGCAGGTCTTAGTGCTGCATACTATCTTGCAGTTATGGGTTATTCTCCTGTTGTCTTTGAAAAGAACAAGAGACCCGGCGGTATGATGACATACGGTATTCCTACCTACAAGCTTGAAAAAGATGTAATAGATGCTGAAATAGACGTTCTTAAGACTCTCGGCGTAGAGATTAGATGCGGTATAGAGGTTGGTAAGGATGTAACTATTGAAGGTCTTAAGAAAGAAGGCTTTAAGGCATTCTACGTAGCTATAGGATGCCAGGGCGGAAGAAGACCCGGAGTTCCCAACGATAATATTGAAGGAACAGATATTGCCGTTTCCTACCTCAGAAACGCTTTTGAGCACCAGGATGAGAAGTTCACAGGTAACGTAGTTGTAGTCGGTGGCGGAAACGTTGCAGTTGACTGTGCCATGACAGCTAAGAGACTTGGCAGTGCCCATGTATCCATGTTCTCACTTGAAGACAGGGAAACCATGCCGGCAAGCAAGGCAGAAGTTGCAGAGACTCTTGAAGAAGGTATTGAAGTATGTAACTCATGGGGACCCAAGGAGCTTAAGACAGATAAGAACGGTAAGCTCTGTGAGATTGTCTTCAAGCGCTGTACAAGAACAATTGATCCTGAAACACTTAAGTTCTCACCTGAGTATGATGAGAGCGAGACCATCACAGTTAAGTGTGACAAGGTAGTCTTTGCCATAGGCCAGGCAATAGAGTGGGGTGACCTGCTTAAGGGTACTGCAGTTAAGTTCTGGCATGGAAACTACCCTGTAGCCGACAAGCTTACATATCAGACAGATGATCCTGATATCTTCGTCGGTGGTGACGTCTACACAGGACCTCGCTTTGTAATTGATGCTATTGCCCAGGGTCACGAGGCTGCTGAATCACTTCACAGACACGTAAGACCAAGAGCCCACATGATTATAGGCCGTGACAGAAGAGACTTCATACCACTTGATAAGACTGACTTAACCTATCCTTCTTACGACGAATCAGGTCGCCAGGAAGCAGGAATGGATGAGAGTATTGACTACCACAACTCATTTAAGGATGCACACAAGACCCTTACTGAGGAGCAGGTCCATATTGAAACCGGACGCTGCCTTGGCTGTGGAGCATCGGTTGTTGACCCGAACAAGTGTATAGGCTGTGGTATCTGTACCACCCGCTGTGAGTTCGATGCCATCCACCTTCACCGAGAACTTCCCGAGTGTTCAGACCTCAGAAGAGCTGAAGATAAGATTACAGGTCTTGCTTCTTACGCCATTAAGCGTGGTTTTAAGATTGCAGCTCACTCAATGAGTGCAGAAGCCCGTGAAATGAGAAGTAAGAGAAAGGCTTACAAGAAGAAGATTAAGGAAATGGGGGATCCGGGCAAGTACACCGGAAACGCCTACGTGGAAGAGTAAATTTTCTGAAATAAAAAAATTGGCTGTAACTTTTTGAGTTACAGCCATTTATTTTGTTGTTTTTGGTTTCTTTTCTTTAATTACTTAATAAGTATCTCCTATTAAAGCTTTTTCATAACTTCCTTGCCGTGCTTACAGAGCGGGCATTCAAAGTCGTCAGGAAGTTCTTCTCCTTCATATACGTAGCCGCAGATCTGGCAGACCCAGCCGGTCTTCTTTTCTGTTACAACAGGCTGAGGCTTGATGTGAGTCAGATAGTATGAATATGTGCAGGGCTTTTCATCAGCAAGCTTAACAGCTTCAGTTACATCTGCAATATAGAGGTAGTGACTTCCAAGGTCTACTGTCTGCTTAACGCAGGCACTGACCATTGTGCAAGCTTCTGTGAGGTAGAGAATTCCGTTTTCGGCTCTTGCTACATTTTCAAAGCCGGCAAACTTGTCAGTATCTTTTCCTGAGGCAAAACCAAAGCGCTTGAATACTGAGAAGTCTGTTTTCTCTGTAAGAATGCTTACGTTGAACTTACCGGTCTTCTGAATAGCCTCATTTGAGAAGTTCTTCTTATTCACTGCAATTGTAACTGTAAGAGGATCTTCTGCTACCTGAGTTAAGGTGTTGATTATACAGCCGTTGTCCTTTCCGTTGTTTGTTGAAAGAACAAACAATCCGTAACTGATGTTAAAGAGGGCTGTCTTGTCTATTCCCTTTTTCTCTTCCTTTTCTGCTGTGGCAACGGAGCAGGGACAGACAAAGTCAGCAGCAATTGCGTCTGCAATTTCATCCAGCTGGGCAAGATTTGCTTCTTTTACGGAGGACTTGAGGGAGGCCTTGGCTTCAATGAATTTTGTGCCCTTGAGGGTGCTGAAGATTTCCTTCATCTTGTTTCCGCTTGTAGCTGCCCATGAACCGTTTTCAATAAAGGCAACTGTTCTGTTCTGAAGGTTGTGAGCCTGGATATCCAGAAGAGCCTCTTCCATATTAATGAAAATACCGGCGTTATAGGTTGTTGAAGCAAATACAAGGTGACTGCATCTGAAAGCCTCAGAAACAATTACTGATGAGTGAACTGTAGAAACATCATAGGTGACAATATTCTTAATTCCCTTGTCAGCAAGTTTTGCAGCAAGAATATTGGCTGCATTTTCTGTATCTCCGTAAACAGAGGCATATGCAACCATAACTGCCTTGTCTTCCGGGGTGTATGTAGCCCATTTGACGTACTTGTCAACAATATAAGGAATGTTCTTTCTCCAGATCGGACCGTGAAGCGGGCAGATCATGGAAATATCAAGACCGGAGGCCTTGTTTAAAAGGGCTGAGACCTGAGTGCCGTACTTTCCTACAATATTTGTGTAGTAGCGTCTTGCCTCATCCAGATACTGCTGCTCGAAGTTAACTTCGTCTGCAAAGATATTGCCCGAAAGGGCGCCAAAGGTGCCGAAGGCGTCAGCAGAGAAGAGGATTTTATCAGTTATGTCGTAGGTGACCATGACTTCAGGCCAGTGAACCATTGGGGCCATGACAAAGGTAAGTTCATGTTTTCCGGTCTTCAGTACGTCGCCTTCCTTGACCAGATGAGTCATTTTGTCCGGGTCAAACTCAAAGAACTGCTTTACCATGGCAACAGCCTTGGCATTTGTTACAATTGTGACCTCTGGGTGTCTTAATACCAGTTCTGCAAGGGTTGCAGCGTGGTCGGGCTCCATGTGGTTTACAATCACATAATCAAGTTTTCTTCCGTTGAGAACATAATCAACGTTCTCAAAGAAGACCTGACCTACAGCCCTGTCTACTGTGTCCAGAAGGACAGTTTTATCGTCGAGAAGAACATATGAGTTATATGAAACTCCTCTGGGAATGGGATAGACACTCTCAAACAGAGCAAGACGTCTGTCGGATGAGCCTACATAGTACAAATCATTAGTAACTTTTTGTGTGCAATGCATTTGTTCCTCACAATATTTTGTTTATCAATTTATTCTTAATTTCTTCAAAAATCTCTTCTCTTGAAAGATCTCCCTTTATTCTTAAAAGGTTGCATCCTTCAGGCAGGGATGAAAAACACCTTTCATATCCCTGTTTTACCTTTACCTGGTACTCATACTTCTCGTATATTTCCTTAGCCTGACCACGGGAGTTGATTCTCTGTATACAGTCTTCAACCGGGGTGTCAATGTAAATTACATATTCAGGATAGGGAAAGGTGCTGTTTAAAAGCATGACTGTATCAAAATCATAACCTATGCTCTGGTATGCAAGGGAAGAGAAAAAATATCTGTCCGAGACGACAATTTTCCCTTCGTTTATGTTTTTAACAACTCCGTTTTCCGTGTTATACAGATGATTATCTCTGTCTGCAGAGAAAAGTCTGGCAACTGTTGACTGCGGGACTGTAAATTCTCCGGAGAGAACACGACGGATAATCTTACCGGTTTCAGAGTCTGTAGGCTCTGCCGTAATCATGTATTTTAGTCCCGTTTTTGAAAGCTCAGAATCAATATTTTTCAGCTGAGTTGTAGTGCCTGCACCGTCAAGGCCTTCGAGAACCCAGAAATTTTTAAGAATATTTGTCACGTTTCCTCCGCTTTGCGGTTTTTATAATACATAATTTAAGGCATTTAGTCGATTGTTTGTAAAAGCCATTATTTGGTAGAATGAACAATAGTATATATAAGAATGAAGACACGCAGAACGTTTGTTTCAATAATTATTGCAGCCTCAATAGTCATAGCCGTATTTATATGTGCATTTATTTTCGGCAGCCGTACTATTGTTCAGGATGCAATTGTTTCTGTTCTTGAAAACAATTCTCTCAGGTCTTCTGATATTAAAGTTTCATTTGACAGCCTTGACAGAGGCTTTCTTTACAGAATCCATCTTGATAATCTGTCTGTTCAATATAAAGAGAGGGAAGTTTTCCGCACGGATGAGGCCGAAATTTCAGTAGGTCTGATTGATGCTATAAGAATATACAGAGGAAAGCTTTCGTCTTCAGATGTGGTTGTCAGTGTTACAGGCCTTGATATTAATCTTGATGATAATCTTGCAGATTTCCTTTCTTCTGATGAGGTTGAGGAGCAGGGTGTTGTAGATGTAACAGTGCCGGGTGATGAGGTGGACTCTGCCTCTGCTGCAGTTGAAGAAAAAAAAGATTCTTCATTTAAAGAAAATTTTCCCGGAATAAGGCTTAATATCTTAGATGGAAGTTTCCATATAGATTACAGTGGAATTGTTGCAGACATACCTCTTCTTAAAGGTTATCTTGAGCTTGGCAGCGGTCTTGTTTACAAGGCATTAAACTTCTCTTCTGAGGAGGCCTCAGCTGTTATTTCGGAAGATGAACAGGAAAACATTATAACCATATCGGGTATAAGGGTTGCCGGTACGTCAGAGCATACCGGCCTTTATATCAATGATATTACTTCGTCTCTTTACGGAACCAGCGGTAAGCTTGCCCTCACAGTTGATCCTTCGGATACTGAAGGCTTTCTGGATCTTGTAGTTAATGCAAATAATCTTGCAGTAAATGTAAGGGATTTTGATATTACGCTTTCAAAGTTCTCTGCTGCAGCTACTCTTGATACAGCATCTCTTAGTGGAGATGTAACTGCCTATGTCAACAATATTAACGTAAATAAAGATGATATGAGGCTTTCTTCAGAGCTTGGAACAGTGGTATTGAGTAGCTTCGGTACTTCTGATACTTCTCTGGATGTTAAGCTTAACAGTTTTTACTATGAAGACGATAAATATACTTTGGATTCTCCGTCCTTTTCCGTTGAAAGTGACTACATTAACAACGGAGAAAATGTTTGGGTAAATATTTCTTCAAACAGCTTCAATGCATCATTTAATGAGAGTGTGGCAACTATTACAGAGATTTCACTTTCAAATCTGTTTGCTGCTGTCTCTTATGAAAACAACGGTCTTGTTTCAGTTAACGCCGAAAGCCTTGTATCAGGAAAGAGTACTGATGAGGCTATAGGGGATTTCAGTTCAACAGTCAGCGGAAACGTTGCTCTTGATGTTTTTGCTGTGAAGGAACTGATTGATGATCAGAATGCATCCCTGGAAGACTATCTGCAGAAAATATATGCATCTGATGTAAGAGTTATGAATCTTACAACTTCTTCTATAGAGGATGAAAATGAGATTTATGTAAAACTTACTGACGAGAACATATTTGAAGTTTCACTTAAGAGTTCAGATGTGCTTTCAGTTAATCTTGAACTGGATGTTATTAATGAAAATGCCCAGCTTAGGATGAGTCTTTCTGATTTTGCTCCGTACCAGTATGGTTCATTAATTGACAGATTTGTTGGCCCTGTAGGAAATTACATTGACTCTGAAACGAGGATTGACGCTTCTTTGTCTACCAGTCTTACAGGTTCGGAAAACAGTGATGTCCTTATTCCAAACGGTAACATTTCATTAAACGCTGGTGCCAGACATGCAAAGTTCGGTTCCAGAGACGTAAACTTTGCCATAACAGTTGAGGCTGATAATGATGGTGAGGATATTGAAGTTTCATCACTTGCTGTTTCTGCCTTTGGTATGAGACTTTCATTTACAGGTACTGTTGATTCAGAAAACTATTATCCTCAGGGAAGTCTTATTCTTCAGGATTCCTCAGACGGTTCTATTATTGCCGGTTTTGATTTTGACAGAGTAATAGATAATTCTTCTTATAAATACCGTGCTTATCTTACAGAGTTTGATGATCTTAAACTTGTAGGTTCCGCAGTAAGAGACCCGGAGACAGGTCTTATAGATGCAAGCGGTAAGCTTACAACTATTCATGACAACATGGATCTTGATATTAAAATTGACACTGAAGCATTAACTCTTGATGCAAAGAGTGAGTATTTTGATTTCTATGTAGGATACGACGGCGGATCAGCCATATTGATAGACGGTGGTTTCAGAGCCCTCAGGATGTTCTTTACTGACAGCGTTTTTGTTACTGTCACAGGTGCTCTTGACGGTAAGTTCGACTTTGTTACCAGAGGTTTCAGTTTCAACGCCTCAGATGTGTATGTTGAAGTTTCAGATATCCTGAACTTTGGTTTCAATATGGATATTACTGAGAACAACTTTAATATGACGGATTTCAGAATAGGGCGCAGAAACAGTCTGTATGATTTTGACGGGAACATTTCATTCTCGTTTGACAGTATTGCCGACCTTCTGTCATTTGATACGTCAAAGATAAACGGAATTATAAATCTTTATATTCCCGGGACTGAAAACCGCGTAGCCTGTTCCATGATAGATAACCGCTATTATGCAGATGCAGATATTGTAATCTCAGATAAGACGAGCGTTTCGCTTGAACTTCTCGGTTCCCGTGGTGCCGGATTCTTTGCAAATGTTTCATTTGGGACTATTTCATTTGAAGCAAGACTGAAGGAAAAAATCCTGCGCCTGTACAATATGAACGGTTCACTTGGTACATTCAATATTAAAGCCTTCGATATGGTTATAGACTTTGTTGACAGGACTCTATCCGGTTACACAACAATTGAAAACTTTATGGACAATATTGAAGGACCTGTCTATCAGGGTGCAACAATTGATATTGAGGCAAAGGTTGATTCGCTCTTTGTTGGAGCTCTTTCATTTGCCGGTTTTGATGCTGAAGCTGAATTTAAACTTGGAATAAGAGACGCATATCTTAGTGATGGTTTCATTATCCCTGATACTGAGATTAATCTCTCATACACTTCTGACCGTATTACTGTCTCAGGTGATATGCTTAACGGTTACTACAGTATTGAGGAACAGACATTTGAATTTGATGTTTCTGAAGACTTTATCTTCTCTTTCAATGCAACAGGACAGATTGGGGATAATCTTGAAATCTATGTCTCTGATGTTTCTCTTCCTGTGGCTGCGCTGAATCAGTTTATGAATACTCCGTTTGCACATATCCTCAGTGGAACCGTTAAGGGAGATCTCCTTATTACAGGACCTGCAAATGATGTTTCTCTGTATGGTTTGCTTTCTGTCCAGAAGATGGAACTGGATATTTTCTACTTCCCGGATCAGATTTATACATTAAGTAATTTTAACATAGTAATTTATGATCATGAGATATCTGTTGCAGCCACACCGATTGCCGGACATAACAGCAGGACAGGTAACTTCTTCAGGGGAACTTTTAAGATAGATGTTGGCCTTTCTTCCAACCGCCTTGAATCTCTTGAATGTGTTATTGATACTCCGAATGATGATATGTACTTCTGGTTTCCGACACTTCTCGGGTCTTCAGGTGAGCTTTATGTCGGTGGAGATGTAAGGGGAGAAATAACAATCTGGGTCAGACAGGGAACATTCGGAATAGATCTGGATATTCTTGCCAATGATTTTGTTGTTGATTTTGAGCTTCCTCAAATGCCTGAATGGTTCTATGAGTTCTCAATTTACTGCTCAATAAATCTTAATATGAAAACCGGCACTAATTTTGAGTTCTTCTATCCTACCAGGGATAACTCATTCATAAACTTTACACTCTCTGAAAACCAGACTGTTGACCTGGTATATGACTCAGCAGGCGGTAATCTGAATCTCAACGGTGTTCTTGAATTCAAGAGCGGAAGAATTTCTTATCTTAACAATGACTTTATTATTACTGAGGGAAGCCTTGGAATTGCTTCTTCAGATGACAGATACAGCTCAGGTGATCTTACAGTTGATTTAGACCTGAGGGCAAGGCTCAGAGAATACGTAAATGGTGAAAGATATGAAATATTCCTTATTCTTCAGGATGCAAACCCAGATAATCTTTCTCCACGTTTTGAAAGCCTGCCGGTTCTATCCGAAAATGAGATAGTAAACATCCTTGGTCAGTCAATTATTCCGACTGATACTACAAAAATAACAGCTTCTTCAATTGCATCCGTAGCTGTTGCTGCAACCGATGCAATAAGAAATCTTGGCCTTATTGAGTCAAATGAAAACTTCTCAATTGCCAAGAGCGTAAGAGAAACACTTGGACTTGATGTTTTCAGTATCAGGTCCAATATACTTGGAAATATTATTGCCCAGGCTCTGCCGGGTGAGGAGTCCGAGGGTAATAACATATCACTGGTGTCCCGTTATCTTGACGGAACATCCCTGTATGTGGGCAAATACATAAACGATATGATTTTTGCCCGTATGACATTTCTGCTTAAGTCAGAAAATGATAATAAAGCTGATTCTACCGGTCACTTCCTGGTAAATGACCTTAATCTTGATATGGAATTCAGCTTTGACTGGGAAAATCCGATTGGAAGCTTCAGCGTTTTTACAAGCCCTGAAGAATTGTCGGTTTTTGATATTTTGGATACGATAGGATTTAGTTTTACAAAAAGAATTACTTTTTGATTAAATCCGATTAAGGAGTTGGAATGAAAAAGAGATTAGTTTTATTCATTCTTGTTTTGATTCTTGTTGCGTCTTCTCTTTTCGCTGCAGACAACAGTCTTACAGGACTTCCTGTAAAGGGTTTTGCCGTTACAAGAACCAAGAACGTCTCACTTGCAACAGTGAATAATGTTTTGTATTCCTACAGAGAGCAGCCGTACAGTGCTGATATTGAAACAGAGATTAAGGCAAAGATTGCTGAGATTGAAGGTGTTTCAAAGGTAACCACTTCTGCATCTCTTCTGGAAGATGGATCAGGTGTTAAGATTTCCGTTACTGTTACAGAATATCCGGTACTTGCCGGATTTGAATACTACGGTTATTCAAAGGTAAAGAAGGCTGATATAGAGGATGCTGTAAAAATTGTTGAAGTCGGTCAGTATATCAACCTCTCAGACAAGAGTATTGTCGAAACCATAAAGAGAGAAGTTCTCAACCTTTACTACAAGAAGGGTTTTGATACCATTCCTGTGGAAGTAAACGTTCTGGAAGACATTGAACAGGGAACAGTTACCTATCAGATAGTTGTCACAGAAGGTGTTCAGTCAAGAATTGTAGAGATTGCCTTTGAAGGAAATGAGAATGTATCTTCTTCTGTTCTTAAGAAGCAGATTTCCAGCCGTGCAAAGGGTCTTTTCTCTTCCGGTTATCTTAACATAAATACTCTGGTTTCCGATTATCAGGCTCTTGGAACCTATTACATGACAGTCGGTTATGTAGATGTCCAGATTGCAGAACCTGTTATAGAGGAAGTTGAGACAGACAGTGAAAAATACAGGGATGTTAAGCTTACCTTTGTTATTACCGAAGGTCAGAAATGGCAGTACGGCGGTATGACATTTACAGGCAACACTGTGTTTACAGATGAAGAGATTGCTGCACTTCTTACAGCAAAAGAGGGCAGTGTCCTGAATCTTCAGAGCGTCCAGAGTCAGATTGCTGCAATTGCAGAGAAGTATTATGACAACGGTTATATCAGATGCGGAATTGACACTGAGGAGCACAGGGACGAAGAAAACCACGTTGTTTCCTATTCTCTTACTATTAAAGAGGGGACTCAGTGCACAATCGAGAGAATTGATATTATAGGTCTTGAGAACACCAAGGAATATGTCATGAGAAGAGAGCTTCAGATGTCTGAAGGAGATGTTTTCTCACGTGCTGACCTTATTACAAGTGCCCAGAACCTTTATAACACGGGTCTGCTTGAGAATCTTGACTACAACCTCTATGCCGGTTCCACAGAGGATTCAGTTGTAATTGAATTCCTGGTTACCGAAGGAAGTCATATTGACCTTCAGTTCGGTGCAACATTCGGTGCAACAATTTCCGGCTTCCCAATCTCCGGCTTCCTGCAGTGGTCAGAGAAGAACTTTGGCGGAAGAGCCCAGGATCTTAATGTAAGCACAACAATTTCTCCGACAACTCAGAAGGTTTCCCTTTCATTCGGAGACGACTGGGTAAAGAACCTCAGATGGGCTAATGCAGTAAGTCTCAGCTTCTCACGTGTTCTCTATTCCAACGAGCTTCAGCTTGGTATTGGCTCTGACTTCTATGATGGCAGAGACCTTTCAAATAGTTATCCTCTCGGATACAGCAGTGCTGAAGCATGGGCTGAGGCAGATTACCAGTATCCGTCTTCAGCTTATCTTATGAGCTATCAGCTCTATACTCTTGCTCTTTCATACAACACAGGTTATACATTTATCTATGATATTGGCCGTCTTTCAGTATCAGGAGGAGCATCAATATCCCTTAACCATGCAAGTTATGAAGACTACTACACACCTTATGAGAAACTTATCTACAGGTATGGTCAGGACGACGGCGGCTTCCTTGATACAGGATGGCAGTTCTCCAACAGTATTTCATTTGGAGCTTCATGGGATGGAAGAGACTATGTTACAAACACAACAAAGGGTTATGTAATTAACGCAAGCGGTACTTATGCCGGTGGTTTCCTCAGCGGTCTTTCAAACTATATCAAGCTTTCAGGAAGTGCTTCAGGCTACCTTAAGCTCTTTGAGGTTGGAGAAGAGGACAACAAAAAGAACATTATGTTCTGCGCTACCACTTCAGCAAGCTTCATGCTCCCTCAGTACTACAATAATGAAGATGACGGCGGCTGGGGCTGGCATGATCCAAAGCTCGGAGCAACAAAGTACGAGATGCTTTATATTGACGGCATGACAACAGCAAGAGGCTTCTCTGTCCAGACAGATAAGTACTTCCTGTGGGATAACATGCTTGAGGTAAGCTATCCTCTTGTTAAGAATGTAATTAACGCTGAAGTCTTTACAAGTGCAACAGGTGTTACTGATTCACTTGGATTTGACGACGGTATAGACTGGTACCTTGCTGCCGGGGCAGGTCTGAAGCTTAAGGTTTCAGGCTTCCCGCTCGGTCTCTACCTTGTTAAGAACTTTACTGTTCTTGACGGAGAGTTTGAGGCTGTTGACGGAGCTCTGCTTGGCGGTACAAGTCTCGTGCTTGCTATAAGCACATCTTTGATCTAATTAACAGGCAGGGAGCAGGTGGCAGATACACCTTTGATGAAACAGTACAAACAGATTAAGCAGGATTATCCTGACAAGATCCTGTTCTTCAGACTTGGAGACTTCTATGAAATGTTCGATGAGGATGCTGTGGAAGTCTCCGCTCTGCTTAACCTTACGCTCACACATAAGGGAGATTCCCCTATGTGTGGCATTCCCTACCATGCTGTAAAAAACTACCTTAAGCGTCTGCTGGATGCCGGTAAGAAGATAGCCATCTGTGAACAGATGAGTTTAAGTGATTCTCCGAAGGCTCTGGCAAGACGTGAGGTTGTAAGAATAGTAACCCCTGCAACTGTTGTTGAAGAGGATTTTCTTACAGATACTGATTCAAGTTATATTCTAAGTGTTTTCCAGCGCTACTGCGCCTTCTGTGAAGTTTCAACAGGTGAATTCAGACTCAGAGAACTTGGAAAAGAAAACAGAATTGCTTCCTTAAGGGCCATAATTGAACAGATAAGGCCTAAAGAGCTCCTTGTGTGTGAGGATGAGTATTTCCTTGATTCTGATTTCAAGGAAGCCGTGGACCTTTCCCCGGCCATGATTACAAAATTACCGCCATGGTACTTTTCCACAAGTGCAAGTTACAAATTACTTTGTGAACAGGCAGGTGTATCTTCACTTGCTGCTTTTGGAATAGATGAGAAAAACAGAATAGCCGGTCCAGCCGGAGCTCTGTTGCGCTACATCAGAGAAACATCCAAAAGCCCTGTTGACCACATTACAAACTACACCCTTGATGTAGAAAGTTCCTATGTTTCCATAGATGAGTCCTCAAGAAAGAACCTTGAGCTGTTCAGGAATCTGTATGACGGCAGTTCTTCAAACACGCTCTTTGAAACCATCAACCGCTGCCGTACAAATTCAGGAACCCGTCTTTTAAAGAACTTTCTCAACTTCCCGCTTCATGATAAGAGTGCAATTGAAGACAGACAGAAGAGGGTTAAATATTTTTACGATAACAGTTCTGAGCTTGAAAGAGTTCGTTCATTAATCTCAGGTTCCAGGGACCTAAACCGCCTCATGACAAGAATTATCCTCAAGAGGGCAGTTCCAAGGGATCTGACAGGGATAAAACAGTCAATAGGCACTTTTTTCTCAATAGTTTCAGAAGATCCCCAAAGGTACTCTGAATTATTTGACAGTGTTCTTACAGATAATACAAACCTTGAAAAAGCCTATTCTCTCATGCAGGAGATAGACAGGGCTGTAAATGAAGACTTTTTGGGTCAGTTTAATGCCGGTGAAGTAATAAAAGACGGGTATGACAGTATTCTTGATGAGAAGAGAACTCTGATGGAAAACGGGAATTCTGTACTCTCATCCTACCTTGAGGAAGAGAAGAGTGAGAGCGGTCTTTCAATTCTGAAACTCGGCTATAACAGGGTTTACGGCTACTATCTGGAAATTCCCAAGGGACAGGTAAGCAGGGCTCCGCAGTACTTTATCCGTATCCAGACACTGGTTAACGGAGAGAGATTTACAACCGAAAAACTCAAGGAATTTGAAAGGGAGATAAATCTTGCTTCTGCAGAAGCGGAGAACAGGGAAAGAGAGCTTTATAACAACCTCCTTGCATCTGTTCAGGACATATCTTCAACTTTAAATGCCATGGGTTCTTTTATGAGCCTTCTTGATGTGTACCAGGCTCTTGCAACACTTGCCGTAGATTCTGAATATGTCTGTCCTCAGATTACTGAAGAAGATGTTCTTGAAATCCGCGGAGGAAGGCACCCTGTTGTTGAAAAGCACCTGGGTTCAGGAAAATTTGTTTCAAATGATCTTGATATGTCAGTTCGCTTCTGTCTTATCACAGGTCCGAACATGGCCGGAAAATCAACATACCTCAGGCAGAATGCCCTTATTATTCTTCTTTCCCACATAGGAAGCTTTGTTCCGGCAACAAGTGCCGTAATAGGTCTTACAGACAGGATTTTCTGCCGTGTCGGAGCTATGGATAACCTTGCCAGAGGCGAATCTACCTTCCTTGTTGAAATGCAGGAAACTTCCTATATCCTGAGAAACTGTACTGACAGAAGTTTTGTAATAGTGGATGAAGTAGGGCGTGGTACAAGCACACAGGACGGTATGTCCTTAGCCTATGCAATTATGAAGGATCTGATAGCTAAGAATGCAAAAACCCTGTTTGCCACCCACTACCATGAACTTACCATGATGGATATCTCAGGGATAAGGCTTTTGACCCCCGCTGTAGAAGATTCCGGTAAGAGTGTTGTCTTTTTGAGAAAGATGATTGAGGGAGCAGCTTCATCAAGCTACGGTATTCATGTTGCACGTCTTGCAGGTGTTCCCTACCAGGTTATTCGTGAAGCAAAAAGCTTTCAGAACAGACACTTTGCAGACTACGGCGTAAACAAGGGCCAGAGCAGCCTTTTCTCATCATCTGATGAAAGTATTGTTGAAGAAGAAACTCTTCCTTCATCTGCTGCGGACATAATAAAAGAGCTGCAGGAGTGCAATCCTGAACAGATGACACCCGTGCAAGCTCTCATTCTGCTTTCCAAATTAAAGGAAGAAGCTCAATAATAGGCCAGTTTCTTTTCTCCGTATTCAAACAGCTTTGATACTACGGCATTCATAACAAAGTAAAACAGACCCGCTACAAAGATAGGCATGGTGGAAAACTGTCTTGAAGCTGCATTCTGAGCAGTTCTGAACAGTTCCATAACTCCGATTGTCTGGGCAAGGGCAGTATCCTTTACAAGGGTAATTACCTCATTTCCCAGAGACGGGAAGACCATCCTGAAAACCTGCGGAAGCTTTACATAGAAATACTCAGTTCCCGGTTTAATCCCGAGAGTAAGACAGGCTTCATGCTGACCTATCGGAAGGCTCTGAAGTCCGCTTCTGAAAATCTCAGCAAAATATGCTGCGTAATTTAATACGAAGGCAATAATGCAGGCTGTAAATCTGTCAAACGAAGTGCCGAAAATGTAATACGGTGCAAAGTAAACAAACAGCAGCTGAAGGATAAGGGGAGTACCCCTCATAATCATGATATAGATATTTGTTATACCTGATACCACCTTATTCTTTGACATTCTGAAACTGCAGACGAGAAGAGACAGAGGCAGTGAAAGAATAATGGTAAAGAAGAATACCTGAAGCGATACCAGGCTTGCCTTCAGCAGCTGTCCTAAAAACTGGGCCATCTTACTTTCCTATTGTAGTAATATCAGCACCGAACCACTTTGTTGAAATCTCAGCCATGGTTCCGTCCTTAGCCATATCCTTCATAAGGGAAGTTACCTTGTCTGCAAGATCCTTGTCTGCAGTTCTGAAACCTACGCCGTACTCTTCTGCAGCAAGTGTCTCACTAAGAATTCTGAAGTCCTTTCCTGATTCCTGGATGGCAAAGTTTGCAACCATAAGGTCCATAACAACAGCGTCACAACCACCAATTTCAAGGTCCATAAGAGCTGTAAGGTTATCTTTGAATTCAACAGTTGAACCGATAATTGAAGCAAACTCAGGTGTGTCTGCAATAGCTTCTGCTGAAGAAGAACCTGCCTGAACACCAATCTTTTTGCCTGCAAGGTCAGAAAGCTTTGTAACTGGAGAAGAGTTCTTAACTATAACAACCTGGGCATTTTCTACATATGCATCAGTAAATGCCATGGCCTGCTTTCTCTCTTCTGTGATGGTAAAGCCGTTCCAGATACAGTCAATCTGCTTAAGTGAAAGTTCCTGTTCCTTTGCGTTCCAGTCAATTGGCTGGCAAACAAGTTCTACACCAAGTCTCTTACATACTTCTTTTGCAACATCAATGTCAAAACCGACAATTTCGTTGTTCTCATCTCTGTAACCCATAGGTGGGAAAGAATCATCAAGTCCAAGGATGAATGTTCCCTTGCTTTTAATATAGGCAACACCTGTAAGATCTGTTTTCTCTTTTGATCCGCCGGCAAATACAGCAAAAGCTGCAAGAATAATCATAATAATTGTAATAGTTTTCTTCATGGTAATATCTCCATCTTTAATATTTGTTTTTAGTTTAGATTTGGTTTGGTTTTGATTTTTTTAAGCCGAAAAGAATATAATGCGCCCTCAGCGGGCGTGATGAAGGCCATGATGGAGAACTGAGTTTCTAAGATATGAGTAATTTGTATATGTCATGTCAGTCCTCCTGTTTTGTTTTTTCACATATTATCGGTCAGTTTTGTGGTAGTCAATACAAAAATGCATAAATATTCAAATTTTGTAAAAAGCTTTAAGCAATTCATTTTCCTGTTGTTAACGATTTCTTTTCATTTTCTAGAAATCTCGTTCACTTTTTGTCCAGAAATAAAAATTTTTTTTAAATATAGTGACTTTTGCAGTCTCTTTAACAAAGCTTGAGCACTTTGCGGCGTCTTATTAAGTATGAAATGTTTAATATGTGGATCTTTTTCACATCCATTTACTCCTATCTGCTCATCCTGTCTCAGGCAGATTGATTATGACAGCTATGATTCATACATGGTGCGCTGCCCATCTTGTTCGTATCCTTTAATTGATTATGTATATAAGTGTCCAAGGTGTTCGAAAATGAATTCAGGAAGGATCCTGAGCATTATGGATTACAGAAATATTAAGGAGCGCCATCTTCTGGAGGCCTTTAAGTTCAGGGGAATCAGGAGTTATGCCTCAGTTTTTGCCTTTCTTACAGACAGGTATTTAAGAAAAAACGGTTTGCAGGACAGTGTGATAGTCCCGGTCCCGTGTTCTTCTTCAGCTCTAAAGAGAAGAGGCTGGGACCATATGGAGGAAGTTGCAAAGGTTTTGAAAAGAAAATACTCCTATACTGTATTAAATGTAATAGTGAATACTGACAACTCTTCAGGTGAACAGAAAGAGAAAAACCTTGAGAAGAGAATGGAGAACTCTGAAAACAGATTTGCATTAAAGGATTTTAATTATTCAATACATGATAAGAGAATAATTGTTCTGGATGATATTTGTACAACAGGAACTACCATAAAGGCCTGCATGTCTGTTCTTGAAAAAGGTGGTTTTAAGAATATTATTGCACTGACAGTATTTGCTGAACTTTAGGTGTGTTGACACTGATGTGATATTAATTATATATTTAGCACAGATAAATTAAACTTAGTTTTAAGGAATCGGGAGTCCCGGTTCCTTTTTTGATGGCCGGATATGATAAAAGACGAGATTAGAAACAGTGAACTTTACAAAGATCTTGATCCTGTAGCAAGCAGCCTCGGCTTCTGTATTGTAGATGCTGAAGTTTACAGAAAGACAGACGAGATCAAAGTAAGTCTTACGATTTTCTCAAAGACAAAGGATGTAACAATTGATGATTGTGAAAACTTCCACAGGTCAGTTGAACCGCGTCTTGAGCTTCGTTATGACAGGGATCTGTTGTCAATGGAGGTCTCAACCCCGGGACTGCAGAGAACATTCAAAGACTTTAATGAATTTGATGTTTTTGCAGGAAAGACCGTAAGACTGTACAGCAAGAATAAGGGAAGCTGGGTAGTCGGAGAGAACAAGGGGTTATGTGACAATAAGGTTGTACTTTTAAATTACAAGGTAGAGGATTCTTCTGAGACAGGAGAGACTCTTGTACTTGATAAGGAAGATGTACAGAAAGCTAAACTTGAATATGTATGGGAAACAGCTGAAGACAAAAAGAGAAAAAATCAGCTTGCCCAGAAAAATAACAGAAGAAATAACAGAGTAGGAGATTCTGCTGATGTCTGAATTTAAAGAAGCCGTTGAGGCTATGATTAATGAGAAGGGTCTGTCAAGAGAACTTGTTCTTGATATTGTCAGACAAAGCCTTCTTGCAAGTTACAAGAATAAGTTTAAAACTGACGAAAATGCCGTTGTAACTTTTGCTGATGATCTTTCATCTTTTGAACTTTCTGCAAGACGCACAGTTGTAGATGATGATGAGTATTATGCAGACGATTTTACCGAGATTTCTCTTTCAGAAGCTCTCAAGTTTACTGATGAGGCTGAGGTCGGAGATGAGCTTCTTATCCCAATTGATCCCAAGACTTTCAGCACAAGCACTGTCCAGACAGGAAAGCAGCGCGTACAGAGCCAGATCAGGGAAATTCAGAAGGATGAGCTTCTTTCAGAGTTTAAGGGTAAGGTTGGTGAGATTATCAATGGTTATGTCCAGACCGTTAAGGAAAACGGAGACATAATGGTTGACCTGGGAAAGACCAGCGGTTATCTTCCTGCAAAGAATCAGAGCCCTAAGGAAGTTTATGCCAAGGGCGACAGAATCCGCTGTTTCGTAGAAAGCGTTAAGCCGGACGAGAAGAATGAAAAGAATATAAGAGTTCTTCTCAGCCGCGTATCAGAAGACTTTATCAAGAAGCTCTTCTATATTAATGTTCCTGAACTTGTATCAAAGGATCCGGGCCTTGAGATTGTTAAGGTTGTTCGTGTTCCGGGATACAGAACAAAGGTTGCCGTATGGCCGAAGAAGACTGATATTGATGCAGTAGGTACCTGTGTTGGTCTTAAGGGTGCAAGAATCCAGATGATCATGAAAGAGATTGACGACGAAAGAATTGACGTTGTCCGCTGGGATCCAAACCCTCTTGAGTATATTGCAAATGCTCTTTCACCTGCCAGGGTTGACAGAATCTACGTCACAGACTACGAAAAGAAAAAGGCAGTTGCAATTGTTGACCAGAGCCAGCTTTCACTTGCTATCGGTAAGCAGGGAATGAACGTACGTCTTGTCAACAGAATGTGTGACTGGATGGTAGACGTAAAGACCCAGGAAGACTTTGAAGGCATGGATATCTTTGAGCAGGCAAGAGCCGCTGCAGATGCTGCATTCACTGACCTTCCGGAAGAACCTGTTACTCAGGAAGTTGCAGTTTCTGATGAAGAAGGAATTCCTCTCAGAGATCTTCCGATTGAATCTTCAATTGTTGATAAGCTTGAGAAACACGACATTCTTTATGTTGAGGATTTCCTTGATTATACAGCAGATGAGATTGCTGACCTCGGAGACATTTCCGCTGAAGAAGCAGACCAGATTAACAAGGCTATCAATGAAAGTGTAGATATTATTGAGGAAGATACAGAAGAGGGAACATTTGAGTGCCCGAACTGTGGACATCCGCTCAAAGAAGGTATGACAGAGTGTCCTAACTGTCATGTTGAGATTAGTTTTGAATCATTAGACGAAGAGGACGAGGAGTAATAGCTATAGATGCCAGAAGATAATAAGCCAAAAGCTACATTGATCAAACAGAGCAGAAGTGCTGAAATGCAGGCACCTGTCTCACAGCAGCCTCAGCAGAAGCCCCTTGAGAAGAAGAGGGTTGTTATAGTTAAAAAGAAGCCGGTTGTTGTTGTGAAGGCAAACGTTCCTGCAGATGAGCCAAAAGAGGAGAAACCTCAGCCTCAGGCAGCACCACAGAAGGATCAGGAAAAGACAGAGGTCCAGGTAAAAGCTCCGGAGGTTAAGAAAGCTGAACAGGAAAAGCCTCAGATTAAGAAGGTTGTAAAGAAGACATCCAACGTCAACACTACAATCAGTAACGGCCCTGTTATAATCTCAGGTGCAAATCTTCCTCCGATTAATTTCGGTACTCCGAAAAGACCTTCAGGTTCAGGTCCTGTAGGTTCTGTAGGTGGTGTTGTATACGGAGCTGACGGAAAACGTATACCTCAGAACAGAAACAGACAGGGACAGCCTAACTCAGGTGTATATACTCCTAAATCAAGCCAGGGAAGAAGGGCTCCGTTCGGAAAGGACAGACCAAATGATTTTGGCGGTCAGAGACCGAACAACGGCGGCTTCAGAGGCGGTAACGCCGGTGGAAACAGAGGTGCAAAGCCCGGTTTCTCCCAGCCTATGGGAAATGACAGCGGAAAGAACAAGAGAGTCTTCTCCAAGGATAAGGGAAGAGACAGAAGACATGAGATTCAGGATGATGAGCTTGAGCTGAAGCAGTTTGGCAAGAAGAAGAGCGCAACTCCTGTTGCAGTTGTTGCAAAGAATATTGATATCATGCCTAACGTAACTGTCAGTGACCTTGCCAAGAAGATGAATATCAAGGCTTCTGAGATTATCAGCAAGCTCTTCAGCATGGGAATGATGGTAAGTATCAACCAGAGTATAGACAGTGATACTGCTACAATCATTGCAGAAGAATACGGCTGTCAGGTACATATCATTGACCTGTATGAAGAAACAGTTATTGAGAAGGAAGAGGATAAGGAAGAAGATCTCAAGCCAAGGGCACCGATTGTCACAGTTATGGGACACGTTGACCATGGTAAGACAAAGCTCCTTGATGCAATCCGCTCAACTAACGTTGTTGCCGGTGAGTTCGGTGGAATTACACAGCACATCGGTGCATACAAGGTAAGCATCCCTGATAAGGGAGACGTAGTCTTCCTCGATACTCCGGGTCATGCTGCATTTACGTTAATGCGTGCCCGTGGTGCTCAGGTAACTGATATTGTTGTCCTTGTTGTTGCTGCAAATGACGGTGTCATGCCTCAGACAATTGAAGCTATTGACCACGCAAAGGCAGCAGGTGTTCCTATTATTGTTGCCATAAACAAGATTGACCTTCCGGAAGCCAAGCCGGAGAGAGTCATGCAGCAGCTTTCAGACTACGGTCTCATGCCGGAAGAATGGGGCGGACAGACACTGTTCTGCCAGATTTCAGCAAAGCAGAGAATTGGTATAG
The DNA here is from genome assembly GCA_024699225.1 of Sphaerochaetaceae bacterium. Lineage (GTDB taxonomy): Bacteria > Spirochaetota > Spirochaetia > Sphaerochaetales > Sphaerochaetaceae > UBA1265. Next base: position 40,587 of record JAILPZ010000062.1, read on the forward strand.
ACAATCTTCTTGATACCATTCTTCTTCAGGCTGAAATGATGGACCTCAAGGCTAATCCCGACTGCAGGGCTGAAGGCAGGGTTCTTGAAGCAAGAATTGACCAGGGAAGAGGTATTGTTGCCTCTGTTATTGTTGAAAGAGGTACCCTTAAGCAGGGAGATTACTATGTTGCCGGTATTTATCCGGGAAGAGTAAGAGCCATGTTCAACGACAAGGGTAAAAAGGTTAAGACTGCAGGGCCTTCAACACCTGTTGAGGTTATAGGTCTTTCCGCCGTCCCGAGTGCCGGTGATCCGTTCCAGGTCTGTGAAGATGAAAAGCAGAGCAGAATTATAGGAACAAAGAGACAGGAACTTGAGAGACAGAACCAGGCAAGCAGATTCAAGAAGGTTACACTTGAGAACATGTTCGACGTTATGCACGAAGGAGATGTTCAGGAACTCAACCTTGTTATTAAGGGTGACGTTCAGGGCTCTGTAGAAGCTCTTAAGATGGCTCTTGAGAAGCTCAGTACTCCTGAAATCAGAGTCAGCGTAATCAGAGCTGCAGCCGGTGCAATTATTGAAGACGATATTAACCTTGCTTCTGCATCAGAGAATCCGGCTCTGGTAATTGGCTTTAACGTCAGACCTACACCTAAGGCTCAGAGCAGGGCAGATGAGGAGAAGATTGATATCAGAAAGTACAATATCATTTACAATGTTGTAGATGATGTTAAGGCCGCCATGGAAGGCATGCTCAGTCCTGAAAGAACAGAGCTTGATGTCGGTACAGCAGTTGTACGTCAGGTCTTCAAGGTACCAAAGGTTGGTCTTATTGCCGGTTGTTTCATAACTTCAGGCAGTGTAAAGAGAAACAATTTCTGCAGAGTTGTCAGGGACAACATCCAGCTCAGCAAGGAACTGCTTAAGATTTCTTCCCTCAAGCGCTTTAAGGATGACGCAAGAGAAGTTACCGAAGGTTTCGAGTGCGGTATTGGAATTGAGAATTTCCAGGATCTCAGAGAAGGAGATATTATCGAATTTGTTGAAATCCAGGAAACTGCAAGAAAACTTGATAATGTCTGGGAGCGTATCTGATGTCGGATTATTCACAGAGCAGAATAGAATCAAGAATTATGGAAGCGGTAAATACACTGATAGTTTCGGGTGAGATTAAAAACCCGAAACTGTCCCGCTTTGCAAGTATCAGTGATATCTCTGTTTCAAAGGACAATTCATACGCAACTCTTTATGTCTCATGTCTGATGGACCGGGAACTGGACAGATCAGTGAAGGCCCTTCAGAGTGCAGCTCCCTTCATTCAGGCCCGCCTTGGCTCAGCTCTAAGAACAAAGAACACGCCAAAGCTTACCTTCCTGCCTGATACTACTGAGAGGGAGGCTTCCAGAATTAATGAACTCCTGGAGTCAATCAAGCAGTGAGAGACGCAATAGTACTGATTAACAAGAAGAGCGGGATAACTTCATTTTCCTGCCTCGGACGCATAAAACACACAATAAATAAGAAAACAGGCCACTGCGGGACTCTTGATAAGTTTGCCAGCGGCCTTATTATTGCGCTGTGTGGCAAATACACCAAGCTCAATGACCACTTCATGGGTATGGATAAGACATACACTGCCGTTCTTGAATTCGGTAAGGAAACAGATACCCTGGACCCGGAGGGAGAGGTTATAAAGACAGCCCAGGCTCCTGAACTTGAAGTTATAGAAGAGGCTGTAAAGCGCCTTACAGGACCTGTTATCCAGGTGCCTCCTGTTTACAGCGCCCTCCATGTTAACGGAAAAAGAAGCTATCAGCTTGTGCGTGAAGGAAAAGAAGTTAAGCTTGAAGGCCGTCCTGTGGTAATAAGGAAGGCTCAGATAATCAGTTACGAAAAGCCTTTTTTAACTATCTCTCTTGAGGTTTCAAAGGGCACTTATGTTCGTTCCTATGCAAGAGACCTTGGAGAACTGTGTAATTCATGTGCTTACGTGACAGAACTTAGAAGGGATGCAATAGGGCCCTTTAAGCTGTCTGAAGCAGTAGATTTTGACGATATTGAAAGCCTTCAGAATGTTGATATGACAAATGACATTCTCCAAAGGCTAGATAAATACAGGCAGGAAAATGGAAATTAAAAAGTTTTGTGATCCTGTTTTTAAGAATATGGACTGTGTTGTATCTGTCGGAGTTTTTGACGGACTTCACAGAGGCCATATGAGAATAATAAATACTCTTATCGATGAGGCTAAAAAGAACAGCTGTAAAAGTGTAATTATCATGTTCAGCACTAACCCGAAGATGTTTCTCGGCAAGCAGCAGAGCATGAGGAGCATTATTTCTGAAGAGGAAACGAATAAACTCTTACAGGAAGCAGGAATAGATTACCGCTGCATAATTGACTTTTCCTCAGATATGAGTAAACTTTCCGGTGAGGAGTTCATTGCCAGGCTTTGTACGTCGTACAGTCTGAAGGCGATGGTTGTTGGAGAGAATTTCCGTTGCGGAAGAACAGACAGCAGTGCCGGTTCTTCTGAAATAGGAAAAATCCTCTCTGAATATACTTCATCTGCGTATGTTAAGGTTGTTCCTTCCTTATTTGTTGACGGTGAGGAAGTAAGCAGCACCCTGATACGGAGGTGTCTCCTAACAGGTGATACGGAAAAAGCTTCCGTATTGCTTGGCAGACCTCTTATTCCCGGTAACGGGTCATGCAGGCTGTTAAAAAAATAAATCTTCAGGAGTGTAACGGATGGTTACCAAAGAAGAGAAACTTCAGCTCATTGCCAAGTTTGGCGGTGACGAGAAAAACACAGGTGCAACTGAAGTTCAGATTGCGCTTCTTACTGCCAGAATTAATGATCTTCAGGGTCATTTCAAGGCAAATCCGAAGGACCACGCTTCAAACCGCGGTCTTCTTAAGATGGTTGGTCAGAGAAGAAGACTTCTCAGATATCTTAAGAATACGGATATTGAAAGATACAGAACATTGATTGCTGAGCTCGGTCTCAGAAAGTAAGTCAATGAGATAGCTCCGGGAGTCCCGGAGCTATTGCTGTGTTTTAAGAAGAAAAAAAGAAAAAAGAAGTAGAGAGAATTTATGGAACAAGTAAAGAAAATTTCAGTCCGTATTGGTAATGATGATCTCGTATTTGAGACAGGCAAAATTGCCAAGCAGGCTAACGGTGCAGTCTATGCACACTACGCAGGTTCCGCAGTTATTGCAACAGTATGTTGCTCTGACAGTGCAAGTGAACCACTTGATTATGTACCCGTATCAGTCGAGTACAACGAAAAGTATTATGCAGCCGGCAAGATTCCCGGAGGATTTCTGAAGAGAGAATCAAAGCCGAAAGACAAGGAAATCCTTGTAAGCCGCCTTATTGACCGTCCTATGAGACCTCTTTTTGAGAAGGCCTTCAGCAGAGAAATCCAGATTGTACCGACAGTCGTGTCAACCGACCAGATCAATACACCGGATATTATTGCAATCAATGCAGCATCTGCAGCAGTTACCATTTCTGATATTCCGTTCAACGGACCTATTGCAGGTGTACGTGTTGCCCTTATCGACGGTGAATATGTTATTAACCCATCCTTCCAGCAGATTGAAGATGCCGACCTTGATATTGTCGTAGCAGGCACAAGAGACGGAATTACAATGGTTGAAGGTGGTGCCCACGAAGTTTCAGAGCAGAACATGCTTGATGCTATTGCAGCAGCCCAGCCGGTTATTACAAAGCTTTGTGATGCACAGCTTGAGCTGAGAAAACTTGCAGGTAAGGAAAAGCTTCCTCTCCTTGAAGTTGCTGAAGAAGACCTCAAGTGGCTTGATCCTGTTAAGGAATATGCAGAGCCAAAGGTAAAAGAGGCTTTCAAGGGAACAAGCAAGTTTGCAAGACATGATAATGTTGCAGCAGTAAAGCAGGATGTAAAGGCTCACTTTGCTGACCTTCTTGCTGAGCATGATGATGCTTCAGAGCAGCTTTCAAAGCTCTTTGATGATCTTGAATATAACATCCTTCGTTCATCAATCCTTAACGACGGTGTCCGTGTTGACGGAAGAAAGGTAACAGAAATCAGACCCATTACATGTGAGGTTTCTGTTCTTGACAGAACTCATGGTTCAGCCCTCTTTACAAGAGGTGAGACACAGAGTCTTGCTGTTACAACACTCGGAACAGTTCAGGATGAACAGCTCTTTGATAATATTGACGGAGACAAGAACTACAGCAACTTCATGCTGCATTACAACTTCCCGCCGTATTCAGTCGGAGAGACAGGAAGACTTACAACAGGTAGAAGAGAAATTGGTCACGGCCATCTTGCTCAGAGAGCACTTCAGGCTGTTGTTCCTCCAAAAGATGAGTTCCCGTATACAGTCAGAGTTGTCAGTGAGATTATGGAATCCAACGGTTCATCTTCAATGGCTTCTGTCTGCGGCGGTTGTCTCTCACTTATGGATGCAGGTGTACCTATTTCAAAGCCGGTTGCAGGTATTGCAATGGGTCTTATCACAGAAGGTGCAGACTACTCAAAGTACCAGATTCTTTCCGATATTCTCGGTGAAGAAGACCACCTCGGAGACATGGACTTCAAGGTAGCAGGTACAAGAGACGGTATTACTGCTTTCCAGATGGATATTAAGATTGCAGGTGTTACTCCTGAGATTATGAGCAAGGCTCTCCAGCAGGCCAAGGAGGGAAGATATCACATCCTTGGAATTATGGAACAGACACTCTCTGCCCCGCGTCCTGAAGTTAACAAGTACGCTCCGAAGATTCTTTCAACTAAGGTTGATGAGGATAAGATCGGTGCTGTTATTGGTACAGGCGGAAAGACAATCAAGGGTATTGCCCAGGTAACAGGTGCTGAAGTCAACATTGATGATGATGGAACAGTTACAATTTACGGCAAGAACACAGCAGCAGCTCAGGCTGCACTTGAAATGGTTAAGTCCATTATTGAAGAACCGGAAGTAGGCAAGGTCTATCAGGGAACAGTAAAGAGAATTATGGACTTTGGTGCATTTGTTGAGATTCTTCCCGGTAAGGAAGGACTGTGCCATATTTCAAAGCTTGCAAGAACAAGAGTTGAAAACGTATCTGATGTTCTCTCCGTTGGCCAGGTTATTCCTGTAAAGCTGATTGAAGTTGACAGAACAGGCGGAAGACTTTCACTTTCATATATTGATGCAATCGATCCGGATGGAGAGGTTAAGTCAGAAAACAGAAGTGACAAGGTAAGACGTCATGATTCAAAGCGTCCTTTTAAGAAGGAGCACAGAGACTGAAAAGATGGATAAATGTATTGTAAAAATACAGCTGGATGAAGGAGCAAAACTTCCTCAGTATTCCTCTTTACAGGCAGCAGGCGCAGACATCTGCGCCTGCCTTGCTCAGGATCAGTGCATGGTTGTAAAACCCATGCAGAGAGTTCTTGTGCCTACAGGAATCAGGATTTCCCTTCCTGTGGGTTACGAGGCTCAGATAAGACCCCGTTCGGGTCTTGCAATCAAATCAGGCATTACCGTTTTAAATACCCCGGGTACAGTTGATTCTGACTACCGCGGCGAGGTTAAGGTGATTCTGATAAATCTATCCGATAAGGATTTTATAATCAGAGATGGAGACAGAATAGCCCAGATGGTAATAGCCAGACATGAGAATGCGTCCTTTGAGACTGTTGTCTCCCTTGACGAGACAGAACGTGGAGAAGGCGGATTCGGTTCAACGGGCGTCTGATGGACAGAAGAAGATATAAGCTTTTAAGTTATTATGTAGGAAGAGAATATGTTCTCTCCTTCCTTGTGTCCTTTGCCTTCTTCTTTTTTATTTTCTTTATAAATCAGATTCTCGTTCTGGCTCAGAAAATTCTTTTAAAGAATGTTGAGCTTCAGGATGTTCTTACACTTGTAATACTGTCCATTCCGCAGTTTCTTATGTACACCATGCCGTTTTCCTCACTGTCTTCGGCTTCAATGGTTATAGGAACTTTTTCATCTTCAAATGAGATTACCGCCATGAGGGCCTCAGGTATTTCACTTACAAGGATTTTCATGCCTATAGTGATAATCTCCCTGTTATTCTCCTCCATGACGCTCATTATTGCCGACAGAATGATCCCTTACACCTCGCAGCGGTATGCCGAGCTGTATATTTCGGTACTTCAGAAGCTTCCTACACTGGAATTTGAAGATTACGGATCAGTGAGATTCGGAGATATTGTTGTTTCCAACGGAAAGGTGGAAAACGGGGTCATAAAGGATATTATTATCTATGACGGCAGGGATGTTTCTGACAGTCATGCCATTACTGCCGCTGAGGCAACAGTTGAGCTTGTAGATGCCACAAGCTTTACCTATAAAATCAACTTAAAGGACGCAAGAATTCTTATAACTGACAGGTATTCAAGAAAAAGTTACAGTTCAGCTTCTGCTTCCGATATGACGCTCTACATGGGTTTAAGCTCATCCTCAGGAGTCAGCTTTACACTCAATCCTTCCCAGATGTCAGTAAGTACTCTTAAGGAACTTGTTGACCAGTATGCTCCTGATACTGTATCTCTTACAGAAAACTATTACAGCGGCCTTGAAAGAAGTTCCAGAAGACTTGGAAAATCTCTTACCGTTCTTGAGGATGATCCTGATTCCATTGACTACAAAAATATAGTTGAAGATGCAAACAGCTTTATAAGAAAGAAAAACAATAAGCCTGTTAACTTTAATTTCCAGTACTATTTAAGCGAACTAAACAAGAAGTTTGCCCTCTCTCTTGCCTGTACTGTTCTTATTTTTATGGCTTTCCCCATATCATTTTTCAAGATTAAATACGGCCGTCTTACCGGCTTTGGTCTTTCCATATTTGTTGCCTCCCTGTACTGGTTCTTCCTGTACTTCATGCACACAAAGGCAATCATGTCCTATATTAACCCGGCTTTATTCCTCTGGAGTCCTAATGTTGTGGTTCTCATCTGCGGGTTGTTGCTGCTCTGGAGGCTTAGAAAACATTGAAGATCTTCAGACGATACACAGTTTCATTGATCCTCAAAGTAGGTCTTGCCACAGCTTTTCTTGCAGCCTTGATTATGCTGGGAGCAGATTTGTTTTCAAAGCTTGAATCATACGTTACAAACTCTGTCTCAGGTCAGGACATGCTTAAGTTAACTCTGCTGCACCTTCCCAAGGCTCTTCTTATGGTCTCGGGGCCGGCCTTTTTGTTTTCCGTAACATACTATCTGTCCATGCTCTATGCCAGAAATGAAATTATCTGCATACTCGGCTCAGGTGTAAGCTATGCAAGAGTAGTTTTAATCTGTGTTCTTACCTGTCTTGGCGTAAGTCTTCTCAGTTTTTCAATAAGTGAAACAATAGCGCTTAACTGTGAGAATAAAAGAAATGTCCTTTATGAGAGCTTAACTGATACTTCTGCAGAGAGCGGAAACAACAGCGCCATAGCTCTAAGTGATATGTACAACGGCTACAGTGTATATGCCGAGCAGTATGTAGACAGTACCCGGACTCTCTCCCGTATAGTTATTATTGAAAAGATGGAAGAGGGCTTTATTAAAAGAACAGATGCAGTTACCGGAACCTGGGATGAGGAGAATCAGTGCTGGCTTCTTACCAATGGAGTTGTTTATACAGTTGAAAATAACAGAAATGTAGCAATTGAAAGCTTTGATGAATTTCTAAAGGAAGATTTTAACTTAAAACCCCGGCTTTTCAGAAACTCATCTTCAGATATTCAGACCATGGATTTGCCGTCTGCTGTCCAGTATGTATCAGCTATGAAGATAGTTAATCCTGAAAAGTATTCCAGTCTGGCTACAGCGCTGTACAAGAGGATTCTTGATAATCTTATACCTCTGGTTTTCTGTATAATTGCATGCAGCATGAACTACAGGTACAAGAAAAACGTACTGTTTTTAAGTATAGTATCCTCAGTTGCTGTTGCTGTAATATACTACGTCTGCCTGCTGACAACAAATCTTATGGCGGACCAGGGAATAATAGCGCCCTACATGGGTTCTGTTTTTCCCTTATTGCTGATCCTTTCATTAAGTATTTTGATTCATGTATTTACAACGGGAAAGAGATGACAGAAAAAATATTTGAAATGAAACATAAAGACCTCAACAGCCGCGCCAGGACAGGGCTTCTTACGCTCGGTCACGGCACAGTTCAGACTCCGGCTTTCATGCCTGTAGGAACAAACGGAACTGTAAAGGGCCTTTACCATAAAACAGTAAGTGATATGGGGTACAACCTTATTCTGGGTAATACCTATCATCTTTATCTAAGACCCGGTTGTGATGTTTTAAAGACCTTTGACGGCCTGCACAGATTTTCCGCATGGGAGCATAACATTCTCACAGACAGCGGTGGCTTTCAGATTTTTTCTCTTTCAGATTTGAGAAAAATATACGAGGAAGGAATTAAGTTTCAAAGCCATATTGACGGCTCAAGACATGAGTTTACACCGGAAAAGGTTGTGGATATAGAGCAGGTTATAGGAAGTGATATAGCCATGGTTCTGGACGTCTGCTCTGAACCCGGGATTGATTGGAATAAAACCATGAAGGCTATGGACTTAACCCACGCATGGGCAGAGAGATCCATAGTCAGAAGAGACAGCTTGAAGGCCTTAACCGGCAGATCTTTTCGGGGAAAGCTTTTTGGTATAGTTCAGGGTGGCTTTTATGATGATTTGAGAATCCAGAGTGCCAGAACTATTTCTGACATGGATTTTCCGGGAATAGCCATAGGCGGTCTATCGGTTGGGGAGACTAAGGAAAAGTACAACTACTATCTCGGCCTTACTGCAGATGCTGTTACATATGAAAAGCCCAGATACGTAATGGGTATAGGTACCGTAGACTACATACTTGAGGCTGTTTATAACGGAATAGACCTCTTTGACTGCGTTCTGGCTACAAGAGAGGGCAGGCACGGTACGGTCTTTACAGATGACGGTATGCTTAACCTGAAGAAGGCCTTTCTGGAGTATGATCATGGTCCGATAGTTGAAAACTGTAACTGTACAGCCTGTACAAAGTATTCCAGAGCCTACATGAGACATATGTTTAAGGCAAATGAAATGCTTGGAAGCATTCTTGCAACTGAGCATAACCTTCAGTATTTGTACAATCTTATGAAACGGGTCCGTGCAGCTATTGAAGCTGATGATTTTGTTCGCTTTAAGAATGAATATCTTGAGCGTTTTTATGCTAACGGAGGACTGGCCAAAAAATGAGGTTTCCGTACAGGGGTGCAGGAATAGCACTTGTATATGAAAATAAGGTACTGCTCGGACTGAGGTCAAAAAAACCGTTTAGAAATACATGGTGTGTTCCTGGCGGTGGATTTGAAAAGTCAAAGGATAGGGACAGCCTGTCCAATGCAGTCCGAGAATTTTCTGAAGAAACAGGTGTTGCCCTTGATCTCTCAAAACTCCAGTATGTAGGCAAATTCAACCTCAGAGTGCCTTTTTTCAGGTGGACTACGTTCTTCTATAAGACAGATAAAATTATAACTGAGTTAAAGCCTGACGAGTTTTACACCCTTAAGTGGGTCTCTCTGGACAACATAAAAAAAGAAACGGCCGGTAACGCCTTGCGTCCCTTTGCCGTTTCCGAATTAAAACTTCTTAAAAGCTTACTTTAAGTCAAAATCTGCAAGTTCAATGGACTTTACCGTAAGGTCCATCTTAACTCCGTTAATTTCGAACTTTCTGTTCTCATCCTTCTGCATGTTGTAAATCTTAAGTCCAAGCGGAGCCTGGAAGTTTAGAATGTTCTTATCAGGATTTGATTCCCACGGTCCGAAGATTGTGTATGTTATATCCTCATTTGCAATGTTGTCGTGGAAAACAACCTTTGTACCGAACTCAACATAAGAAGTGTCAACGTTCTCGCTCTCAATAATCTTTGCTATATCAATCTCATCAGTAAGCTTATTCATCATGAAGTTAAGGTTCTTCTGCTTATCCTTTGCATACTGATACTCTGCATTCTCCCTGAGGTCTCCAAGGTCTCTGGCAACACCGATTTCCCTTGAGTTCTCAGGAATTTCAACGTTCATGATATGATCAAGTTCTGCAGACTTGGCAACAAACATGGCTCTGGTGCACAAAAATCCCTTTGGAATCATTCTTACCGGTGTTGCAGGGGATGAATCTGTGGCAAAGATAGAATCAGCATCCTTTCTCTTTGAAAGAATGAAGTGCTTTACGCCAATAATCTTATCTTCTTCAATTCCCGGAACATTACTTACATAGGAGTAGATTCTCTTGGCCTGCTGAGTGTCACAGGTTTCAAGATTCTTCACAATCATCTGGTCAGTAAAGAGCATGTCTGAAAGTGTCTTCTGTCTTGCCTTGTTAAGCTGTGTATCAACATTATGAGAAACCCTGCCGCTGACAAAAATCAGGGCCTGGAGACAGATTAAAAGAAGTTCACTTTCATCAATAGAGGCTTTTTCCCAGTCTTCTGAACTGCAGTTCTTGAGAAGGAAGAGAAGGAAATCAGGATCACCCTGATAGTTGTCTACTGCATCTGAGATAATGTCAGAGAGCATCTTTCTTCTCGGTCCGTTCTTTACACAGTCCATAAGGTAGGTTGAAGGACTTACTCTGAGAAGCTGACCCAGAACTGCCTGCCATTTCTCATCTGTTTCCTTAATACAGTCAACAAAGGCCTTCTTAAGCTCTGAATCATCAATTTCAGAGTAGACAGCCTTAATCTGTTCTCTGTCCTGAGCATTATATTTCTCCTCAAATGTTTCATTGAGGTGAATAAATGTCATGCTCTGCTTGTTCTTGAACTTGTCGAGAATAATGCATGAGCAGAAACCTGTGGCGCTGTTGTATTTTGCCTCTTCCTCAAAGTAGTCAAGAATCTTCATGAATTCTTCACTGTCGGTACTGCCGTTCTTGTTGATAAAGTCTTTGACAATAGCGTACTTCTTGAAGAATCCTTTCTCTCTCTGGAAGATCTGAAGAGTCTTTTCTTCAAATGTAATAGGTGTGTCCCTGAGAACATAAACATCTGCTGCATCATCAGAAATGCTGAAATACGGATTAGTAGCCAGCTCTTTCTTTGCAAGACTCTGCCATGAACTCCATTCACTGTCCTTGAGAACAGAAGGAACAAGCTCTGCCTTAATCTGCTTAAGTGAAGCCTGACCTCCGAATGAGTTGAGAAGCATTCTCAGACCCCATTCAATATTGTCCATCAAATGGTCTCTGATCTGTGCGGGAGTAGCACCTGCCTTGAGAACAAGTATATGCTGCTTTGGAACGATCTTAAGGCTGGAGAAAGCCATGTTGCATGACATTTTGTGCAAATCCTTCTTCTTGAGGAACTGAATGTACATCTCATCCTTTTCAATCTTTTTAATTCTTCCCAAGCCCCATGTAGCATGTATGACAAAGGCTCCTTCTACAAAGCCTATTTCCTTTTCAAAGTTGGCAACAGCAGTGTTGATATCCATGTAGTTGTGAAGCAGTCCTGTGTTGCTCAGACAGTACTCAAGACGCGGATTGTCAGCATACTTTGTTCTGAATATATCAATAAGCTGGTCGAGTGCAGTCTTGTTGTCAGGTGAGAATTCAAGAATCTTCTTGAGAATAAGGATTTTTGAATTATTGTCAAACTGGTCGTGACCGTATACCTGAATAAGGAAGGTCTCTGCAGCTTCCTTTGAAATGCTTCTTGAGATTCTGCCGGCTACCTGGAGAAGGTAAGAGGCATTCTCATGGTCCATGGGATAGATGAAGCTCCAGGCCTTTGCAACACTGTCCATGTCCTGGGCATTTATATGGCGCTGGATAACCCTCTTGTACATGTTAAGGGCAGCACTGAAGTTTTCCCTGCTGTTGTAGTACTCTGCAAGGCTGTAGAAAACAGAAGTCTCAACATGGTCAATTCTTATGAGGTACTCCCATGTTTCAATCTTCTTGTCTTCATGTCCTGTGTATGAGTAGGCCTCAGCAAGAACCTTAAGTACATATGAACTCTCATTAAATGAAAGAATCAGATTACCCATGTAGATAAGGTCTTCCCAGCGGCTGTCCTGATAGTATTCCTCAAAAACTGAGATAATATAGGAATCATCAACAGGGTGTCTTCCTGTGACTGAAAGAATAAATCTTGGAACAATGGGGCTTCTGGGCTTATCTTCAAGGGCAGCGAGACAGAGCTCTCTGAAATCTGCCTTTTCATCCTGTGATTTGAGCTTTTTTAAAATGGTCTGAAGGTTTACAAAATCATCAGTTTTGACCTGAGATGTAGATGTTGTATTCCAAAGCTCATTACTGATGAGTTCCCTGACCTTTTTTGCATTCATGATAAAACTCCTTTTCCCTTAGGGGTAAACAAAACCGGGCAGACCGTACAGTCTGCTCGGAAAAGCGTATAAATTCGTTATATATTAATAATAATCTAAAAAATGCTTATTATCAACCTCAAACAAAAATGTTATTATTAACTTATGGATAGGAAAATCATTGTTGCCCCGTCTGTGCTGTCTGCAGACTTTTCAGAAATCACCACAGCTCTAAGTGATATTAAAAGCTCTGGAGCTCCGTGGGTTCATCTTGATGTAATGGACGGAAGTTTTGTTCCAAACATTACCTTCGGTTCAAAGTTTATTACAGATATAAGAAAGCATTCGGATCTTTTCTTTGATGCACATCTGATGGTCAGGGAACCTCAGAACCACATTGAGGAATTTGCAAAGGCCGGATGTCAGGCCATAACCGTGCACAGTGAAGCCTGCCTTCACTTGGACAGGACCCTCAATCAGATAAAAACACTTGGCTGCAAGGCCGGAGTTTCAATTGTTCCTTCAACACCTGTTTCCATGATTGAAGGTATTCTGGATGTTGTTGATATTGTCCTGATCATGACTGTTAACCCCGGTTTTGGCGGGCAGAGTCTCATTCCCTATACCCTGGACAAGGTTCGCCGTCTGGTTCAGATCAGAGGAGACAGGGATTTCCTTATTTCTGTAGACGGCGGAATAAGTGACAGAACCATAGTTGAGGCCTCTGAGGCCGGCATTGATGTGGCTGTTGCAGGGTCTGCCTTCTTTGCAAGTGAGGATAAGAAGGGTTTTGTCGACAGGATTTCAAGGGGCTACGGTGAAATATGAGGGCTGTAGTTCAGAGGGTAAAGGATGCTTCCGTTTCTGTTGACGGTAAAGTATCAGGAAGCATAGAGGCCGGTCTGCTTGTCTATCTCGGAGTCTCAGATTCCGATGATGATGTTATATGCAGGAAAATGGCTGAAAAGATAGCAAAACTGAGGATTTTCACCGACGAAAACGGTAAAATGAATCTAAGTATTTCAGATATTGGAGCTGGCGTACTGGTTATAAGTCAGTTTACACTTTTTGCTGATCTAAAGGGTTGTAACAGACCTTCTTTAAGCGGTGCGGGGAAACCTGAACATGCTCAGAGGCTCTATGAGGCTTTTATTTCACATTTAAAGGGCCTTGGACATAATGTTGAACATGGTGTATTTGGAGCTCACATGCATGTATGCTATGAGAACGACGGACCTGTTACGATCTGTCTGGATTCAGAGAAATTATTCTGACAGGAGATATAAATGGCTAAAGAAACTAAAGAATCAATTGATAATGTAATGAAACATAAACAGGAAGCACTTGAGGCTGCAAGAGCTCAGATTGACAAGGAATTCGGAAAGGGTTCCCTTATGAAACTCGGTGACAGCGCAATTGCAAATAATATTGAGGTTATCCACTCAGGTTCAATCCTTCTTGACGAGGCTCTTGGAGTAGGCGGATATCCGAGAGGAAGAGTTATAGAAATCTACGGACCCGAATCCTCAGGTAAGACAACTCTTGCCCTTCATGCAATAGCTGAAGCACAGAAGACAGGTGGAATTGCCGCCTTTATTGATGCTGAGCATGCACTGGATCCTTCCTATGCAAGAAAGCTCGGTGTAAACACAGATGATCTGTGGATAAGCCAGCCGGATAATGGTGAACAGGCACTTGAAGTTGCAGAATCACTGGTAAGAAGCGGTGCTGTTGATATTATTGTAGTTGACTCTGTTGCAGCCCTTACTCCTCAGGCTGAGATTGAAGGTGAGATGGGAGATTCCCATATGGGTCTTCAGGCCCGTCTTATGAGCCAGGCTCTGAGAAAGCTTACAGGTATTCTTGCAAAGAGCAAGACAACAATTATTTTTATTAACCAGATAAGAATGAAAATTGGTGTTATGTTCGGCAATCCTGAAACAACTACCGGTGGAAATGCACTTAAGTTCTACAGTTCTGTAAGAATGGAAGTCAGAAAGATTGAGACTATTTCCAAAGGCTCAGATGAATATGTAGGAAACCGCGTAAGGGTTAAGATTGTCAAAAACAAGGTTGCCCCTCCGTTCAGGAAGGTAGAGCTTGACCTTATGTTCAATGAAGGTATTTCATATGCCGGCGGCATCCTGGACGGAGCAATCCGCTACGGCCTGATTGAGAAGACCGGTTCCTGGTTCTCATACAACGGTGAGAAGATTGGTCAGGGAAGGGATAATGTGGTCAATTATCTTAAGGAAAATACAGAGCTTCTTGAATCTCTGGATGCACAGCTTAGGGAAAAGATGTTTCCCGGTTCAGAAGAGAAGGCCGATAAGAGCTGATGGCTGTTGATTTTCATGTCCCCGGATATGACGGGCCGCTGGATGTCTTACTGGATATTATCCATAAGAACGAGATAAACATATATGATATTCCCGTCTCTCTTATAACCGAGCAGTTCCTTGAATACATAAAGAAAGAAGAGGAGATGGCTCTCCGCGATTTATCTGATTTCTACAGAATGGCGGCAGAACTTATCTGGATAAAAAGCCAGCTTTTGCTGCCTATTAAAAACATAGAGTTTGACGAGGATTTCCTGGACCCGAGGGCGGATCTGGTTGAAAAGCTTCTTGAGTATTCGAAGTTCAAAAAATACTCAGAGCTTCTTATGGGAGTTGAGAGCCCGGGAACATTTTCATTTCAGAGAAAAGAGAGTGAGTTCAACATGCCGTTCTCTGATGATGAGCTGTGGGAAAATGTTACTCTGGACAGTCTTCTGAATATATATGCAAAGCTTCTTGAAACCTATGATGTTGTTGACGAGAAGGTATTTAACGTCTATGAAGAGGTTACAGAAAGTGAGAAGATTGCCCTTTTGAATGAGATTCTTGAAACAAAGGATTCACTTATTTTTTCAGAGCTCTTTGTCAAACCTACCAGGATGAATGTTATATGTTCATTCCTGGCTGTTCTGGATGCAGTTAAGGATAAGATGGTTCTTGTACATCAGAAAGAACCTTTCGCAGAAATAGTAATTAGCAGGCGCCCGGCCGACTGGAAGGCTGAACTTGCAGATGACTATGACGACAATTATGACGAGATGGTTAAAAACAACCTGGCTGATGAGGATAACTATTCCGTCATGGAGGAAGAGGATGACTCAGAGTCTTCCGATTCTGTATAATGAGGCAGCATGACTCTTTCAAATAACGCACGTCTGATAGAAGCTATCCTCTATCTTGAAAATGAGCCGCTTTCTGTTGACAGGATTCAGGGTATGACAGGGCTTGAGGAAGAAGAGATTCGCAAGGCATTAAGCGAAATATCCGAAGCCTACTATACGGATAATCACGGTCTTTCATTAACGGAAAGTACCGAGACTTTTCAGTTTGTTCCTTCTCCTGATCTGTTTGAAGCCCTCAGACAGTGTTACGGCAAGAAGATAGACAGGCGTCTTACTAAGGCAGCAATGGAAACACTTGCCATAGTTGCTTATTCACAGCCTGTAACACGAACTGAGATCAGTAAAATCAGGGGAGTTTCCTCAGATTCAATTATCAGGATTCTCAGAGAAAGAGATTATATAAAAGTAGTTGGAAGAAAAGATGTTCAGGGTCACCCATGTCTCTACGGGACTACAAAGAAGTTTCTATACACATTCAACATAACAACAATCAGTGATCTTCCAAAACTGTCTGAGATAGACAGGGAAAGATTCGAACGGGAGCATACATGAATATTGAATTTCCATTAAGACTTCAGGTTTATCTTTCAAAGAGCGGAGTAGGCTCAAGAAGATTCTGTGAAACCCTCATTCAGAGCGGACGTGTTAAAGTCAACGGAAAAAGGGTTACAGAGCTTGGAAGCAAGGTTAATGAAGATGATGTTGTATATGTAGATGATGTTCTGGCTGAGATTGAGAACAAGGTATATTACTTTGCCTTGAATAAGCCCAGAGGATATGTCTGTACAAACAGAGACCCCAACGAGACAGCATATGCAAGAGACCTTATTGATATAGAAGACAAGCATCTGCTGTTTAATGTAGGCCGTCTTGATAAGGACTCCCAGGGTCTGATTCTTTTTACAAACGACGGGGAGTTCTCAAACCTCATATCCCATCCGTCTTCAGAGATTGAAAAAGAATATATAGTAAGAACAGACCTGGATATTCTTAAGAAGGACCTTGATTCCATGTACAGGGGAGAGATCAAACCGTATAAAATCAAGTCTTTCAGGCTTCTTTCCTCAAATGAAGCATCTGTTGTTCTGACAGAGGGAAAGAACAGGGAAATCAGAAACATGTTTGAAGAACTGGGATACCGTGTAAAACGGCTTGTCCGCATAAGAATAGGTAATATTGAACTGGATGACCTCCCTTCAGGACGTTACAGAAAACTCAGTTCTTCTGAAATAAGAAAACTTAAGGCACTTGCAGGAGGAAAAAACAGATGATTATTGCTATAGACGGACCTGCCGGAGTTGGAAAAAGCTCTGTTGCAAAGACAGTTGCACATGAACTTGGAATTTACTATCTGAACTCAGGAAACTTCTACAGGGGTGTTACTCTCAGAGTCCTGAGAAACCATGTTGACCCGTCAGATAATGATGCTTGTGAAAAGCAGGCTTCTGAGGCTGTTTTTGATGTTGTTGACGGTCGTTTTTACCTTGATGGAGAAGATGTGGAGGATAAGCTTCATACTCCCGAAATTGACCTTAACGCATCAAGGATTTCCGTTAATCCGAATGTCAGGGCAATTGTTAATAAAAGAATTCATGAACTGACTAAAAAAATCTCAATTATTGCAGAGGGAAGGGATATGACAACAGTTGTCTTCCCCGACGCTGATTTCAAATTCTTTTTTGATGCAAAACCTGAGGTCCGTGCTCAGAGACGTTTTGACCAGAACCCGTCTGCCATGCCATACGATCAGGTTCTTAAAGAGATAATTGAGAGAGATAATATAGATAGAAATAAACCGGTGGGAGGTCTTAAAATTGCTGCGGATTCCGCATATATAGATACCTCGTACTTGACGTTAAATGAAGTTTGTGAGAAAGTGTTAAAAGCTGTTCGTTTGAGCAGTAAAGTATAAAGTTTTTAGGATCAGGAGACCAAAATGTCTGAAGAATTGGAAGTTGAAAAAAAGGATACTGAAATGCAGAGTCTTTTGCAGGAGGAGTATCTGAAATCTCTTGATGGAATCGAAGACGGTCAGCTCGTTACCGGTACTGTTGTTCAGGTCAACAACGAGTATGTTTTTGTCGATGTCGGGTACAAGTCCGAAGGTAGAATTCCTGTTGAGGAATTTGAAGAAGCACCGGCAATCGGCGATTCTGTCGTGGTTTTAATTGTAAACAAGGAAGGAAAGGGTGGCCAGGTCATCATTTCCAAGAAGAAGGCTGATGTTCAGATCAGATCACAGGAGCTGCGCAAGGCTGCTGAGGACAAGACACCTGTTGAAGGTAAGTTTGTTAAGGTAATCAAGGGCGGTTATGAAGTAGATCTCGGTTCTGATTTCTCAGGTTTCTGCCCCTTGTCAAAGGCTGATATAGTAAGAACAGATAATCCGGAAAGCCTTATCGGCGTTTCTGATTATTTCATTATTGAGAAGTTCCATACAGCAAACAAGCTTAAGAGCGTTGTTTCAAGAAGAGACTATCTCGATAAGAAGATTAAGGAAAACAAGGAGAAGTTCTTCTCCCAGGTTAAGATTGGTGACGTAGTTGAAGGTGTTGTAAAGTCATTTACAAGCTTCGGTGCTTTCATTGATCTTGGCGGTTTTGACGGACTTCTTCACCTCAACGATATGTCATGGGGCCACGTAAGCAGACCCAGAGACTATGTAAAGAAGGGTGAAAAGGTTCAGCTCAGACTGATCAATATTGATCCTGAGACAAAGAAGATTAACCTTTCCCTCAAGCACATGCAGGAAGATCCGTGGGTAACATTTGAAGAGAACTTCAAAGTCGGTGATGTTATTACAGCCCCGGTAACAAAGATGACAACATTTGGTGTTTTCATTGAAATTGCTCCTGGTATTGAGGGTCTTGCCCACATTTCAGAGCTCAGCTGGACAAAGAGAATCAACAATCCTAAGGAAGTTCTCAACCTTGGTGATGTTGTACAGTGCAAGATTCTTGGTTACGACCTTGATAAGAAGCGTGTATCTCTTGGTATCAAGCAGCTTGAATCCAACCCGTGGGATACAATCTCAGAGCGTTATCCTGTTGGAACACAGCTTACAAGACCTGTTGTTAAGGTTACAAACAGTGGTGCATTCGTTAACCTCGAAGAGGGTATTGACGGTTTCCTCCACGTAGATGATGTTTCATGGACAAAGAAGATCAAGAATATTTCTTCATTCTGCAAGGAAGGAGATGAGATTGATGTTGTTGTTACAAGAGTAGAGCCGGAGAACAGAAGAATCAGACTTGGAGTCAAGCAGATGGGCAACAACCCGTGGCAGGCTCTCAGATCTGCTCACCCGAAGTTCTCAATTATCACCGGAACAGTTTCCAACGTTACAGACTTTGGTGTATTTGTAAAGGTAGACGGAGATATTGAAGGTCTTATCTCAAAGTTCAATCTCTGCGCTCCTGAAGAAGAGTATACAGATGAAGTTCTTAAGAGATTCAAGGTTGGAGATGAAGTTACAGCCATGGTCATGGATGTTGTTCCGCAGCAGCAGAAGCTTTCTCTCTCAATCAGAGAAATGATTAAGAAGAACCAGGAATCAGAAGTAGAGAAGTATCTCTCAAATTCTGACGATGATGATACTGTAACATTTGCAGATCTTATTTCTTCAGGTAAGGAGAAATAATAATGGCAAAGACAAATAAGGCTGAAGCTTCAGTTGCCGATAAGGTAACGGGATCAGTTACAGGCTTCTATAATCTTCACAAGAAGGTTTTATTCATTGCCTGTGCAGCTGTTGTTGTAGTACTTCTTGCAATTGTTATCATTTCTTCAGTTATTACTTCAAATAACGAGAAGGCAATGGTAAGAATTGTAGACCTTGGCGACAGATGTTCTGCATATCTTACAGCAGAGGAGAGCAATCAGGAAACATTTGATGCCCTGGTTGCCGACCTTAATGCCGAAATTAAGGATTCATCTTATGTTTCAGTTAAGGCAGCTTATCTTCTCGGAAATCTTTACTATGAAACAGAAGATTACCAGAATGCATATGATGCTTACATGAAGTGTTATGATCTTAATAAGGACAGTTATTTTGCACCTCTTGCCCTTGTAAATGCTGCAGCTGCAGTTGAAGAGAACGGAGATGCTGATACAGCTCTTGATCTTTATTCAAAGGTCTCTGATTATGAGATTTCCGGAGTTAATGCAAAGGCTCTTTTCAACAGTGCCCGCATTAATCTCAGTAAGGGAAATAATGATCTTGCAAAGGCTCAGCTTGAGTCTCTTGTTCAGTCATATTCATATTCAGAATATGCTGCACTTGCAAAGAATATTCTTAATGTAATGTAATAATCAGGTATTAATTATGCTTGAGAAGAACAGACACCATACTTTAATGATACTCATTATTGTTCTGGTGTCTGTTTTTTTATTTATCTCCTGCGGTGAACCGACATTCTGTGAATTAACCGGAATATCCATTACTGCATCTTCAAATACAGCGTTTTCTGTTTCCGGTACAGATGAGGACTTGTCTTTGATAGAGCAGGGCCCGGGCTTGATTCTCTGCTACTATATTGCTACAGATACTGATAATTTCTCCAATATTGACAGTAAGGTCATATCTGCATTCAGTTCTGCTTCAAGTCCTACGCTAATTATAGGCAATTCAGACGGAGAGATTGCTGAGGTTTCTGATATAAGCGGTACTTCTGAGTCTTCATATACTCTGTATGCTTTTTTAAACGGGACATCAGTACCGGTCAGTCCTGTATACAGTCTAAATCTTTCATCTTATGTATCCGGTACTACACTTAATGCTTCCTTTACAGACGGAACTGTTGATAAAACAAACAAGACGTATTCATTCTCTGATGGAACTAATACTTATACTTTAAACTTTTCAGATGATTCTTTTGCTGCAGATAAAACAATTGTTATTCTTGCAGCATTTACTTCCGGTGTCGGTGAGTTCTCAAATATTTATTGGTCATCCCTCAAACGGATAGGGTATTTTAATTATGATGATTAAACTTAATCTTTTAATCTTAAATTTTGGATATAATGTATATTCTGTAAAGTAAGAGTAGGGATTTATTGAAAAATTTCAGCTAATTACTATAATGAGAACCATGATTGAATATACATTGGAAAAATCAGATAACGTTAATGATTGCTTTAAGAATCTCTATGATATTGTAACTTTCCTCCGCGACCCCAAAGACGGATGCCCGTGGGATAAGGAACAGATGCCTTCAGATATTATCCGCTCCATGCAGGGAGAAATCTATGAGTATATAGATGCCCTCTCTGATAAGGATAATTCTCATGTTTCTGAAGAACTTGGGGATGTATTTCTCAACCTTTTCCTCTTAGCCAAAATTCATGACCAGAATGGAGATTTTAAGTTAAGCTCCTGTATTAATGACGCATGTGAAAAATATATCAGACGCCACCCTCATGTGTTTAAGGACCAGAAGCTGGATACATCTGCTGAAGTTCTGGAGAACTGGCAGAAGATTAAAAAGGATGTTGAAGGCAGAAAGGATGATGAGAAGGATTTCTTTTACAACGTAGAAAGAAATGCTCCTGAGCTTGAAAGATGCTATAAAATCTCAAAAAAGGCTGCAAAGGTTGGTTTTGAATGGCCTGATGTTGATGGTGTCTATGATAAGGTCCAGGAAGAGATAAATGAGGTAAAAGAAGCTAAGAGCAAGGAAGAAATTACAGATGAACTTGGAGATGTACTCTTCTCTGTTGTAAATCTCTGCCGTTTCATGCATGTAAAGCCTCAGGATGCTCTTCAGAGTGCAAACAGAAAGTTCATATTACGTTTTAACAGACTTTACAATAATTTACAGAGAGACGGAAAAGATATGGAAAGCCTCAGTGCTGAAGAATGGGATAACTACTGGAACGAGGCTAAAAATCAGACAGATACAGCTGTTCACGGGTGATGGTACAGCTTCCGGCAATATAAAATTTACTTATATCTGAGGGGAAAAGCATCTTAAACAGGTTCTTCTCCCCTTTTGTTTTAACTGTATAAACACCGTCAGAACAACTTACTGAATAATCATCAGAGACAACTGAAAGCTTTTCTTTCAAGCAGTATTCCAGCGAAGGATCCTTTATATCCCGTATTGTATAAAGAGATCCAAGCATGTGGCTTGCCAGAGAGTATTTTTTACCGCTTTCAGGCATTTTTATATGCTGGAAGGACTTTACCTTAAAACCTTCAGAAAGTGCATTATTTAACGCAGAAACAGCCTCTGCATTTATCTGGGATACAGGAAGCTCAGTAAGAAGCAGTTCATTTAAGCCGCTGACTCCCATAGTAACAGGATTCAGAAATTCCATCTTTGGCTTAGGGTTAAAGCCCTGAGTATAAAGAACATCAAGAGATGAACGCTGGAAGGCCATTTCAAAATGCCTCATAACAGCAATATGCGAGCTGTAAAGGGCTTTTCCTGTCTTCTCATAGGTAAAGATAACCTGTTCATACTTCTCCTGAGGTTTTTCGTATTTTTCCAGAGAGTCAAAGTCAAAACTGCTGTTATCTGCCCTTATAACATCAACGTCCTTAGCTGCACATACTCCGCAGTTATGAGTACAGTTTTCTGTGCAGACAGATGTTAATTCCCTGTTCTGAGCCTTCTTCCATTCCTTAAGAAGGAAGGCTTTTGAAACGTTCATGGAGACACTGTCCCAGGGAAGTGTTTCATTTTCATCAAAGCCGTTTTTAAAATTGTAGTTTAAATCGCTTATAGCCTGCTGCCATTTTTCAAGTGAGAAGTGATCTGACCAGGCATCCATTCGGCACCCAAGTTCATAAGCCCTCTGAATAAGGTCGGCGCATTCAAAGCCTCCGCGGGATACTACACCTTCAATATAGGAAACAGACGGCTCATGATAAGAGACCTTAATTCCGGGAATGGCAGCCATAAGAGCCCTCTTTATGCTCTTTAAGTGTTCTGCTGACTCCTCCATTCCCATCTGCTGAGCCCACTGAAATGATGTATGGGCCTTGGGAATAAAGGTTCCTATATTGATATTCATATTAATCTTGGTTTCAGTTCTTATCCTGGAGAGAAAAGAAACAATACTCTGCTGTTCAGTCTGTCTGTCCACAATGGGAAGACCTGTCATGAAGTAGAACTTAGCAAGTTTCCAGCCTCTTGCCCTTGCCTCTTTGATAATCTCTATAACCTGCTCTACCGGAACTTCCTTGTTCATGCTTCTCTGATCAAGAATATCCGGAGTTTCAATTGCAAAAGTAAGACCGCTCTTTCTTACCTCGGCAAGCTGTTCAAGAATATCCAGAGAAAATGAACTTACCTTAAGGGACGGAAGGGAAAATGAAACTCCACGGCTCTTAAATGAAAGATTTAAGGCCTTAATCAGAAGATCCAGATCCGGATAGTCTCCTGATGAGAGGGATGAAAGAGTAATCTCATCATAGCCAAACTGCTCAATATTCTGCCTTACAAGTTCATATACACGTTTAAGATTTCTCTGTCTGAACGGCTTGTAATACTGACCTGCGTGGCAGAATCTGCATCCGTTGGGACAGCCTCTCATAATTTCCACTGTTCCATGGTCCTGGGCAACCTGGAAAGAAGGGACTACTGCATGTTCAAGACGAGGGCTTTCCCTGTCTGTTCCAAAGGTTGTATCAACAGCCCTCTTTGTTATTTCTTTCTTTCCTTCATACCAGAGGCACTTAATACTCTTAAGAGCTTCAATTCTTTCACTTCTGCTCTTGTATTTTCCTATTGTCTTTATAATGTTTGCAAAATCAGTTTCAGCCTCACCTATATAGATAAAGTCAAAGAACTTTGCAAAAGGAGCCGGGTTGGTAGATGCAGGGCCTCCTGCAATTACTACAGGGTCTGTTTCAACCCTGTCCTTCTTATCAAGTGCAACACCGCCTAAATCAAGAACCTGAAGAATGTTTGTAGCACAAAGCTCATAACCTATGGAGATACCGAGCATGTCCAGTTTGTTTACAGGAAAATGGTCTCTTATGGTAAATAGCGGTATGTTTTTCTTTCTCAGTAAAGCTTCAAAGTCTTCAGTTACTGCAAAGACTCTGTCACAGTATGCGCCTTCTACTCTGTTGATTATGTCATATATGATTCTTATGGCATTATTTGACATGCCTATTTCATACAGATCGGGGAAACACATGGCACATTTGATGTTGCCTTCTTCATAATGGGTTTTTCCCGTGACAAACTCACTTCCGAAGTATCTGGCAGGATTATCTGTTTCAAGAAGTTCAGGTCTCAGGAGTTCTTCAAGATCTGTAAGTCTTCCGTATTTGTCAAATTTCATCTTTAATCAGTTCCTTAAGTTCCGGATCTTCAGGGTTAAGTTCATATGCCTTTTTATAACAGGCCTGTGCATCTGTAACATCAAATATTCTTGTAAGGAATCTTCCCCTGATTTTATAAATTGCAGAAAGTTTTACGTTATCTGAGGTATAGAAACTGTCAAGGAGCATCTTATCCGTAATATCCACACCCTCAAGTACACTGTCTTCCGTAAGGTTCTCATATTCTGAGAAAGTCTGAAGAAGTTCAAGATAGAGGGCTTTCTGTTCCTGATTAAGATTTGGAAGCCAGGCTTTAAGGAAGGCCATAACATAATCAGGTTCAACAGGATAATTTACAATAAGGGTAATAAAATCAGAGACATTAAGAGATTCTGAGAGGTAATCAGAAAGAATGACCTTTGCCCTCTCATAATCACCCATGTTTGCATAGGATTTATAGATGGTAATCTGGGCCTTAACTCCGTCCGAGGGTCTTAAAAGAAGAACATTCAGTACGTCAGAGAACTTTAAGTCAATAAAAAGGTTTGAAGCAAATTCACGCTCATCTGAGGATGAAGCTAAGATCATGTAAAGAAGAATGCTTTCTCTTGCATCTTCCTTTCTTCCCATGGAGTTAAGTGTTTTTGCCTTTAATAGATAGTCTTCCTTGTCCGGATTATCCTTTGCTTCCAGGATTTCAAGGGCTTCCTGATACTTTCCGCTGCTGTATGCTCTTTCAGCCTTGTTACAGGAAGATAAGGCAAGAAGACAAAAAACAAGGAGGACTGCTGTGCAAAATTTCTTAAGCTTCACATATCCTCCTTCAAAAAATAATAAAAGGTCTTTTATAAGCCGGGTTCTGTTTATGCAATCATCTATCTGGA
The DNA here is from genome assembly GCA_024699225.1 of Sphaerochaetaceae bacterium. GTDB lineage: Bacteria > Spirochaetota > Spirochaetia > Sphaerochaetales > Sphaerochaetaceae > UBA1265. The sequence continues at coordinate 65,235 of JAILPZ010000062.1, forward strand.
TTTTCAGTTACCTGAAAACTCTAGCACCCTACCCGCATGTTATGGAAGGACATGTCCACATGCTTCTTGGGCTTGCCACTGACGAGGTTTACAATGCGAAGACCATTACTGCTCTTCCGGTGGTCTCTTACACCCCCATTTCACCCTTACCGGAAAACCGGCGGTATATTTTCTGTTGCACTCTCTGTTGCCTTACGGCACCCGGTCGTTAGCCGGCATCATTGTCCTGGTGGCCCGGACTTTCCTCTCATTGATAAATCAACAAGCGATTGCGTGAAAAACCTTAAAATAATCAGTCTTCAAAAAGATTATCATCACTTGAGATGAAGTCAGAAGCTGTCTCTGCTCCTTCTTCCTCATCAGCATGAATATCTCCGTGAACAGCGTTATCAAACTTCTCGTCTTCTTCAGATGGTTCGTAATAAAGAATACGGCTGCAATAAGGGCAGAAATGGATATCTTCATCCTTTCTTACATCATTTGCAAACTGCTGCGGAAGTTCCATGTGACAACCCTGACAGATAATACCATGAATAGGTACAACACCTACTCCACCCTTGTTGCGGATAATTCTCTCAAACTTAAAGAGAAGGTTCTTGGAAAGATCCTTTGAAAGCTCATCCTTCTTACCCTTAATATCCTCAAGAATCTGGTTCTGCTCAGCAATAAGAGAATCCTTCTTCTCAGTTTCCTCTTCAACTTCCTGAGTCTGGGAAGCAACAATATCTGCACTGACCTGAAGCTTAAGCTGAAGTTCCTCAAGGTACTTCTTTCTTGCATTATAAACCTTGAGAAGGTTCTGCTCTGAAGCCTTGGCCTGCTCAATTTCCTGGGCAAGGTTCTCATACTCTCTTGAGAGAGTTGTAAGCTCCATCTGCTTTTCCTTAGCTTCCTTGGTCTGACCTGCTTCAATGTATCTCTTATAGATGTCTTCAACTTCTGCGCTTAAAGACTCACATTTGTTGCTGAGATCAAGGTAATCAAGCTTTGTCTTCTGTAGAACAGCTTCCTTATCATTAAGGTCCCTGGGAATATCCTTGATTTTGTCTTCAATCTCGAACATCTGTGCGAGAACTTTCTGAAGTTCAATCAGTGTATCGTAATTAATGGTCATTTCGCCTCCACCTTATTATACATAATCCTTGAGTTTCTTGGCTCTCTTCGGATGTCTGAGTCTCCTCAGAGCCTTTGCCTCAATCTGTCTGATTCTTTCTCTTGTGACTTCAAAATACAACCCAACTTCTTCCAATGTCAATGAGTATCCGTCTTCAAGTCCAAAACGCATCTTGAGAACCTCCTGTTCTCTCGGAGGAAGGGTTGCAAGAACGTCTTTAAGCTCTTCCTGAAGAAGGGCAAATGAAGTCTGTGTTGCAGGATTCTCAACATCCTTATCTTCAATGAAGTCTGATAAGAGTGAATCCTCTTCTTCTCCAACAGGAGTTTCAAGGCTGATAGGTTCCCTTGCAACGTTCTTGACTGTCTTAACCTTACTTACAGGCCAGCCGAGTTTGTGTGCAATCTCCTCGTCAGTCGGTTCTCTTCCAAGTGTCTGCATGAGTGCTCTCTGCTCTCTTACAACCTTGTTGATCTGTTCTATCATATGGACAGGAACTCTGATTGTTCTTGCCTGGTCACTTATACTTCTTGTAATGGCCTGTCTGATCCACCAGGTAGCGTATGTGGAGAACTTGTAGCCCTTTCTGTACTCGAACTTTTCTACGGCCTTAATCAGGCCAATGTTACCCTCCTGGATCAGGTCAAAGAAATGCAGGCCTCTGTTTGTGTATTTTTTGGCAATAGAAACAACAAGTCTGAGGTTGGCCTGTATAAGGCGGTCCTTGGCAGCCTTGAGCATGGTCATGCCGGCCTTGATCTCCTGACACTGCTGGAGAATAACATCACAATCATCCTCAAATTCAAATTCAATGTTACGAATCTGTCTGAGAGTGTTCTGGTAGTTGGTAGTAAGCTCTCTGATGGTCTCAAAAGACATGCCAAGCTTTTCTTCAACAACAGGGCGCTTGCTTGCTGTAGAAAGATCTCTTGCAAGCTGTCTGGCCTCTCTTGTACCTGTTATCTGAAGTTTGGCTTCAATTATTCTTCTGTTGTTCTTAAGCTCGTTAATATCATGCTCTGCCTGAAGGAATTTGTCTGTAAACATGGTAATTTCTTCCGGCTGAAGTTCAATATTTCCGAGTTTCTTAAGAAGTACGTTCTTTTTCTTTACAAGCTCATCACTGTTAAGAACTTCCTCACCGGAGGCAAGCTTCTTCTGTTTGAGCTCAATATAGGATTTTAACTGACCCTGAATTTCCTTAAGAGCATCCTTGTAGAAGGTAACATATCTCTTCTGCTCCTGGATAAGTTCTTTCTGGTCCTTGGCGTTAAAGTCTTCTGCTTCTTCATACTTGGTATTGAGCTTGATAAGGATTTTTTCAAAGCAGGAAATCATGATACCTGATTTCTTGATAACTTCCTTAATCCTGAAAGCGCCCTCTTCCATCTGCTTGGAAAGATTAACTTCTTCCTCTGCAGTAAGAAGATTTTCCTTACCGATTTCACGAAGATAAAGTCTAATCGGATCATCAGAGCCGCCATCTCCCTTATCAATGCTGAGAATGTGGGATTTCTGTACGGAATGCTCAACATCTTCATCAATATTGGGTATGGAATCAATTGAAGATGAGTTTTCATCAAAATTCTCTAAAATAAAGCTCTTTGTATAGGAAGATTTGTCATTTAGCTGCTCCTCTTCCTCATCTATATCATCTTCGTCTTCTTCGTTTTCATTATCTATGGAGTTAAGCTCTTCATCAGTAGGTTCGTCGTCAACAGAAAGAAGATCCTCATCATCTCCCTCGTCGTCCAGAAGTTCATCTTCTTCCTCTTCTTCCATATCTTCAGAGGTTGGACTGTCGGGAAAATCTTCCAGTTCATCAGATACTTCTGATACAAGCAGGCCCTGTTTCTCAAGCTGATTCTTAAAATATTCAAAATCTTCATCTGTATTTACATGAATACTTTCAAGAAACTCTTTCAGGTCTGTTGTAGTAAACTGGTTTTCATTCTTTGCCGAATAAATCAGTCTGTCCAATATTTCCTTTCTTTCTTCGTTTTCCATCAGTTATTTGTTCCCTCTGTAAATTGTGCCTTAAGGTTCATAATCTCTCTGTCCAGTTCATTTACCGTCTCAAGAAGAGAAATAAAGTCGGATGCCGGAGTTCCCTCCATCTGAGCCGTTTCTATCAGTAACTGAACATTGGCCCTCTTATCCTCCAGACGTTTCAACTTCAGATTTTTAATCACGTCATTTACAGCCTGCTCTATATTTACCGGTCTGTAAGCAACATCAGTAATTGAACCGTATGCATAATTCTTCAAATTCTCATCTGATATCATTTGTAAAAGTGTTTCCTGAGTTTTAATCTCTTCACGCTGAGCATCCTCAAGTACTGTATAAAGCATTCTGGCATTCGTATCTGTCAGAAAATTAAACTTAATTTCAGCTTTAAATCTGTCAAACCACTGAGGATTATTCAGCAGAAGAAGCATAGATTTCAGTTCCGGGCCGGCTTTTATTTCATTTACAACAATAACAGGTTTGTCCTGACTGTCCGCTACTGCCTTTTCATTCCCACTTGAATCTTCATACTCCTGAATAATCTGTTCCTGCGAAACTCTTAAAATATCAGAAAGGTATTTGAAATAATCCTGACGCTCAATACTTGATTCGGTAGCGTCAAGGAAAGGTTTTACCTCCTTGAAAACAGATGACTTGCCTTTGGGCTGTCGTATATCATACATTTTTAACGCAGAATGTACAAGATAAGAGAAGCCACCTTCGGTGTTTGAACAGCTTCTTAAAAGCTCTTCAGCTCCTTTTTCCTCAAGCATTTGCGATGCATCCTTAATATTATCCTCAAACGGTCTGATAACCCTGGTTTCAAGTCCGTTGTTCTGACAGATAATCAGGGCTTTTACGGTAGCGTTTCTGCCTGCAGCATCAGTGTCAAAAAGAAGGTTTACACGCTTACAGTATCTTTTAATCAGACGAGCCTGTTCATCTGTAAAAGCTGTTCCAAGCGGTGCTGCAGCATAGGATAAACCTGCCTGATGCAGAGAAATTACATCAAAGTTTCCTTCACAGAGAATTATTTCTTCTCTTTTCTTTAATTCAGGTAAGCTTTCATACAGGCCAAACAGATTGTTTCTCTTACTGTATATGGCTGTCTCTGGAGTATTAATATACTTGGCCTTGCTTTCTCCTGTTAAATCTCTTCCTCCGAAGGCTACGCAGTTTCCCCTCCAGTTTCTGATAGGAAAAAGAATTCTGTCTCTGAATAAAGGAAGATTCTCATAGTTTCTGCTAAACAGTCCTGTTTCCTTAAGAACCTCATCAGAATAGTTGTTCTTCTTCAAAAAATCATAGAGCCAGGAAGAGTCCGCTGTAGCATAACCGAGCATGAATTTTGAAACAGTATCTGAAGAGATCTTTCTTTTTGAAAGATACTCTCTTGCATGGGAAGCTTCATTCTTGGTCATGAGGTATGAGTTAAAGCTCTTTATGATCCTGTTGTAAATATCCTGAATGGTTTTGGTTTTGTCGCTTTCACGCTTTTCATATTCGTTTTCTTCTTTCAGAGGGACTCCGGCCTTTTCCGCCAGCAGTTTAATAGCGTCAGGAAAGCCTACATGCTCCATCTCCATGACAAAGGTAAACATATTTCCGCTTTTACCGCAGCCAAAGCATTTGTAAAAACCTTCTCTGTCATGTACAAGAAATGACGGTGTTTTCTCACTGTGAAACGGACAGCATGCTTTATAGTCATCAGTATTTCCCTGTTTTGTCAGGCGGACATAACTGCCAACTACTTCGCTTAATCTGAGTCTCTGTTTTACTGTTTCTACTACTGAGTCTGAATACCTTGCCATTCTACTTCTTAAAAATTACTAAAGGTTCTGATTTTAGTCTACTATCAAGAGCTCTATTAATTTCATTCTTTGAATGAAGTTGTCCCTTATTCATACCGGGGCAGGATTTAGCTTCCTCATCCCAGGTTTCCCTGCTTTCCATAATGTGAGCCCAGAATGGATATGTTCTGCACTGCGTGGGTCTGTATTCATAGGCTTTACAACCCTTTTCAGTAAGAAAAATGCAGTCATAGTTTTCTTTCTCCAACAGGCTTACCATATAAAATGCGCCCATATCCACGTATCGGCAATATGTATCTATGAATTTTTCACGAGTAAGGCCCAGACCTTCGGACATTAAAGCAACATCGGCTTCACTTAGAAATACATAACCCGGTTCTGAACTGCAGCAGTATCTGCAGCCCTGGCATGTGAATTTAAGTCCTTTCTCATAAAAACAAGCCATATCTCACCCGCAGTTATTATAAAATAAAAAAGGCCTTCTGTAAAAGAAGACCTTCTTTATGGAGAGAGAAGGATTCGGACCTTCGAAGACATCGTCAACAGATTTACAGTCTGCCCCCTTTGACCGCTCGGGAACCTCTCCGATAATTAGACCTCTCAATTTGAGAGGTCCTTTAAGCCACCTGTCGGATTCGAACTGACGACCCCGAGATTACAAGTCACGTGCTCTGGCCAACTGAGCTAAGGTGGCAATTGTCTAGCGACGAAGTTAAATCTACAAAAGAATACAAAGTTTTGCAAGTACCTCCACTAAACTTTTCATATTTTCTTCCAAATCTAACATAAACAACAAAAAAGAAAAGGACTGCCACCCAAAGGCAACAGTCCCAGTTCAACAATAAAAAATGACCAATCAATTGCCTGAGTATACAGCAATAGTCCAACTTGAAGGTACTATTGAACCCGACGTCCAGCTACTATCTGCTACGCTTGAGTTTTTATAGAATGTTTTTGTTCCAGATGTATTAGAACCAGCACTTGTAAGCCAATTATCAACATGCACACTCTGTATATTAGTTGTTGCAAGGCATGTAAGAGAAGTAAGATTTGAACAATTTTTAAACATTGAAGCATAACAACTATTGACTAATGATGCTGCGGGTAGTATAGGAGCCGTGGTGAGTACTGTACAACCATTAAACATAGAAATATAACAAGTCTGAGCTAATGTTGTAGCAGGAAGTTCAGGTGCTGCTGTAAGAGCAGTACAACCTGAGAACATACTTCTATAACAACTTTGTGACAAAGTAGTAGCCGGTAGTATCAGGTTAGAAGCATCAGTTAATTCTGTATCTCCGTAGAATAAACATGCAAAAGCATATATATGCATGTCCGTATCTGTAGCAAATGCACTTGAACTTAATAAACTCATAGCATTACCTGAAGCAGTATAAGGTTGATCAGCATCAATTTTAAAACATGTAGAATATGAACTGCCATTGCTTGTCTGAGTAGCATAAAGACTTACACTTGTACCAGCAGCAATTCCTGTAATTGTTCCGCTACTTGAGTCCAAGTCTGTCCAGGTTGTACCACCATCTGTTGAATACTTAACACTTCTATCAGTATAGTTTGAAAATGTTATAGTTGCACTACTACTATTTGTACTGAGGAAAGTAAGTCTCAATGGTATTGTTGAATAATCAATTGTTGTAGAACTATCATCAGAGGCTGAGTCATTCCAGAGCAAGTAGTCAACTTCGCCCTCACAGGCTACAAATGCAGTGAGAATGATTGAGATTAAAAGAATAACTGTAAATATTTTTTTCATGTTCTGCCTCCCTTAAAATTCAAAGTTTAAACCGACTTTCGGCAGAACTCTGTATTTAACGTAGTTTGTAGAATCTTTCTTGTTAAATCCGAATGAAGCGTCACAGCCAAAATCAAGATAAAGATTGTCTTTAAGAAGATAAGCAGCATCAAGACCTGTAAGAACTGTAAATGACCAGGAAGTCTTCTCCATGTAGACAAGAAGATCAGCACCGGCATCTGCATGGGCTTTTAAACTCCATGAATCAGAAAGAGGTAAAGAATAGCCCAAACCGCCAAAGAAAAGAATATTATTAAAAGCCTCCCGATCATCAGGAAGAAGGAAAGTATCCCAGGAAATACCTGATTCAAGGAAAAGACTGTCAGTAACATATCTGCTATAGACAACCTCAGCACCTATTCCGTAAGTAGAAACAACAGGGTCCTGAGTGTCAATTGAAGAAGTTGCTATCTGAAGACCGTAAGGACGTACAGAAAAAGAAATGGCATTGTCACCTGCAAATACTGCACTTAAAAATAGTGCTGAAAGCAGGATGAGTAGAAATAGTTTTTTCATAACGCTTGATTCATAGAAATTGCAAAAATTTCTATTTACCCTTTTAAAAATTTATCTGATTGTTAGATTACTACATATATCTTTGAAAGGGCAAGAAAAAAGCAGCATGCTTTCACATGCTGCTAAATTAGTTTGTTTTATTTGTTTGGTTTCTATATCAGAAGCTTCCGAGGTCGCCCGGGTGTGTGCCTTCTCTTGAATTCTCATTGTCTGTTGTGAAGACATAATCCTTACCGGGAAGAATTGCATTTGTGAGAATACCTACGATTGAGGCAATTGCAAGACCTGTAAGTGTTACACTTGCGCTTCCTACGTTGAAGGTAATTCCGCTTGTAAATCCAAGACCACATACCAGGATAAGAGCTCCAATAATGAGGTTTCTTGACTGTGTAAAGTCAACCTTGTTTTCAACAACGTTTCTGACTCCGATTGCTGAAATCATACCGTAGAGGATAAATGATACTCCACCAACGATTGCTGTCGGAAGGCTGTTAATCAGTGCTGAGAACTTCGGGCAGAAGGAAAGAACTATTGCATAGACAGCTGCAAGTCTTACTACCTTCGGATCATAAACCTTTGACAGAACCAGAACGCCTGTGTTTTCACCGTATGTTGTGTTTGCAGGACCGCCGAAGAAGGCTGACAGTGCTGTTGCAAGACCGTCACCGAGAAGTGTTCTGTTAAGGCCCGGATTCTCTACAAAGTTCTCACCTACTGTAGCTGAGATAGCTGAGATATCACCAATGTGTTCCATCATGGCTGCAATTGCAATCGGTGCCATAACCAGGATTGCTGTTAAGTCAAACTTTGCAATTGAACCTGAGAAGTTTGTGCAGAACTGGGGAAGACCAATCCATGCTGCTTCTTTAACTGCTGTGAAATCAATGAGGTTTGCACCAAAGAGGTTTGCAATCAGAGCTACTACATATGAACCTACTACACCGAGGAGGATAGGAATAATCTTAATCATTCCCTTGCCCCAGATGTTGGCAACAATGATTATACCCATGGCAAGAAGTGCAAGCGGCCAGTTTGTTGCTGCGTTGGAAACTGCTGATGGAGCGAGGTTAAGACCAATTAAAATAATGATCGGTCCTGTTACAATAGGAGGAAGGAATCTCATGACCTTTCTTACGCCTACAACTTTCATGATCAGAGCAAGAACAAGATAAAGAAGTCCTGCTACTACAATTCCGCCACCGGCGTACTGAAGCTTTTCAGCGGCAGAGATTGTTGCGTACTTACCTGTATTCAGGGCTGCAATTGCTGCATATCCGCCAAGGAAGGCGAATGATGAACCGAGGAATGCCGGAACTTTGAACTTTGAGATAAAGTGGAAAAGAAGTGTTCCGAGTCCTGCCATCAGCAGTGTTGTCTGCATGGAAAGTGGAAGTCCGAAACCATTTACAAGAATCGGTACAAGTACTGTTGCTCCGAACATTGCAAAGAGATGCTGAAGGCCAAGAACCATCATCTTTGGCTTTCCGAGTACTGTTGCATCTTTAATGGGCTGGTTAGAAATTTTTGTCATATTTCAACTCCTAAAATAGATTCCTAAAAAAAAGACAACCACAAAAGTGATTGTCTTAAAAATCAAAACCAATAGAAAATAAGGGAGCAAGTCCAAATCCGCTTGTGTAGATCAAAGTACCAAGGTTCATCTGCTGCCTCCTTAATTTCTAAGAAGGTAACCTATCAGAATTATGATTCTTTGAAAAGACCTGATCGGATGTTTTTTAAATTTTTTTTAATTTTCTTTTATTTTATCCTTCTACACTCCATATAGTAGCGTTTCTCATTGGCCTCCCCCATAGAGAATGTCTTTCTTGGAAGAGCTCCATCCTTGATGATTGTGTCAAAGAAGGTCTCTTTATCTATGGCAGGAAGGAAGATTCCTATGTTGCCCTTCTCACTTCCAAGCTTGTCGGTAACATCAATTCCATGGATATAGTCAACTGTGTATCCTTTTGAAATAAGAGAGTCGAGAATTCTCTGGATTGTACCTGCTGCAATATTTGACTTGGGATTCTTAATCCTTACATAGACATGCTTGTCTGCAGTGCAGTATCCAAATCCCTGTACCTTCTGGTCTTTGTTACGGGAATCAATGCAGTTCTTGCATTTGACTGTTTCATATTCAATTCCATCAGCATTCTTCTCAAGTTCCTTGATAAATACATCTTCAGGAACATTAAAGAGGACTCTGTGAATAGGCTCAAATACAAGACCCGGATCAAAGATATTCTCAAGTTCAACAAGACAGAATCTTGCAGGATGATTTTTCCTCTCCTCTTCTGAAAGACCTTTCTTTATATCTTCCCAGCAACTCTTAGCTGTAGCAAAGCTGTGGTTTCCGTCTCCCATTGCAAATAAAAGAGGATTATCAGGATTCAGGTCTGCTGTAAGAGCTTCAAAACCTTCCAGGACAGTCTGAAGATCCTTCTCGTCGTTAACAAGGTAAGCTTCCAGCTTACCTCCGTTTTTCATAAGTTCTGTATCGTAAATCTTTGTAAGGGTGTCTCTTTTCTCATAAAGACTTTCAATAATCTTTTTCTTGTTGTCGGAAATGAGAACCATGATATGGGGAATCTCAAGTCCTGCATCCTTTCTGATTGCCTTTCTTGGCGGGATTCTTGAAAGAATGGTTCCTTCAGTAGCCCTGATAAGGCTCTTTGAATCCTTTTCCCAGCTGTATCGATCAAGATCCAGTGCAGCCATCAGGCCAAGTCTTGATGTATTACCGCATGTTCTTTTAATAAGGAAGAAACAGTTTTCATATGTATCAAACAGGCCCTGTTTAATGTAGGAAGCCATTGTTCTGTTGATTTTTTCAATTCTCTGTTCGGAATCTCCGTCCTCAAGATAACATTCAGGGAAGATTAAATGTAATGTTGAAGGACTGTCTCCCACATAGTCTTCAACATCTTTCCAGTATTCTTTTTCAGAGGTGTACTGGTCGCATGCAACTACTGCCCACTTCTTAAGATTCGTATTTTTCTTAGGAATCATAATGTCTGCAGGTTTTAATCCGAGCTTAACAAATTTTTCAGAAACTAGTGCCATAGTTACTCCTTAAAGTGTTCTGATCTAAGTATAAATCGTTTGCAACAAAATGCAACAAAATAATAAATCTAGACCATGTATGCTCAAATATATAAAATAGATTTTGATGATAGGAAAAAGAAGAGTTCTCAGTCTTTTAAATGAATCAGCAACCTTTATGACAGGCGTTTTTATCCTCTGTACAGCCCTGTATTTCTTTCTGTTTCTTTTTCAGATTGAAGAAGGCTTCTTTGCATTTTTTCTTAAACTGCTGGATGCTTTATTTTACTGTGAAATAGCTCTGAATGCTCTGATTATGCCTTTATCTGTTATTTTCTGGATTTCAGACTATACATTTGAATCAGGCTACTTTTTTAAAAGCATTATAAGAATCCTGATTAATACAGTTGTTTATGTAATTATCCAGACTGTGGAGATTATGGTTATACGTGGTCTCAGTATCAGGATATAAGGGAAGAAGCATCATAAAGCCCCTGTCTTAATACCTTAAACGGCTTTTCAGTTGCATCAATTATTGTAGACGCCACCTCTCCCTGAATTTCAGGTCCTCTTACAAGACAGTCAATTAATGCTTCAAATCTGTTGCAAATGTTGGAAAAACTCACCAGTGTGGGTTCTCCTGACATATTTACTGATGTTGAATATACAGGTGAATCAAGTTTTTTAAGAAGTTTCTGCAAAAAAGGATCATCAGGGACTCTGATTCCTATAGTTTTCCCGTCTTTTGAGTTAAGTATTGCTGTAAACGGAGCCGGCCATGCGTTAAGAATCTCTTCAGGAATACTCTGGGCAAGTTCTTTGGCCTGCTCTTTTGTTGCAAGAATAAGAAAAGGCTTGTTTGCATCCCTTCCCTTAATATCTTTCAGTGGTTTTTCTCCAATACCATAAATTGCACAAAGGCCATAGATTGTGTCACAGGGAAGAACAACAACAGCCCCATCAGCCATCAATGTAGTAAGTGTCTGTAGGGTTTCCGGGTTTGTCTTGTTCAATATCATAGCTAGTCTGCCTTCTGGAATCTATAATTGCAGCAAATAAAACAACAACTGCAGAAATACCTGCTGCAATGAGAATGCATATTACTGGTTTTAAAGGTGTAAATTCAATAGTCTGAGGTTTTGTTTCAGCTATACTGACATTCTCCTGAAGGGCCGGGGTCTGAAACCTGTAAACCTCATCTCCTTCAACATAATAGCCGAGACTGATTGCAGCATCTCTTAAGCCTTCTTCAGTTGAAAGACTTTCACGCTGCATCTCAAGAGCCTCAAGTTCCATATTCATGCTGTCTTCTTCATATTCAACAGCCTGAAGCTGACTGATAAGTGCCTTGTTGTAGTAATATCCGTTGGTTCCGAAAATTCCACTTATCAGAAAGAAAAAGCTGAGGCATAAAGTAAGAAATATAAATATGTATTTTCTTGTCTTTGACATGTTCAATTTTTATAATAATCTCAAAAGCAAAAATGTGAAAGAGGTGTTCAATTGAGTATTGTTTCAATTATTGAACTTACATTTGTTATAATTTGTCTACTGATTCTTCTTATTGGAACCTTTCACAGTGCCAGAAAGGCCGGGGATTCACTGAAGAAAGACAAACTTCCTCCAAATTCATATCCCTCTTCATATTTTACAAGTTCTGTTGTTGAAGATGATCCGGATTATTATGATGTTGAAGCTCCGGATTCAATTGATGAAGATGAAGATGAAGAACTTAGTCTTCATGATTCAGAATAAAAGACATTCTGTCCTTACAAAGAACCGTCTCCGGGAAAACTTCCTTAGCTTCATCTAAAAGAGTATACAGTTCTCTGTCCGTATATCTCGGGCTGTAGTGAATAAGTCCCATTTTCTTTACACCGGCATTTAATGCTATGGTTGCACTTTGTGTACTTGTCATATGCTTTTTCTCAAATGCATCCTGGGAGAGATCTTTTGTAAACATACCCTCACAGAGAAGTAAATCTGAGTCTTTCACATGGTCAGCTATATAGGACATGTACATGGTATCTGTTACATAGGAAAACTTAATACCTTTTCTGGGTTTCCCGAGGACCTGGTCAGAAGTTATAACATTACCATCTTCAAGAGTTACACTTTCACCTTTCTGAAGTTTCCCCCACATGGGACCCATTGGGACACCGAGAGCATTAGCCTTCTCTACAGAAAACTCACCCGGGCGGTCTTTTTCCTTTAATACATAACCAAAGCATGGTTTTGTATGTAAAAGAGGAACTGCTTCGACACTATACTCATCATTTTCAAAGATAATACCGGGTTCAACAGTGACAAACTTAATCTGATAGTTGATATACATATCCAGAAGCTTTCTGTTTGAATCAATATAATCCTTAAGATTTTCAGGTCCGTATATATACAGAGGTTCAGTTCTGTCAACCTGGGAAGAAAGCATGAGAAGTCCCGGAAGTCCGGTAACATGGTCTGCATGCATATGAGAAATGAAGATAGATGAAATTTTCTTCCAGTGAAGATTAAGCATCTTAAGGCTGACCTGAGTTCCTTCTCCACAGTCAAAGAGCATAAGATCGCCGTTTCTTCTGACCATGGCGGATGTGAGGAACCTTCCCGGAAGTGGCTGCATGCCACTTGTGCCTAAAACAAATACTTCAAAACTCATGACAGAAGAATAGCAGTTTTACAGACTTGTGAAAAGTTGAACAGGAGTAATACGTTTTGTCTTTCTTAATGTCATTCGTACAGTTACAAAACTGATTAATAAAAGAACAGACAGAAGAATAAAAATACTTGAATAAGGTACTGTTACACTGAAATCAAGCAGATAATAGGAAAGACTCTCAAACCCTGCCCTGGACAGCATACTCAGTATTGGACTCATATTTAAGGAGAGAATAAGACCAAGGATAAGGCCGGCTGTTATTCCTGCAACAGTAACTGCGTAAACGGATAGAAATACAGAAGATCTTATCTGAGAATCATTTGCCCCAAGAAGCTTTGAAATAGAAATGCTTTTCATATCTTCTTCTACAATCTGATTTGCAACAGATGCTGTATAGAAGGCAGCTACACAGACAACCAGAATCAGGATAATCATGATCATCTGACGGCTTGCAACAAAGTTTTCATAGACAGCAGTATTTTTGGAAGTCCAGACTGTTGTATCCTCAAAACTCTCAAGATAGGAAAAAACGGAATAAGGATTATCAGAGTAAGGAGAATTAAGAAGAATCTCACAGCTTAAATTCTCTGCAGAAAAAAGCTTTTGAGCATAGTCAAAGTCTATGTAAGCAAGGTTTTTATCAAGGCTGTCATACCCTGTATGAAAGATTCCTGTTACACGTGAAAGAACGGGCCTTAAAGCCCTTGCCTGACTGTCGGAGACAACCATCATGGCAACCTTATCTCCGGCCTCTACACCAAGTTTCTCTGCTGTTGCCCTGCTGATATAAATTCCGATTAAGTTTGACTGATTATCAGTAACTGAATCAAAGGTAAGTTCCTTTGAACGTTTTTCATTAAAATATGAACTATCAACGCCCTTAACATACAAGGTTGCAGTTTCCGTTGAAGAATAAAGTAAGATATTACCTGAAATAACATAATCAGCTGAGTAAATGGCAGATTCAGGTATTGCACTTATATCCTGTTTTGTCTGTATATGTCCGTCTGAGAGGCAGATATATTTTTCAGTTATTCCGCTCATCATACTCTCGGAGAAAACAAGTGCAAAAATCAGGGGCGCAGTTACAAGGGCAATGAGAATAAAGCATCCTGTGAGTTTCGAACCTGATTTAAGCTTTCTAAAGCCTGTTTTCTTTACAAAAGGATTCATTTGCTGTCCTTTATCAGGGTAAGGTTTCTGTTGGTAAGAAGATAAACCCTGTCACATTTCTGGGCAAAATCGTTGTTATGAGTTACCAGGAGAAGACTTTTCTTCTCAGCCTTTGCAAGACTCAGAAGCAAATTTTCAATCTGAGAAGCATTCTCTTCATCCAGAGCACCTGTAGGTTCATCTGCAAGAATTACAGAGGGATTATTCATTAGGGCCCTGCAGATTGAGACTCTCTGCTTTTCTCCTCCGCTTAACTGAGAAGGATAATGATTAATCCTGTCTTCAAGACCTGTCTTCTTTAATAGTTTTAAAGCCCTTTCCCTGCAGTCCTTTTCTTTAACGCCTGCAATCAGTGAAGGCATAAGAACATTTTCAAGAGCATTAAAATCTTCAAGAAGAAGATTAGCCTGAAAGATAAAACCTATATGAGAGTTTCTGTGAAAAGATTTTTCCCTGTCATTAAGAGTTGCAAAATCAGTTCCGCTGCAGATAACTGAACCGGAACTTGGTGCATCAAGGCCGCCTGCAATCTGTAACAGCGTGCTTTTCCCGCTTCCGCTTTTACCGATAATTGCTGTTGAAACACCATCTTCAATTGCAAGGTTAATATTATCAAGAATTAATAGTTCTCCACTTCCCTTTCCTGCTGAAGGAAAACTCTTTGATACATTTTTAAGCTCAATCGGGTACATTTGCCATTACCTCCATGATTTCTTTTTTAAAAGCCTTTCTGCATCCAAATAGAATAAGAATATAAGTCATAAGAAGAACACCTGCACAGATAAAGATAATTTCCTTAGCTCCTATACTTGCAGCAAAAGGAATTGCAGTAAGAATGCTCTGCCTTGAAGTCAGTATAAAAATAATCTTATCTACAAGAGAAAGAATCTTATCTATATTACTTACAGCAAGAATGCCTGAAACTACGCCAAAGATCTCACCGAGAATACAGATGATAAGAGCCTGTAAAACAAATACTGAGTTTAAGGATTTTTTTGTACATCCAAGGGCTCTGAGCATGGCTCCCTCATTAAGTTTTGTTCTAATCAGGCGCTTTGTAGTATTTCTTAAGTTTACGCAAAGAATTAAAAACATGAAGCCCAGGAATATGTACATAACGGTTTTTTCAAGTGTTAACGCAGAATAAAGGGCTCTGTTATACTCCTGCCAGGTGACAACCTGCGCATTCTCATCCAGTTCTAAAACTGAACGTGCAAAGGATGCTGTATTCAAATTTGTGTAGACGGCATAGATAATCTGTGTTTTAGGATTAATCTCTAAAAGAGCATTTATATCCATCAGAACAGTAGATGAGCTGTAATCTGTAATATAAGAGGCATAAAGGCCGCCTATGCCGCTTTCATATGTAAAAGGGACTATTGTAGCTGTCTTACCGGGCCTTAAAAAAGTAAAATCAATTTCATCTTCTGCTGAAAGCCCAAGTGAGTTTATAAGAGCTAAAGAAAAGGCTCCCTTATCTGAAAGAGAAGAATAATCAGTATAAAAGACAAGACTTTCAGAGAACCTCGGATCATTTACAAGATTCTCACTAATACCTCTGACTCTTGCCGTTGCGCTGTTTCCGTAATTCTTATCAACTATCAGGGCTGCAGTTTCACATGTTTCATATACTGAGGAGTTTGCGTCTATTGCCCTAAGATCGTCAATTGTAAGAGTATCTGATATTACTGTAAGGTCATAGGACTCTATGTTTCTCAAATGTCTGATTTGAGCATCCTGAAGTCCATTCATAACTGCACTTACTATCATCAGTGCAATAATACCTGCACCAATTCCCAGAATCTGCATTATGGCGGTACGTCTTCTTCCGCCTGTTTTTGAGAATGCATATCTGAAAGCAGTTTTAAATATAAACATTACAGGTACTCTATTTTCAAAATTTTAATAAGATCAGGTCCGTAAGTAATTTTTGCAACAGCCCTGCCTCTGTTATAGACGGTCTTAATCAGACCATCTGTGGAATAGACTCCGCTTTCTTTTAAAAGAGAGTTCTCATACTCTTCATAAGAAGTAACTTTTTCACCGGTATAGTATTCTCTGTATTCCTTATTACCGTTAATTGTTGTTTTACCGGTTAAAACAGAGTTCTCATCATATTCATACTGTATGACAGTATCTTCTCTCTCCTCTTTCAGAAGAAGGCCGGAAACCGAATAAGTGTATACAGAATCAGATTCTACATATATTATATTATCATTTTCATCAGTAGTAAAATTACCCTTATAAGGCTGCTCGGATTCTTTGAATAAAACACTGTTATCAGTTTTAACTGCAATAAGACTGAAATCTGAAGGATCTCTTAAATAATACTCTGTAGTAATATTACCCTGAGCATCAACAATGGTTGTAAAGAGAAGAAGACCGTTAAGATAGGTATATGTGTAACTGTTACCTTCATCATCGGTTTCGTTCATAAGGTATGTACCGTCGTAGGTTTTATTACTTTCTGAAAATACAGAAAACAAAGAGATAAAAACCAGAACAGATACAAGAATTTTTCTCATTTTCCAATAAGGGCTTTAATATACTCTTCCTTATCAAAGACTTCAAAGTCTTCATAGTGCTCACCTGTACCAACAAAAGCTACAGGTATTCCAATCTGGGTAAGAGCACCGGCCTTGGACTGAGAGTCATATTTTGTAAGTATGACAGCATCAAGCTTCACAGCTTCATTAAACAGTCTGGCCTGACTTACAGCATTCTGACCTGTTGTAGCATCAAGAACCAGAATCTTTCTTACATTTTCAGGTTTTACCCTGGCTCCAATAATCTTATTAATCTTCTGAAGCTCTTTCATGAGGTTTTCTTTATTGTGCATTCTGCCTGCAGTATCACAGAGAATCAGTTCATCTCCTTTTGCAAGTGCACTGGTTATGGCATCATATACAACAGCACCGGGGTCACTGCCTGTTTCCTGATGCACTATTCTGGTTCCTGTACGCTCAGCATGCATTTCAAGCTGTTCTATTGCAGCAGCTCTGAATGTGTCAGCAGCAGCCATTATTACGCTGTAACCCTTTTTAGAATAATATTTTGCCATCTTTCCAATTGAAGTGGTTTTACCTACTCCGTTTACACCAAGAACAAGGTATACATTAAGTTCACCCTTAATAGGAGTAAGGTCTGCAGAAGAAATCTTTTCAGATATGGTGGTCTTGACCAGTTCTGTAAGTTCGTCTTCAGTTTTTGGTTTGTTTTCTCTGACAAGGTCACTGATTTCCATTGCATTCTTAGCTCCGAAATCCCCCTCAATCAATGTATCTTCAAGATCTTCAAAAAACGATTCGTCAAGAGTTTTATTAAGTCCGAAAAGATTTTTAAGTTTAGCTCCAAAACCAAATTTTCCCATATCTATCACCTTTTTGAGTTGTAATCTGCATAATTGTAATAATCTATCAGCCTGTAAACCATATTTCCTATGGAAACAACAATCAGGCCTGTAGATACTTTATCTGCCAAATTGTAATAAGAACTTTCAGAGGAAATAGCTGAGTTTACAACTGCCTTAAGACCAATTGAAAGGAGCATTCCTCCAAAAGAAGCATAGAAGCTGTCAGATGCCTTTTTGTAAAGCTGTGAATCATCCATCCACTGAGGTTTTAAAATAACAGATACCTCATCTTTTGCCTCATTTAAGGAAATATACTGATCTATATATCCTTCTGATTTTAAGGTCAAAAGAAGCGGTAATGTATAGCTGTCCAGTATGTACGGAGTCTCTCCGACATTTTTGCCGTTAATATAGACAGAAGATACAACGTTGCTATCTACTGTAAGAGGACCATATACCACTTCAGGTTCAGTAACATCCTCATATTCTTCTGAGTAGGAGAAAAAGGATCCGAGGGCACTGTACTCTTCTGCAGTAAAAACATCAGTATCAGATGAGATAACGGTAGACAACTCAGTAATCTCATCAGTCAGAAGACTGTAAACTGTAATAGTTCTAAGTGAAACAGCATTTAAGTCCTTAATCTCATTGAAGATAAGGATCTCACTATCTGTCTGGGAACAGATGTATTTAAGTACATTCCGGTCTTCCGTAAAAGATGAGAAATAAGAAGTTGTAACTATTTTAAAATCTTCTCCATCATCTTTATATGAATAGGAACTTATACTGTCTTTTGCAGCATTTATACTGCTTATATCTTCTGTCTTGTAGGAAGCGTGAAGATCATTCTCCAAAGCCAATATTTCTCTTTCTTCTCTAACCTTCTGAATAAGAGAAGACAGTTCCTCTGAGTAAGGAACTGCCGTAACTTTATTCTCCAGATAAGAGCTTATCTCCTCATTTGCAGGACACAGACATACATTTAAAGTGCCTGCAAAACATACAGAGGAAAAAAGAATGAGAAAGACAGAGAATAATAATCGCTTCAATTATTTCTCCTGATTCCAGCGAAGGAAAGCCTCAATAAAATTATCAAGTTCTCCATCCATTACAGCCTGGATATTACCTGTCTGTTCTCCTGTTCTTACGTCCTTAACCATTGTATAAGGCTGGAAAACGTAGCTTCTTATCTGAGAACCCCATTCGTTGTTTTTCTTTTCAATTGCCTCAGCAGCATGTTCTTCTGCAAGTTTTGCACTGTAATAGTCATAAAGACGGCTGCGGAGCATCTTGAAACAGAATTCCTTGTTCATCTGCTGTGATCTTTCATTCTGACACTGTACAACTATACCTGTGGGATAGTGTGTAATTCTTACAGCTGAGTCAGTCTTGTTAACATGCTGACCACCTGCACCACCTGCACGGTAAGTATCAATACGGATATCTTCAGGCTTAATATCAATATCAATATTGTCCTCAACAACAGGAGAAGCATAAACAGCTGAGAAAGAAGTATGCCTTCTTGCATTAGAGTCAAATGGAGAAATACGGACAAGTCTGTGAACTCCGGCCTCACCTTTAAGGTAGCCGAAAGCATAGGGACCTGAGACCTGGATTGTTACACTCTTATAACCACCCTCATCTTCAAGCATATCAAGAATTTCAGTCTTGAATTTATGCTTTTCACACCATCTGAGGTACATTCTCATCAGCATGCCTGTCCAGTCACATGCTTCTGTGCCACCGGCACCTGCATGGATTGTCAAGAATACATCTCCCTTATCGTATTTACCGTTAAGAAGTGTTTTAAGTTTCAGAGGCTTATAGTCTTTTTCCAGCTGGAGGATTCTTGCATCTACTTCAGCAGCATATTCGGGATTATTATCATCTTCCTCTTCATAAAGAGCTATAAGATCATATGTTTCTTCAATATCGGAAAGAAGCTTCTCAAAAGGAACAACAATATCTTTAATTGCATTCATCTGGGAGAATACCGCATCTGCATTATTCTTATCGTTCCAGAAGCCCGGTTCCTGTGTCTGGTTTTCAAGTTCGGAGAGTTTAGATTTCAGACCCTCAGGGTCAAAGTCCCCTCCAGATTGCATCAGATTCAGTTTTGAGCTGTTCAAGTAAAGCTCTGTTTTCAAGTGTCATGGTTTATCTCCTTCTATAAACATCAATTCTGAACAGTGAGGAGAAAGCAATCTTTTCTCCTTCTTTAAGATTCAGTAACTTTTTGAATTTTATCTGAGTGTACTGATAAAACAGTTTCTCTCCAAGATAGGTTTCAGCGGAATGTTCAACTTCTCTTGTTGAGAATTCACAGTCGGTATCATTTACTATGGAAACTGTCAGAGGAACAGTTTTATCAGAAATAGAAAACTGCCTTGACTGAGTTTTATCATAGATGAAAGGTGTTTTCTCAGGCATGGAAATATTTAAAATAATCTCAAGTGCAGTATTTTGTACAGCTGTCTTTCCTGAGTTTTCAACTTCATATTCAACTATGAAAGAAGCCTGCCTGAATTTAAAATGCTTTTTAACTGTAATTCTGAAACTGTCCAGATCAGCAGTTTCTGAGAAAACATAATCATAATTCTTCTTATCAGAATTCAAACACTCATAGGTTTTGTTTCCAAGATCTACTACCTTGTCAGTTGAAAGATTTCTGAGATGGTCAGTGTAAAGCCCTGCACCGTTGTGCATGACAAGGTTAATATCTGCCTGATTAACCGTAAGAAGATTAATAGTTGAGCCCTTGGGATTTAAAAGTGCAGAAAAACCTTTCTGAATAATCAGCTTTGAAGGACTTGAAGAACAATCTTCATAGAGTTCCACAGGTATGGTCTGACTTGGTGTCTGATAAAGAACATTAAAAAACTGTGCAAAATTACGGCTCACATATTTTTTAATTAAATTATTGTACCTGTATTCAGGAATATAGGTAAAACCGGACTCACACCTTATAAAATGATAGTCAAGATTGGTTCTGGCTGTTGAATTCTTCTTGTATGACTTAACAACATCCCTAAGCGAATTAACTGTATTAAAAGTCTTGGTAAGATACGGGTCTTTGAGAATATTATGTCCCAGTGAGTTAATTCCGGATGTGTTCATGTCTCTTCCGTAAATACCGTCAGGGAAATAGAAATTAGTGTTTACAGAGTGACTTGCAAGATACTCAGAAGGAAGAATACAGCCCTTCCCGCCAGACTTTAAAATGATATTAAACACTTCAGAATTACCTGCACTGTACATAAGCTGGTTCATGTTTATCATGACTGTAGAGAATGACGGCATGGCACTCTTAGCTGTTTTTCTAATGGTATTAAGTAATTTTTCAGAAGTATCCTTTGTTCTGTAAGCCTCGGCTATTTCTTTACTGAACCGGTCACTGAACGGAAATATAACAGCCTTTTTTCCAAGTTCATTCATAATAAACGGTTTGTTGAAAAGAACTGCATTATGAGTGCTGGAAAACTGAGAAATAATAATATATTCAAGAGAACTTAATTCCATGACTGATACAAGAGAAGATTTGAAAACCTGATATGGACACCACAGTCCCTTTGGCTTGTTTCCAATCTTCTTTCTTATGTATGTTGTGGATTTTTCTATCTGATTGGCATATTCATGTGTTGGAATAAGGCTGAATATAGAATCCTTATATGTAGAGCTTAACAGCTCAAGCTGATTCTTATTGGCAAGATTATGAATGAGCATATTAATCTCAGGATGGTGTTTTTCAAACCATTCAAACTCAGTATTGCCGAGCTTAAGAACAACCTTGTATTCCGGATTATTATAAATTGTAGTGAGCAGAGGGCTGAGCTGATGCGCAAGTAAAGCCTCGAACTCTTCGTCCGGAGAACCCTGAGGTAACTGACTGTATGCTCCAAGAATTAGTTTCATATCTCCCTCTGTTAACAACAAATTACTTTCAATGTTACATGAAAATCAGTATTATTTAAACCATGAAACAGGGTTTATTTGCTTCTCTTCTTTCAAATCTGCCGGTAAAAGTCTATGGTCTTGTAGGCAGAAGTGGTTCAGGAAAAAGTTTCAGAGCCCAGAGTGTAGCAAAAACTTATCACATTCCTCTCATTATTGATGATGGTCTTCTTATCCGTGGAGACAAGATTGTTGTAGGAAAAAGTGCCAAACAGGAGCAGAGTTTCATTGGTGCTGTTAAAAGTGCCCTCTTTCAGGATCCGGCACATCAGGATGCTGTAATTCAGGCTCTGTCCAGAGAAAGATTCAGAAAAATCCTGATTATAGGAACCTCGGAAAACATGGTCAGCAAGATAGCTGCCCGCTTAAATCTTCCTGAACCCAAAAAGATAATTCATATTGAAGATATAGCTACTGAAGATGAAATTAATACTGCCATGAGAATAAGATACACCGAAGGTAAGCATGTAATTCCTGTTGCCCCTCTTCAGATAGCAAGAAGTTACCCGAGTATTGTTTATGACGGAATTAAGACAGGAATAAGAAGAATCCGCGGCAAAAAGATAGATATATCTGAAAATACTCTTGTTAAGCCTGAGTTCAGCAAACAGGAAAAGAATAATATATCCGAAGCTGCCATCAAGCAGATGGTTAAGCACTGCCTTTATGAATATGAAAACATCTTGAAGGTTGAAGACGTAAAATACACAGTTACAAATGAAGGATATAACCTTAAAGTTACGCTGAGAACACCTGTTGGAGTTGACGGAAAGAAAATACCTGAGCTTCAGGAGTATATTTCTGACTCACTTGAAAGATATGGTGGAATTCTTGTTAACAGGGTTGAGCTTATTGTGCAGATTTGGGAGTAGCAGAACCTTTGCTTCTTCTTGTATAAAAAGCCCTGTTTCTAGCCTTCCTGGCATTTTTAGCTGAGTTCTTTCCCTGCCTCTGAGTTTCCTTCTTGTTATTCTTTTTCAACGTATATCCAATTTTACTCATATACATGGAAGCTGCTTTTTCAATCTCATAATTAGGAGGAGTATTTGGACTGATTAAAACTTTTATCTGCCTGAACACTTCTTTATACACCTCTTCTGCCTTCAGTTCAGGAGCACTTTCAGTAATAAACGGAGATGTGAGGTTGTAATACATAAGTGACAGAGGTACATCCTTGCCCTCTTCCTTAAGTTCGTTAACCTTTTCATCAAGTTCCCTAAGAGAATCATAAAGCTGATGAAACTTAACATAAACAGAAAGACATGGAAGGATATAAACGAGAAGACCGAACTTCTGGAGATTTTTAACAATCTGAGTGCTGCAGCCGCTGCTGAGAATCTTATTTACTTCCTCAGTCAAACGGGAAGAACTTATATTCTCAAGCATAAATGCATACTTCTTTATAGCCAGCTTTAAAGGCAGACTCATGGTAAAACCCGTAATGGTTGCAAGTTTGACAGCCCTTATCATTCTGACCGGGTCTTCAATAAAAGTTCTGTTAAGAGGAATAAGGGACCTGACCCTGCCGGCCTTTAAGTCATACAGAGCCCTGTTAAAGTCAGTAATGGTTCTGTCCTCAGGGTTATAGTAAAGGCTGTTAATGGAAAAATCCCTTCTCGAGGCATCTTCTTCAATAGTTCCGAAGTTATTATCTGAATAATCTGAGTGTTCAGCAGTACTTCTGAAAGTAGAAACTTCAAAAATCTTAGATCCGTATACTACATGAACTATGCGGAATCTGTGACCTATAAGACGGGAATTTCTGAATAATTTATGAACCTGACGGGGAGAAGCATCTGTTACTATATCAAAATCTTTTGGGCTTCGGCCAAGAAGAATATCACGTACAGCACCACCTACAATATAGGCCTCATAACCTGAGTCGTGCAGGTGTTTTACAACCTTTATGGCATCAGTATCAATCTTGCTGTAATCAAGTCTGTGTTCTTCTTCTGTATATACTTTGGAAACTGCCTTAAGATTTCCGTTCAAATTCTTATATCTTACTTTCATAAAACCTGCAAACTATATAGAATTGTTATGTCATAAAATATGTAAAAATTCAACATCATGGAGTGAATATGATTGAACCAAAAGTACTAAAAGGATTCAGAGACAGCCTTCCCTCACAGGAAATAGTCAGACAGAACCTTATATCAGAGATACAGAACATTTTCAGAAGCTTTGGTTTTGTTCCAATAGACACACCATGTATTGAATACAGTGAGGTCCTGCTCGGTAAGGGT
The DNA here is from genome assembly GCA_024699225.1 of Sphaerochaetaceae bacterium. Taxonomy (GTDB): domain Bacteria; phylum Spirochaetota; class Spirochaetia; order Sphaerochaetales; family Sphaerochaetaceae; genus UBA1265. The sequence goes on from JAILPZ010000062.1 coordinate 88,916, forward strand.
GGCGGAGAGACAGACAAGCAGATGTTCCGTTTCCAGGACAACGGAAACAGGGACGTATCCTTAAGATTTGATCTTACTGTCCCTCTTGCAAGATACGTATCAGCCAACTATGCACAGCTCAGATTTCCGTTCAAGAGATATCACATAGGTAAGGTTTGGAGAGGTGAAAAACCGCAGAAAGGCCGCTATAGAGAATTCTTACAGTGTGACTTTGATATAATCGGTGCAGATAATGCACAAAGTGATTTTGAAATCCTTCTTTTAATCCACACATGCCTTAAAACCATGAATGTAGGAGAATTTAAGGTTCTTGTATCCCACAGAGGACTTTTAAACAACTACCTTACTAAGAACAGTATCCCAACCGGAGCTGATGCAGTTCTCAGGGCAATAGACAAGCTTAACAAGATTGGTCTTGACGGCGTAGTTGAAATTCTTAAGGAAGAAGGACTTCAGGATAAGGATATAGAAGCTGTAAAGTCCTTTATTGCCCTCCCCAAGAAGAACTTTGGTGAAACACTCTCTCTTCTTTCTGACCTGCTCGGCTCTGATTCTGCAGAGATTATCAGACTTAATGAGCTTTATCAGATGATGAAGGACTGCAATATTGATTCAGACTTTGTACTTGATACTTCAATCACCCGCGGACTTGATTACTACACAGGAATAGTCTACGAGACAGTTCTTGAAAAAATGCCTCAGATAGGTTCAATTTGCTCTGGCGGACGTTATAACAACCTTACAGGACTCTACCACAGGGACAGCCTCCCGGGGGTCGGTTCCTGCATAGGACTTGACCGTCTTCTTGCAGCCCTTGAAGAAACAGGCAGTGATATTACAAGTAACTCAAGATACGCAGATATACTGATTCTTAAAACAAACGGCCCTTCACTCTCATCAGCTGCATCAGTTTTGAGAAAAGAAGGACTTAAAGTTGACTGTTACTGCGGTGACAAGGGACCCGGTCAGCAGTATGCATATGCAGAAGCTAATTCCATACCCTATGTGGTAAGCGCCTATGAAAACGGCCTTTTTACAGTAAAGGAAATTAAAACCAGAAAGGTTCTTGAAGGCCTCAGCCTTTCAGAGCTGGTAGAAAAGTGTAGATGATAGATCCTAAGAAGATGGCCGTCTGGCAGAACAGAGAACAGATAGTAGAAGCTCTAAAGAACAACCAGGTAATAATAGTTGAAAGTCCTACCGGCAGCGGAAAGACAACACAGCTTCCCATAATCCTGAAAAATGCCGGCTATGCTGCAAACGGAGTTATAGGTATAACCCAGCCCAGAAGAATTGCAGCACTTTCTGTCTGCGAATACATAAAAACCCAGATTTCTTCTGAGAATCTTCCTCCATCTTACTGCGGCTACAAAATGCGTTTTTATGATACAACGGACGCAGATACCAGGATCAAAGTTTTAACTGACGGAATGCTTCTTCAGGAGATGAAGGCAGACCCTCTATTAAGAGCTTATTCTGTTGTAATGGTTGATGAGGCACATGAAAGAAGCCTTAACATTGATTTTATCCTTGGCCTTTTAAAGCAAATATGCCTGCAGCGCCCTGAACTTAAGATTATTATTTCTTCGGCCACAATCAATACAAAGATCTTTTCTACCTTCTTTGCTGACAAGAGTGGTCGTAACGCGCCTGTAATCTCCATCAAGACACGTGTCTTTAACGTAGATATCAAATATTACCCTCTGCCGCCAAAAGAGCGTGACCAGGAGCTTGAATACTCCATCTGTCAGATTCTAAACCAGCTTTTAAAGCGTTTTAAAGCCTCTGACTATAAGAACAACCAGGATACTCTTGTCTTCCTTCCCGGCGAAGCTGATATTAAAAGCTGTATAAGCTCAGTCTATGAATTCTGTGATCATGAGCATCTTCAGATTTATCCTCTCTACGGAAGACTTAATAAAGAAGAACAGGAACAGGTTTTTGAAGAAACAGAAGAAGGGAAAATGAAGGTTGTATTTGCAACAAATATTGCAGAAACAAGCTTAACCATAGACGGAATCTCCGTTGTAATAGACAGTGGCCTTGCAAAGATAAACTATTACAACCAGACAGACTTCACTTCATCCCTTATTGTACGACCCATAAGCCGTGCCTCAGCAGACCAGAGAGCCGGAAGAGCGGGAAGAACAAGTGACGGCCTCTGTTACAGGCTTTACTCAAAAGAAGATTATGAAGGCAGAAGAAAGTTCACTCAGGAAGAAATTCTAAGAACAGATTTGTCAGAAGTAGTACTGAGGATGGTTGATCTTGGAATTCATGAATTTGAAAAATTCCCGTATATTACAAAACCTGACAGAAATGCACTTAAGAGCGGAGAAAACACACTTGTACTTCTGGATGCCATAGACAGGCAGAGAAACCTTACCCATATAGGAAACATGATGGTCCGCTACCCTCTCCTGCCCCGTCTTTCCAGATGTATTGTTGAGGCTGTAAACAGAGATCTTGATATAATTAAAAGCGTAATAATCTGTGTAAGTTTTCTCTCATGCAAGACACCTTTTATTCTTCCCCAGGGAGAAGAAGATATGGCCCGGCATGCTCATAAGGCCTTCTCAGATACTCAGCTTGGTGATTTTGTAGGCTATCAGCGTCTATATGAAAAATACAGTTCCCTTGGAACTGAAAAGCTCAGGGAAAGCTTTTGCAGCATGCACTACCTTGATAAGCAGAGCATGGATGAGATAATCCATGTTTCAAATCAGCTCTGTGATATAACAAGAGAACTGCAAATTCCTGTTAGTGACAGAACTTTTACCTTTAATGAAGACTTTTCAAGAAGACTCTTAATCTGTCTTGGAACAGGACTGATTCAGTATATATGCGTGAGAAAGAAGTCAAATTCGTATAGAACCATAACAGCAGATGAAATTTATATTCATCCGGGCTCCTCATGGTTCAGAATTCCACCCACTCACATACTTGCAGGAGAAATTGTTCAGACTTCCAAGCTTTACGCACGCTCTGTATCACCTCTTAACAAAAAGTGGATAGAAGAAATCTCCCCGTCTCTTGTTCAGAAACTCTCTTCACTTTCCAAGGCCTCTGACAGGATGGATAAGAGGGAAAGAGATATCAGTCCAAGAGGAAAGAGCAATACTGTTTCTGTCTACGGCATGACATTTGCCGTTATAGAAGGAACTGGCAAGAAGGGTGTGAGGATGGCCGTAGTGCCGTATGAAAAGCTTACTGAACTTGCCAGGGCTTACAGAAGAGCCTCAAGGCACCCCAAGAATATGAGTGCATGCATACTGTACAACGGATATTTTATTCATTACGGGGACACGCTTAGGGATATTGTCCGCTTGGCCGGACGTATAAGGGGTGAAAAGGCCATGATTGTAAAGGATCTGCCTCAGGATATTTACTATGCCGAGACTGCCTCTTACCTTATTCCATATCTGAATAACCTTATGTGCCTCTCCCCGCTTAAAAAATATAAGAATCAACTTGGATTTGTTGAGCTTTGCTCGGGAGGCAGGGGGATCTTCTTCCATGTTAACAAGTCGTTTTCTGAGGCAGTAAATAACAGTGCCTATACTCTTTTGTCAATTATGGATGCTGATAATGACAAACGTTTTTCAGATACGTACAACAAACTTGTAAGATTGCTTGATTGACGACTTCTAATTAAATAAACTGTCAGTATGGAAACGTTGTTCAAATACGGCAAGGCCGTTTACAAAACCGTAGATAATTTCAATGAACTCTCCTACGAAATTGGGAATTTCGGAAATAACGTTCTATGGATTTGTGACACCAATACAGCAAGAATGGTCAGGCCTCTGCCACAGCCGAACGTAATCATTAATACAGGTGAAGGCTCAAAGAATTTTACAACGCTTGAACGTATTCTCCAGGTAGCAATAGATGCTGATTTAAATAAGAATTCCACCTTTATAGGCCTTGGTGGCGGTGTTGTCTGTGATATTACGGCTCTTGCTGCTTCCATTTTCCGCAGAGGCTGCAAATGTCTTTTAATCCCTACTACCATTATGGCAATGGGAGATGCATGTCTTGGCGGAAAGACAGGTATTAACTTCCGTGGCGTTAAAAATGCCATAGGCAATACTTATGAGGCTAATGAGGTTCTTCTCTGTCCTGAAATGCTCCGTTCCCTTCCGGACCGTGAGTACTACAGTGGTCTTTCAGAGATTATTAAACATGCTTTGCTTTCCAATTCAAGGGAGCTTTATCAGAAGGTAGTTCTTGACAGGCAGAAGATTAACGCAAGAGACCTTGATACTGTTTCAGACCTTATCCGTCTTTCTCTTGAGACCAAGAAGGAAGTGCTTGAGCAGAACAGATCTGAGATTTTAAAGCTCGGTCACGTATTTGGTACTGTTCTTGAAACCATGACTGATTTTAATAAGTCACACGGTGAATGCATTGTCTGGGGAATAATCAGAAGTACAGAACTCGGCTATAAGTGCGGTCTCTGTGAAAAGAGCTTTGCTGATAATATCTGCCGTGTTTTCAAGCCCTTTAAGTATGATGTTGACTATAAGATTCCAAGAACTAACTGGCAGCTGTTTAAGAGCATTCTTGCCAAAAATAACACATATAACAGCTCAAATCATGAACTTTTAATATTAACTGATTTAGGTACTGTTGTTTCCTATGCTGCAGAAGAAGATGCAATTCAGGATGCTGTTATAGAAAGTGTGGTTTACAGATAATGCATTACTTTGACTGGACTGCTACCACTCCTGTTTCTGAATCAGCTTTAAATGAATACTCAAAAATCTCAAGAGAATATCCCGGAAATCCCTCTTCTACCCATCCAATGGGTCTTAAGGCCAAAGAACGTCTTGAAGAAGAGAGAAAGCATATTGCCTCTCTTTTGGGTGTTCCCTCTTCTACTGTTTATTTTACTTCAGGCGGAACAGAGTCAGATTCAATTGTCCTCTCTTCTCTTCTTAATACCCTGACTCCGGGAACAATACTTACAAGTGCTATTGAGCATTCAGCTGTTCTGGAATACAAGGGTATACTTCAAAAATATGGATGGACCTTTAAGAGCCTTCGCTGCCCGGGCGGTTATCTTAATCCTCTTTCTGTTAAGGAAGCTCTTACTCCGGATGTAAGAATGCTCTGCGTTATGAGTGTAAACAACGTAACTGGAACAGTTCAGGATTTAAATGAAATTGTTTCTGTTGTAAGAGAATACAGTAAGAGTACCGGCAGAAGCATTCATATTCACTGTGACTGTGTTCAGAGTATGGGAAAGATTCCTTTTGATCCTGTTTCTTTGGATATAGATTCTTGTGCAGTATCTTCTCACAAGTTCTTTGGCCCAAGAGGCGTTGGTATTCTGTATAACAGAAACAAGGGCCTTCTTTCTCTGTCAAGAGGCGGAGGACAGGAAAAGGGACTTAGGGGCGGAACAGAGAACCTTCCGGCTATCTGTGCCATGGGAGTGGCTCTTGAAGAGGCACTTGCATCTATGAATGAGAATTATGAAACTGTCTCTAACTATAGAAATATGGTTGAAAAGGCCGCCCTTGAGTCAGGCTATTCTGTCTTGTCTCCTATCTCTGACAGCGGTAAGTGTTATTCTCCCTACATAATAAATATCTGTGTAAAACCGCTTCCTTCTGAAGTTTTTCTTAGAATTATGGGAGATAAGGGTTTCTGCCTGTCAGCAGGCAGTGCCTGCAGTACAAATTCAAGAGGAAAGGCTGAGAGTGTTCTTGAGGCCATGCAGATTAAAAGTCAGGACAGAATGTCTTCCATAAGAGTCTCAATCTGTGCTAAAAACACTGAGGAAGAAGTTTCACTTCTCTGTGAAGCAATCAGACAGACAGCTAAGGATTATAAATAATGAAGAATATTGAAAACATGCAGTTGTATCTTATCCGCCTTGGCGAGATAAGCCTTAAGGGCATGAACCGCCGTTTATTTGAAAAACAGCTTAAGGCTAATATCAAAATTAAGATTCACGGCTATCATAATCTCATTGAAAGAGAAAAAGGCAGAATCTACCTGTATGTTGATCAAAGCTGTCCTGAGGAACTGGTTTACAACACATTAAAAACAACTTTTGGTGTTGTAGGCTTTTCAAAAGCAGTTGTATGCGAAAAGAACTTTGAAACAATTGTTGAGCAAGCCAAGTCCTTAATTGAAAGAGAACCGTTTTCTGACGGTACAGGTACTTTTAAGGTGGAAGCCAGAAGAGCTGACAAGAGTTTTCCTCTTAACAGCTATCAGATAGAAGCTAATCTTGGCGGCGTTGTTCTGGACCGCTACCCTGAAATGAAGGTGGATGTACATAAGCCTCAGAAGGTTTTATACGTTGAAATCAGGGATTCTGCATATTTGTATACAACACCTGTTTCAGGTCCTTCCGGACTTCCTGTAGGTACTGCCGGTAAGGGTCTTTTACTGCTTTCAGGCGGAATAGATTCTCCTGTAGCAGGTTACAGAATGGCTTCCAGAGGTCTCAGACTTGACTGTCTTTACTTCCATGCATATCCGTATACATCAGAACAGGCCTTACAGAAGGTTAAGGACCTGGCCATGATTCTTGCAAAATGGAATATTGGCATTTCTTTATTTGTTGTTAATTTTACTGAGGCTGAGCTTTGGATAAAGGAACATTCAAATGAGGAAGAACATACTCTTATGATGAGAGCCTGCATGATGAAGGTTGCAAACAGAGTTGCTCAAAAGAGGAACTGCCAGGTTCTTGTAACAGGTGAGGCTCTCGGTCAGGTTGCCTCCCAGACTCTTGAAGCTATGTGCTTTACAAACAGTATGTCTGAAAGACCTGTATTAAGACCTCTTGTAGGTATGGATAAACAGGAGATAATTGATCTTTCAAGAAAGATTGGAACATACGAGACAAGCATTCTTCCTTTTGATGACTGCTGTGTTATCTTTTCTCCAAAGCATCCACTTGTAAAGCCTGATACAGATGTTGAAACTGAGAGTTTCAAGAATATGAATATAGAAGAACTCCTCGACAAATGTGTCGAGGAGCTTCAGGAATTTCAGTTCTCTTACAAAGTTTGATTAATGCTTTCTTTCTACAAGTCCAACTTTTCTGTAGACCTTTGAAAGGGTCCTGCGGGCAATTCTCTCAGCCTGCTCTGCTCCCCTTGCAAATACTTCATCAAGATACTTCTTGTCTGAAAGAATCTTGTTCTTCTCTTTTGTAATAGGTTCAATAAGATCTGCTGTTGCTTCTCCTACAGCAATCTTAAAGTCTCCATAGCCCTTACCCTCAAATTCTTTCTCTGCTTCAGAAATAGTTTTTCCTGTTACGCAGCTGTAGATGGTAAGAAGGTTTGAAATACCGGGCTTGTCTTCAGAAAACCTTATTTCTGTATCACTGTCAGTTACAGCTCTCTTGAATTTTCTGATAATAGTGTCCCTGTCGTCATTTAATGAAATAAATGCATTAACATTAGCATCACTCTTACTCATCTTCTTTTCAGGATCCTGCAGACTTGAAATCTTGGCTCCTGTAGCAGAAATATAGGGCTCAGGAACTTTAAATGTATCTGAATATCTGTTGTTAAAACGGATTGCAAGGTCTCTTGTAATTTCAAGGTGCTGCTTCTGGTCCTGACCTACAGGAACAAGGTCTACGTTGTAAAGCAGAATATCTGCAGCCATAAGAACCGGATAATCCATCAGACCCATATTTACATTATCTGCATGACTTCTGCTCTTATCCTTAAACTGTGTCATTCTCTGAAGTTCACCGGGATAAGTTATGGTATTTAAAATCCAGGCAAGTTCTGTATGTGCACTTACATGAGACTGTACAAAGAATACACACTTATCAGGATCAATTCCGCTTGCAATATAGAGGGCTGCAAGCTCATATGTATTGGACCTGAGCTGGGCAGGAACCTGTTTAACTGTAAGTGTATGAAGATCAGCGAGAGCATATATGCAGTCACACTGGCCCATAAGAACCTTCCAGTTTCTGATAGCTCCAATATAGTTTCCAAGTGTGAGAATTCCACTGGGCTGAATAGCTGAGAATAATGATTTCTTTTCTTCGCTCATTTAATTACCTCATTAAATATCTGCAGTACATAGTTTTTTTCAAGGTCCTGATCTTTCAGGTATATGGTATTTCCTTCCTGAGTAATTATTAATTTCAGGTAGGAAACATCAGCTTTTTCACCGTTCTGTTTAAGCATACTTATATAGGCAGCCTTAAGAAGTTTGAAAAAGCTATCTGCATATTCCTCTGTAGTAAGAGTAAATGCAGTATCAAACTTATCATAATCAGAAATAAGAAGAATATAATCAAATCTTTCAACTGCAGCATCTGACAGATCTATACCTGTCTGAGGCAGTTCCGTAGGACTTTTGACATATACTCCGCTTACATCTGAATAGAGTTTACTTATAATATCTCTGTCAAGAACAGTTTCTTTTTCCTTAGTAAAATATCTGTTATAGATTTCCTTAATATTGTCAGTAGAAAAAAGAATTATACCTGATGCAGGAACTGTTACCTGTATACCGGTTTCATTATGAACGTAGTATGTAAGCTTATCTTCTTTGTTCTTTGTAAACTGACCTGAAGCTTTAATTCCTGCATTTACAATAGTTTTTGAGAAGTCTCCTTCTATTACACCGTACATGGTTTCAGTTTGCGGGTCATATGAACCGCTGATACGCTGAATATCAATCGGTAATGAAAGAATACTCTCATAATCGGTTGTTGTAAAAATATACTTCCCGTCTTCAGCAATTGCCCCTATAAAAGGGTTTTCCTCAGTAAAAGGATTCATGCTTGCACATGAAACAAGAGAAAGAACAATTGCTGAAATAAGAAGTATTTTTCTAATCATCAGGCTTTTTCAAGCTCCAAAATCAGACCGCTCTCATTCTCATCTCCTTTTAATGAAGGATCATAAGTAAGAGATACGGCAAGAGTTTCATTTTTGATATAGTCGCCGTATTCAGAGCAGACCTTTTCAACCTCTTCATCTCCGGAAATCTTAAGATTGATTCTGTCTGAAACCTCAAGGCCCTTCTCCTTTCTGGTATTCTGTACTGAACGGACAATATCTCTTGCTATACCTTCATAGAGCAGATCCTGAGTAACTTCAGTATCAAAACCAACTGTAATATCACCCTGGTTGATAATCTTAAGGTTTTCCTTCTCATGACGGACAATAACAAGATCCTTGTCAGTCAATTCAATTTTTTCACCATCACCATATTCAACAATCTGCTTGAAGCCTTCAATCATTGAAGAAATGGTTTCCTTATGAAGAGCCTGAATCTTGGAAGCAACTTCCTTCATGGCCTTTCCAAGTCTTGAACCGAGAAGTTTGAAGTTTGCCTTAGCCTCATAGTCAACAAGAGATGACTCATCTCCCTTAATATCAACTTCCTTAACGTTAAGCTCTTCAGCAATAATATCCTTCATCTGTTCAAAGATATTTCTGTCCTTTTCAAGACGGTCAACAAGAACAACCTTCTTAAGAGGCTGTCTGTTCTTGATGTTGTTTGAACTTCTGAGGGCACGGCCCATTGTAATGGCATCTACAGTAATCTGCATCATATGCTCAAGAGCCGGGTCTCTGTGCTTTTCATTGTAAACAGGGAAATCACAGAGGTGGACACTTTCAGGGTCTCCTTCCTGCTTGAGGTTCTGATAGATTTCTTCTGTTGTGAAAGGAATAACAGGACATGCAAGCTTACAGAAGGTCATGATAACCTTATACAGGGTATCATAGGCCATCTTCTTGTCTCCGTCATTTTCACTCTTCCAGAATCTTCTTCTGCTTCTTCTTATATACCAGTTGTTAAGGTTGTCCATGAACTGGACAAGAAGCTGACAGGCTGTCTGAATATCATACTTTCCAAGTGACTCATCAACATCCTTTGTAAGCTTTTCAAGAACTGAAATAATCCATCTGTCCAGAGGATTTGTAAGCTTCTTGAAATCTGTTTCTGAAACCTTGTAATTATCAAGATTAGAATAAGTTACAAAGAATGAATATGCATTCCACATGGGGATAATCAGCATTTTCAGAGAATCCTTAACAAGATTGTCTGAGAACTTAAGATCATCTGCATGGACAGCTGAACTGTTCATAAGTGCAAAGCGAAGAGCATCTGCACCATACTGGTCAACTATAAGCATGGGGTCAGTAAAGTTGCCCTTACTCTTTGACATTTTCTCACCGTCTTCAGCAAGAATAATTCCGTTGGTAACATTGTTATAGAAACACGGTTTGTCAAAGAGAGCTGTTGCCATAATTGAAAGTGTGTAGAACCAGCCTCTTGTCTGATCAAGACCCTCACAAACAAAGTCAGCAGGGAAAATCTGTTCAAAGCGTTCCTTGTTCTCAAACGGATAGTGAAGCTGTCCATAAGGCATGCTTCCGCTTTCAAACCAGCAGTCAAGAACATCCGGTACTCTTCTCATGGTTCCCTTTCCGTCAGGACTTGGCCATGTAAGATCATCTACAAAATGCTTATGAAGGTCTGTGACCTTCTTTCCGCACTTCTCTTCAAGTTCAGCAATAGAACCAATTACTTCTGTGTAGTCTGAACCGTCACACTGCCATACAGGAATGGGGTTTCCCCAGAATCTGTTTCTTGAAATAGCCCAGTCTCTGGCTCCTTCAAGCCATTTTCCGAATCTTCCGTCCTTAAGATGGGACGGGACCCAGTTTACCTTCTGGTTGTTTGCAACGAGGCGGTCCTTAAAAGCTGTAACCTTAACGTACCAGCAGTCCATGGCTCTGTAGATAAGAGGAGAACCTGTTCTCCAGCAGAAAGGATAGCTGTGAAGGTAGTTTTCTCTCTTGACGAGTTTTCCCTCATCCTTAAGACGCTGGATAATTAACTTATCTGCATCTTTTACAAACATGCCTTCATATTCCTTAACCTCAGATGTGAATTTACATTCATCATCAATAGGACAGACTACAGGAATTCCTGTGCCTTTAAGTACGTTATAGTCGTCTTCACCAAAGCCCGGAGCTGTATGAACTATACCGCAGCCGTCTGCTGTTGTAACGTAGTCTCCAAGAACTGTTACAAAGGCTCCCTGGTCAAACAGAGATGCAAAGTAAGGAAACAGTGGTTCATATCTGCGTCCTGCAAGATCCTTACCCTTATACTGCTCAACTATCTCATAACCTGTTCCTTCCTTGTAGTAAGAAGAAAGACGGTCCTTACCGAGGTAGTAGAAATCACCTGTCTCAGTATCTTTGATTTTTACATAATCAATCTCAGGGCCCAGAGCTAAAGCAAGGTTTGAAGGAAGAGTCCACGGTGTTGTTGTCCATGCAAGGAAGTATGTATTTTCAGTGCCCTTCTCAAGGAATCTGACTGTTACTGCAGGATCAGTTACTTCCTTATAGCCACCAAGATTGACTTCCATGTTTGAAAGAGGACAGCCAAGACCCGGGCTGTAAGGGAGAATATTATAACCCTTGTAAATCAGGCCCTTTTCATATAGAGACTTGAAAACCCACCAGATACTCTCCATGAACTTTGGATCCATGGTTCTGTAACCGTTTTCAAAATCAACCCACCTGCCCATTCTGGTAATTTCTTTCTTCCAGTCAGCAGTAAAACGCATGACAATTGAGCGGCAGTCTTCATTATATTTTGCAACACCATACTCATGAATTTCCTTTGAACTTGAAATTCCGAGTTTCTTCTTCATTTCATTTTCAACAGGAAGACCATGACAGTCCCAGCCCCAGTTTCTGACAACTCTCTTGCCTTTCATGGTCTGGTAACGTGGAATTACGTCTTTAATTGTTCCCGGGACAAAGTGTCCGTAATGGGGGTGACCTGTGGCAAACGGAGGTCCGTCGTAGAAAGAAAATTCATTATCCGGGCTTCTGTTTTCAACAGATTTCTCGAAAATTTTGTTATCTTCCCAATACTTCTGAATTTTTACTTCCATCTCAGGAAAATTCTGTTTTGGGTTAACTGGTTTAAACATTGAACAATCTCCAAAAATATTTGTCTCAGTATACCTAAAATCAAGAGTCTCTCTCAAGTATGCTTTAAAATATATAAGCATTTCTGATATATTAGAGACATGAAGAAATTTCCTGTTTCGGCAAAGATAAAAAAGTTCTCCTCCATGTTCAGGGAAGCCGGTTTCAGCCTTTATATTGTAGGCGGTGCCGTAAGGGATTATCTTCTCGGAATTAAGAATCATGATTATGATTTTTGTACTGATGCAGAACCTGAAGAAGTAATGAAAATCTTCAGACATGTTATTCCTACAGGAATCAAACATGGAACCGTTACAGTTCTCTTTGAAAATGAAAGTTACGAGGTAACTACATTCAGAACTGAAGGGCCCTATTCTGACTCAAGGCACCCTGACAAGGTAAGTTTTGTTAAATCCCTTGAAGAAGACCTCTCAAGAAGAGACTTTACAGTAAATGCATTTGCAGCTGACTGTACAACAGGTGAAATAACTGATTTGTTTGACGGCTACAGTGATCTTAAAAAAGGAATAATCAGGGCCATAGGCGTTCCTTCAGAACGTTTTACTGAAGATGCTCTGCGCCTTATGAGAATGTGCCGTTTCTGTGCCAAACTTGATTTTATTCCTGATGAAAAGACACTCGAAGATGCTACTTTACTCTGTAAGAGAATTAGTGCCGTTTCAAGTGAACGTATATTTGATGAGCTTCAGAAAACTCTCATGACAGACCACCCTTCAAGGGGAATTGCACTGATGGAGCTGTGCGGGATTCTCAATGAGATTTTACCCGAGCTTACAGCTTGCAGGGAAATTAAACAGACAAAGGTGAATGCAACAGACGTATTTGAACATATTTTAATAAGTGTTGATGCTGCAGCTGCTCATGGTTATGGTTTGGAAGTTCGTCTTGCCCTTCTTCTGCACGATATAGGCAAGGTTAATACCATGAGTATCAACCAGTACGGTATTATGCGTTTTCACGGACATGAAACTGAAGGAGCCAGGCTTTCAACTGAAATCTTAAAGCGTCTTAAGTGCTCAAATTACCTCATTGATACAGTTTCTGTTCTAATTGAAAACCATATGGTTCGTTATACGGAAAATTGGACTGACGGAGCCATAAGAAGATTTATAAACCGTATTGGCAAAGATAATATTAATATGCTCTTTGAAGTTCAGTGGTGTGATCAGATAGCATCTGAAGGCAGGGCCAAGATAGAGCTGTATGATGGTTTTATAAAGAGAATTGAAGAAGTTCAGAAAACTGCCATGACGGTAAAAGACCTCTCTGTCACCGGCAATGATTTAAATGAAATAGGAATTCCCAAATCAAAGGTTATGGGAGATGTTTTAAATCAGCTTCTTGAGATGGTTCTGGACTATCCGTCACTAAATAACAGAGAAGTATTATTAAAAGAGGCTGAACTTATTTATCAGGGTTTAACTCAGTCCAGCAAAGCTTAGCAACATTCTGCTCTGCTTCCTTCTTGTTTTTTCCACCGGCAGGGCCGAACTGTTTGCCCTGAAATTCAACCATGTAGTAGAAAACCTGGTCATGTTCAGGTCCTTCAGTTTTTATAAGAGTATATTTTGGAACCTTCTTATACTTCTTCTGAACATATTCCTGAAGCATGGTTTTATAGTCTTTCTTGTGCTTATTGGAAAGAACCTCGTTAATCTGAGGAACAAGAAGTTTAAGAATAAATGTTTTTATATAATCAAAACCCTTATCGATATATACAGCAGCAAAGATAGCTTCCATACAGTCAGCCAGGATGGCTTTTTTATTACGACCACCGGTTAATTCTTCGCCCTTGCCAATAAGTATGTACTTATCAACATTAAGTTTATGGGCTATTTCAGAAAGACTGTCCTCACTAACAACATAGCTTCTGATTTTTGTGTATTCTCCCTCATCTCCACTTGTGTTTTCATATAAATAACCGGATACAACAACAGAGAGAACACTGTCACCAAGGAACTCAAGACGTTCATTATCCTTAATACCTGAGCTCTTGGCTTCATTTGCATAGGATGAATGTGTAAATGCATTATCAAGCAGAGAGAGATTATTCAGACTGATGCCTGCATTCTTTTGAAATAATAAAAGCTCCCTCTTCCGGTCTTCCGGAATAAAAGGAGCCTTATTTGTCTTTTTGAAACTAAAATTCATTACTTAATCAGTGTGGCAAGATAAGCTACAACTTCCTTAACTGTTTCAAAAGTTCTACCCTTCTCATCTGGAATAGTAATGTCGAACTCTTCTTCAAAACCACTAACCAGATCAAGGATATCCATGCTGTCAGCCTTAAGATCATTTACAAAAGATGAATTTTCAGTAATAGAATCTTCATCTACAGCAAGCTTTTCAGCGATAATTGCCTTTACTTTCTCAAAAATTTCCTTGTTATCCATATATTACTCCTCAGGATTTACAATCTGAACACCTTTATAATATCCACACTTAGGACAAACTCTGTGCGGAAGAATAAGAGAACCGCACTTAGTACACTTTGTGAGTGTAGGTGCAGCAAGCTTCATATTGCTTGCCTTACGTGAAGCTGCAGAAGATTTAGATGTCTTATATTTTGGTGTTGCCATTTTTTACCTCGTAACAATAAAATTCGAATACCATCGTGAGAATATAAGAAAAGATGGTTTAAGTCAACAGCTTAAACTTCTCTAATAGTGCCCTGTTTACAACCTCTGGCACTATTTCTGAAACATCTGCTCCAAATCTGGCCATCTCCTTAACTGTTGAGCTTCTTACAAAATGGTAACGTGGATCAGTTATCATCAAAAACGTCTCATGACCTGGCATAATCATCTTGTTAGTCCCTGCCTGATCAAGCTCATAGTTAAAATCAGAAGCATCCCTGATACCCTTGATAATAATCTTACAGTCGTACTTTTTAAGAAAATCAACAGTCAGGCCTTTCCAGATTTCAACATATACATTATTAAGGTCCTTAACTGACTCTAGAATATGATTTTTTCTTTCTTCTGCAGTAAAAAGAGTCTGCTTTCTTACATTATCACCTACAACAATATAAAGCTTATCAAATAAGGAAGCAGCTCTTCTGATTATATCAACATGACCGTTTGTAAGAGGATCAAAACTACCCGGTAAAATGGCGCTTGTATGTTTCATTCCCTGTTATCCTCTACGTATTTAAGCATGGAGGCATAGTTTTCATTACTTTCATATGCAATCTTTTCCCTGATTACGTATTTTCCCTCTTCATCCATAGTGAAAACAGCAAAACTTCCATGACCAATATATGAAACCTTATCAGGTTCCTTTACATTGTATTTTTCTTTGAGTTTGTTAATTACACAGTCGAAATGAGAATAAGAACCGTCTGATTCAGTTATGGCTTCAATAATTGCTTCAATGGGTTCTCCGCAGATACTGCATACAGGTCTGGGTTCTACAACCTTTTTAACTTCAACATCAGGAAGAACAATATGTTTCCTGACCTGAACCTCTTCCTGTTCTCTGTCTCTGTTTCTTCTTTTGTTTCTGCTGCTCATCAGAAAACTCCTTCAAAGTATGATACTTCTGCACCTTTAACAGCAGCTGCATCAAATCTTATTAAATCATATTTCTTATCAGCATTCTCGGCAAGATACAGTGAAAGAGTCTTTTTGATTCTGCTTCTTTTAGATAAAGAGATCTGATATTCAAGATTCTCAATGTCCCATGAACGGGATACTGATTTAACCTCTACAGCACATAGAACTGAATCTTTTTCAGCAATAATATCTATCTCACCGCATGGACGGCGGAAATTTCTCTTTAGAACAGTATAACCTGAAGAAAGGAGATATTTACAAACCAGATCTTCGCACTCAGTGCCACGTTTTATATTATCCATAAACAAAAAAAGCTGTTGCACGAAGCAACAGCTCTGTATAACAGGTCAGATACCCTTGTGTCCGCGAATCTGCTCGGGAACCTTGGCTGCCTTACCAACCTTATCTCTAAGGTAATAAAGCTTGGCTCTTCTGACATGTCCGCGTCTTAAGACCTCAACCTTCTCAACTCTCGGTGAGTGAAGAGGGAAAATTCTTTCAACGCCAACACCGTAAGAAATCTTTCTTACAATGAAAGTTCTTCTGATACCGCTGTTGTTCTTGGCAATAACAACACCTTCATACGGCTGAACACGCTCAGTTGTTCCTTCAACAATCTTGAAGTAAACCTTAACTGTGTCACCAACGTGGAAGTTCTCGGCATCCTGCTTAATCTGTTCCTGTTCAATAGCCTTAATCAAGTCCATTTTATAACCCCTTGGTCAATTTTATTTTTTCTAAAATCTTACCGGCATCTGCACTCAATTGTGCATTATCCAATAATTCAGGCCTGTTAGTCAAAGTCTTCTCAAGCCTTTTTTCCAGCCTCCACTTCTCTATATTGGCATGGTGTCCCGACAATAATATATCAGGAACAGACATTCCGCAATAGGTTTCAGGACGGGTGTACTGCGGGTATTCCAGTAACGGTCCTGTGAAGCTCTCCTCCTCAAGGGAGGATTCTGTAATCACGCCTTTTATCAAACGATAAACGGAATCTATGATTACAAGGGTGGCTACTTCCCCTGTACTGATAACGTAGTCACCTATACAAATCTCGTCATCTACATACCTGTCAATTATACGCTGGTCTATACCTTCGTAATGCCCGCATATAAAAACCAGGTTTTCTTCCTTACTCAGTTCCTGTGCATACTTCTGGGTAAGTGGTTTTCCTGACGGTGTTGCATAGACAACACGCTTGTTCATGGCATCAAGGCAATTTAGAGCTTTAAAGAGCGGTTCGGGCTTAATGACCATGCCCGCACCCCCTCCAAAGGGTGAATCGTCACACTTGTGATGCCTGTCAGTAGCGTAATCTCTCCAGTCTGTAATACTGTAGGTTACTAACCCTGCACTGACGGCACGCGCCATGATAGAATTTGTAAAGAAGGGTCTGATGATTTCGGGAAACAGTGTAAGAATATCTATATTCACTGCACCAGTTCCTTCATCAACAGCTTGATTGTACCTTCCTCAACATTTGGATTATCAACAAACACTCCCCTGAGAAGCGGAATAATAAAATGTTTACCATTTTTATCTTCAACTTCCATCAGAAGTGCCTGTGAACCATCAGATGTGGAAACTACAACTGCAACTTCCTGATTATCATATAACAGCTTCATCCCAATGAGATCAGCTGCATATACTTCTCCGTTTTTGAGCTTACTGGCCTGTTCTCTTGGAACAAGTATGTCACAACCGGTTAAAGTCTTTGCATCCTCCGGAGTATCGTAACCCTTGAATTTAACAAGGATATCTCCTGAATGACGTTCGACTTTCTCTATTTCCGCATCACGAGTGCGTCCGTTTTTCTCAAGGACAACATTTGTGAGCTTGAAAAAGTGAGAAGTATCTCCTGAGTAGGATAAAACCTTCACTTTTCCATTTATGCCGAATGTGGATTTAATTATCCCAGTTGCAAGAACCTGTTTCATAAATCAGTCCAGAATCTCAAGGCTCGTATGCTTGCCGCTTTTGTTAGCAGTAGCACTGAGAATGGTTCTCAGAGCCCTGGCTATCCTGCCCTGCTTGCCGATTACTTTGCCTATATCATCAGGTGAAACCCTCAGTTCAAGAATAACTGACTTTTCACCTTCAATTACATTCAATTCAACCTGATCCGGGTAATCGACAAGAGACCTGACAATATATTCAATCAGTTCTCTTTCCACCACGTCAGTCCTTTACAGGAACTTCTTTGGCAACCTGAATACCCTGCTTTGCGAACAGACCCTTAACTGTGTTAGAAGGCTGTGCACCAACTGAAAGCCAGTAAGCAGCTCTTTCATTGTTGATCTCTACCTGGTTCTTCTCGTCTTCAATTGGACGATACTGTCCGATTTCCTCGAGAGGTCTGCCCTTTGTAGCTTCTCTTGAATCCATAACAACAACTCTGTAGTATGGTCTTTTCTTTGTACCGAATCTCTTCAGTCTGATACTAACGCTCACTTTTTTCCTCCTAGCGAACTCAATTCATACCAAGTTGCTTCATCATAGCTTCCTGGTACTTTTTATTTTTGGCGAGCTTCTTCATATTCAGCCGCATCTTTTCAAATTTTTTAAGCAGATGACCTACTTCACCCACAGAAGTTCCGCTGCCTTTGGCTATGCGTCTTTTACGGGCCGAACCAATTATATAGATATTCTGCCTCTCTGTTAAGGTCATTGATTGAATTATTGCTTTTTCTTTAATAAGTTCTCTCTTATCAATGTCGTCTTCAGATATATTTCCCTTGGCTCCGGGCAGCATATCGATAATTTTTTCTATTCCGCCCATCTTAGTCATGTTCTCAATCTGCTCAAGATAGTCCTGAAGGTCAAATTCCTTCTTGGCCATCTTTTTCTGGAGTTTAAGGGCCTCTTCCTCGTTGTAGTTTTCCTGGGCCTTTTCAACAAGTGAAACAATATCACCCATTCCAAGGATTCTGGAAGCCATTCTTTCAGGATAGAAAACCTCAAGACCGTCAAGTTTCTCGCTGACACCGATAAACTTAATGGGCTTACCAACAATCTCTCTCAGTGAGAGTGCAGCACCACCACGTGTATCTGAGTCAAACTTTGTAAGAACTATACCGGAAATACCGACCTTCTCTTCGAACTCTTTGGCAATATCTACAGCATTCTGGCCGGTCATGGCATCTGCTACAAACAATGTTTCATCCGGAGTAACTGCCTTTGCAATACTCTGAATCTCATCCATCATCTGTTCATCCAGATGCATTCTTCCGCTTGTATCTATAATAAGAACATCATACTGGCCTCTTTTGGCCTCTTTGTATGCATTCTGAGCAACCTTAACAGGGTCTTTGGCTCCCTCTTCTGCATATACAGGAACTCCTGCCTGTTCACCGAGAATCTGAAGCTGGTTAATGGCAGCAGGTCTGACAAGGTCACAGGCTGCAAGCATGACTCTTCTGCCCTGTTTTGTAAGATTTACTGCAAGTTTAGCACTGGTTGTGGTTTTACCTGAACCCTGAAGACCCATCATAAGTATGACGCTTACAACATCCGGACCCTTAAGGTTGAGTTTTTCACTATCCGGATCACCGAGAAGCTGAACCATCTTGTCATATACAATTTTGATAAACTGCTGACCGGGATCTACAGCTTTGAGAACCTTGTCTCCGAGAGCTTCTTCTCTTGTACGGTTAATGAATCTTCTGACAACACGGAGGTTAACGTCAGCATCAAGCAGAGCGCTTTTAATCTCTTCTACTGCGTCGCTGATATTTTTCTCGGAAATCTTTGATTTGCCGCTCATTGAACGCAGAATATCTGAAAATTTATTACTTATGGAGTCAAACATAACAGTCTGAATTTATAGTATTTATTGCCTTTAGTCAATTTTAGCCTTTAAGCGTTTCTTCTGACTCAGATATGTCCTTATCTGATTCAAGTTTGTAGCTTATGGACTTGGATACACCGAGCTCTTCCTGGGTAACACCTAAAAGTGAATCAGAGCCGAGAACAGTGTTCTTGTTATGGGTGATAATAATAAACTGACTCTTGTCTCCAAACTGTTCAAGGGCCTTCATGAAGGCTCCAATGTTTCTTGCATCCAGTGCTGCGTCTATCTCATCAAGAATACAGAACGGAGATGGCTTTACAAGATATGTTGCAAACAACAGAGCAACAGCTGTCATGGATTTTTCACCACCTGAGAGAAGCGGAAGGTGTGTAAGTTTCTTTCCGGGCGGCTGGGCCAGAATCTCAATACCGCTGTGAAGTACATCTTCTTCATCTGATAATGAAAGTTCTGCATGACCTCCGTTAAACAGGGTCCTGAACATGGTTGTAAAGGCCTTTGAAATCTGATCATAGGTTTCAATAAAGAGTTCTTCACTTCTGGTTTTAATATCAGAAATAATACCCTCAAGATCAGATTTAGCCTTGTTCAGATCATCAAGATTCTTTTTATAGAACTCATAGTTCTTCTTAGCTTCTTCATACTCTTCTTCAGCCATCTGGTTAATATAACCGAGGTTCTGAATACTCTTTTTAACTGCTTCAAGCTCTGACTTAAGATCATTTACATCTGCAGTAACAGTGTGGTCTTCAAATTCTTTAAGTGATTTACCTGTCTCATCAAAGAAGTCAGTATGGATTTTTTCAATCTGAGAATTGAGGTTTGAGATATTAGCTTCAGATGTAGCTATTTCAGTGGACAGAGTCTGCTTTCTGTCAAACTGTTCCCTGAACTTCTCATTACTTGATGAAAGAACCTCATTTGCTTCTTCTATGGCCCTGTTCTTCTCAGCCATATCAATTTTAAAACTCTCAATACGCTCTAAAAGTGCTTTCTTTTTAAGTTTTGCATCTTCTATGCTCTGAGTAATTTCACCTTCTTTGGCAAGTTCACTTTCAATTGAATGGCTTGCATCTGAGAAGTCAAACTCGCTCTGCTGGAGGTTTGTAAGCATTTCAGAAAGCTGCTGTGTTACTACCTCAATATGGGTTCTGAACTTAGCTTCCTCAATTCTTGCATCATTTAAGTCACTTTCCTTGAGGATAATCATGTTTGAAAGTCTGGTACTTTCATATTCAAGTTCAGTAATCTTCTCCCTGTTTTCATTTTCTTTGCTAAATGACTGGGACAGTTCCTTATCAAGCTCTGCCTTCTTTGAAAGTGACCCTTCAGGAGAAACAAACTCATCAAGGAAGGAAGGTACGGTTCCCGTATATTCCTGGAAGAGACCTTTAAGTTCAAATACAGAATCAGAAATCTCCTCTTCTGTCTTTTCTACTTCAGTTTTAAAAATATCCGAATCAAAATCAACATCAGTAAGGGAAGAAAGGAAAGAACAGCGTTCTCTAAGCTGTGTTCCAATCTTATTTATCTGAGAGATAACATCCTTTTCAGCCTTCTGTCTTACAGCAGTACTGTAGGAGCCTCCGGAAATGTTTGCCTGAAGACGGTCAGCAATATTACCGGCTATCTCAGATATTTCCTGAGCAATATCATTTCTTCTAAGAGCAAGGGCGTCAGTTTCAGCACTCAGCTTACTTATAAGGTCCTGATTACTTGTAACATTTGCTTTAAGGCTTTCAATTTCATCACTTAACTTATTGATGGAGTGGGCGGAAATTCTGATATTTTCCTTCATGGTATCAAGGGCATGTTTTCTTTCCTCGTAAAGTTCTTTATCCTTTTCAAGTTTGTCCTGAACCTGGCGGGCCTTGAACCGAGCCTCATTTGTTCTGCTTTGAATATCAGATAACCTTTCATTTAAGAGATTAATCTGGACATTTGATGAATTAACCTGCTCTTCAGTTCTGTTTATGTTGTTGTTAATCTCTTCTCTTTCATTTCTAAGATTCTCAATTATGCGGTTCTGGTCTTCCATGTCAGACCTTCCGCTGTTAAGAAAGCTCTCCAGTTCCTCAAGCTCAGTTTTCTTTTTCTTAAGCTCTTCTTCCTGCATCTTCATAAAAGATGTCAGAGACTGGACATAGGATAATTCAAGCTCTATGGATAAGCTTTCCTTCTTCCCGATAAGTTCCTTGTAGCGAAGAACCTTCTCCATCTGGCCCTTTCTGGAATTATAGGTCTTCTCTACCTCATGAAGAATATTTTCAACCTGCCTAAGGTTTTCATCAGTTCTTTCAAGTTTTCTGGAAGCTTCTTCACTCTGAGCCTTATAGCGGCTGATTCCTGCAGCTTCTTCGAATATGTATCTTCTGTCTTCAGGCTTTAAGGAAAGTATCTGGTCAATTTTTCCCTGCTCAAGGATACTGTAGGCTGCCTTACCCACACCTGTATCAACAAAAAGATCCTTAACCTGTCTTTGAAGAACAGGCTGTCTGTTAATGAAATACTGGTTCTCCCCATCGCGTTTCATTCTTCTCTTAATTTCTACTTCTGTAAGGTCAGTGTTAAGAAGATTATTCTCATTATTAAGTGTAAGGATAACCTCACACATCTGCATGGGCTTACGATTATCTGTTCCGTTAAATATAACATCTTCCCTCTTTCCTGCTCTGATAGCATTCAGAGACTGGGTTCCGAGAACCCACTTTATAGAGTCAACAACATTACTTTTACCGGAACCATTGGGACCGAGCAGTGACGTAATACCGTCTGCAAAGTCAAACCTTGTTCTGTCTGCAAATGATTTGAAGCCGAAAAGCTCAACAGATTTTAAAAACACAACTACCTCAAGTAATAGAAATCTTACCTATTTTAACATAAAAAGCTGATTTTATGATACTATCGACTTGTGAATTCGCAACTTACTTTATTCGAAGAACCTGAATTCTCTGTTATTGCCGGCACAGATGAGGCCGGCAGAGGTCCTCTTGCAGGTCCTGTTTGTGCAGCCTGTGTTGTTCTTCCTCCTGATTTTCCGTTTGAGATTCTCGCTGATTCCAAGAAACTAAGTGAGCACAAACGTGAAGAGGCAGAAAGGATTATTAAAGAAAAAGCTGTCTCCTACTTTGTAGCCTGGTCATCTCACGATGAGATAGATAAGATCAACATTTTAAATGCCTCGCTTCTGGCTATGAGAAGAGCCATAACCGGTGTTTTAAAAGACCTTCAAAGCAAAAATCTTCCCTTACCTGAAATTCTGTTAATAGACGGAAACAGGACTTTTGATTCTCCCATCCCCTGTAAGGCCATAGTCAAGGGAGATTCCAAGATTCATGAGATTATGGCTGCTTCCATTCTTGCAAAAACCGCACGTGACCGCTATATGAAGGAAGCTGCCCTTAAGTGGCCTGAGTACGGTTTTGACAAGCATTCAGGTTATCCTACACAAAATCATAAAGAAGCTCTTAGGAAATACGGGCCCTGTCCTATCCACAGGTTAACCTTCAAATACTGAAAAGCCCTTGACCTTTTTTATTTAAATGCTGTATAAATTCTCTTGCATGCGCTTGTGGTATAACGGTATTACCTCAGCCCTCCAAGCTGAAGACGCGGGTTCGACTCCCGTCGGGCGCTTACACCACTCGTAACTGAGTGGTTTTTTATTATAGCGGAGGATTACTATGGGACAGCGCGGAGAAGTTTTTTCTACCAAATTCGTCACAAACGACAGAACTTATTTTTTCAATGTAAAGGAAAACTACCGTGGTGACATGTACCTTAACGTAGTTGAAAGCAAGGTCACTGCAGATGAGGGAAGATTCATCAGACAGTCAATTATTGTCTACCCTGAAGACCTTGGAGAGTTCCTCAGAGAACTTCAGAAGTCAGTAGACTTCATGAAGCTAAACGCAGACAAGAGAAAACCCAAATCAGAACAGTGATAAAGAGGTGCCTGGAATCAGGCACTTTTTTTTGCAAATAAAAACGACTGCATTTCTGCAGTCGCTGGTTTTTGATTAATAAGCCTTTGAAGAATGCATCTTTCTGACCTTCTTCATCTGCTTTCTTGCAAGAGCCTTGTCCTTTCTGTGCTGGATGGCAGATGGCTTCTCATAATACTGACGCATCTTGAATTCACGGATAACGCCTTCTTTCTCGACCATTCTCTTGAAACGCTTAATAGCTTTTTCAACAGGTTCAGTCTCATCACACTTGATGTATGCCATACTAATCTCACCCCCTCTGCCCATCGGCTCAAGAATAACAGTAGAAAACTACCTTATAAGTAAATAATTGTCAATCCAGGAAAAATCCTCTTCTTACCAGTTCTGTTTCCCTGCCTGCAAAATTACTGTAGGTAACAGAAAGTTTGTCGTTAAGCTTTATATTTAAAGAATAGATACTGGTATTAAAATAAGAAGGAA
Source organism: Sphaerochaetaceae bacterium (assembly GCA_024699225.1). Taxonomy (GTDB): domain Bacteria; phylum Spirochaetota; class Spirochaetia; order Sphaerochaetales; family Sphaerochaetaceae; genus UBA1265. The sequence continues at coordinate 112,689 of JAILPZ010000062.1, forward strand.
TAGTGTCAACTGTTTGCTGGGAATCAAGACTTTCCTGGAGGCTTCCTCCCAGTGAAAGTGAAAAATCTTTGTCACTGAGAGTTATGTAACCAATTTTCTTCAGTTCTTCGTCAAATGAAAAAAGCTTTTTAAGCTTATCTGAGCCCTGAATGATTTTGACGTTGCTGTTATTAAACTCAAGTTCCACATCTTCAGTTTTACCGAAGACAGAAGCTGTGCCCCTGATTTTTCCTTCTGCTGAGTTCTTATCAACTGCAAAACTGATTTTATCAAAATCAATGCTGTTTACATATGTTCTGCCGTCAGAAAGAGTTGATGTGCCGCCTATGAAAGAAATGTTTGCAGGAACTCTTACAGTAAGGTCACAGTCATCTGCAAAAAGATGAACAGTATCCATATCGGAGTGTCCCATGTAGCTTTTTCTGTAATCGGCTAATCTGATATTGTTATTTATCTTTTCATCAAGGGCCTTGTTAATTGTAATTTGTGCATCTTCGGATTCAGGGTCTTCGAATACAGGGACTACGCACCATGGAACAGAAATCCTTCTTCCGGTAACAATCGGATCTGCAAGGTGACCGAGTTTATGTAAAGCGGCAAGGTCATCCTTTTCAACCTCAGCTTCAAGAAGTTTTTCGTCCTTAAATGCCTTTTTTACATGCTTTAATCTGAGCATGGCCATTCTTCTTGCAACAGACGGGTTTTTACCTTCAACATCAAAATCAGTTACTTCTACAGGCTTTCCGTTTTCTGTTACAACAATCTTTACTGTAACGTTTGTGGTTTGAAGTGCTTTTTTTGCTATAGTTGCAGCAAACTGAAAATCTACATCTTCAGTATTAATTGAAAGAGCATCTCCATCCTTAAGACGGAGAAATTCTTTTATTATTCTGTCAGCATAAAGATCAAAGTCCATTAAAACCTCACAGATTCATAAGACCAATCAGGCGTGCACCTTCAATTGTATGATAGATATCAGCCCTGAATTCTCTGTTGATATAGGCCTGAATGTAGCGTGAGAAACCGCCTGTTACTATCAGCTTAACTTCTTTGCCAAGTTCTTTTTCAATCTGTCTTGTTATTACTTCAACCTGGCCTGTGAAACCAAAAATAACACCGGCCTTGATAGATTCAACTGAGGTTCTTCCCAATACTGTTTCAGGAAGATCCAGCCTTAAATCAGGAAGCTGGGCAGTATTCTGGACAAGAGCCTTAACTGAAGTCATCATCCCGGGCCCGATTGTAACTCCAAGAACCTCTCCGTCAGGAGAAATTGTCTCAGTAGTGAAAGCTGTGCCAAAGTCAGCTACTGTAACATAATGATCCGGATAGATGGCATGTGCAGCAACAAGATTGCAGAGAATGTCAGAACCAAGTTCCTCAGGAATATTTTTTAGACCAGTGTTTAAATTATTGTTAATGAGAATAGTCTTGTCTTTGGCCCTGCCCTCATTTGCCTTTACAACAGAACCGGTAAGGTTAGGAACAACACTACTGATAACAGCTACATCATAATCATATTTACTGATTATTCTTTTATAGATGGTTATGCAGTTTTTATCCTTTGTTTTTACCCTGTCCTGGTCACACCACTTGTTTCCGTCGTGAAGAGCAATAGTTACGTTTGTATTCCCAACATCTGTTACAAGAAATCTCATAATGCTACCGTTACCCTGGAGCCGTACTTCTCCATTCTCAGTTCCCTGATTGCCGGGTCTGAAATATAATCATCAAACTTCATGTAGCGGTCAATCAGGCCGTCAGGAGTAAATTCTATAATTCTGTTTGCAATAGAATCAACAAACTGATGGTCATGGCTGTTAAACAGTGTAACACCTGTAAAATCAATAAGGCCATTGTTAAGACTCTGAATGGCTTCAAGATCAAGATGGCTTGTAGGTTCATCAAAAATAAGGCAGTTGGCACCTTCAAGCATGAGTTTTGCAAGAACACATCTGACCTTCTCTCCTCCGGAAAGAACAAGACAGCTCTTCAAAGCTTCATCTCCGGAGAACAGCATTCTGCCGAGGAAGGATCTGATATAGGTTTCATCAGCATCCTCAACAAACTGACTGAGCCATTCTGTTATAGTCATATCTTCCAGGAAGAGTTTGACATTATCCTTCGGGAAATAACCGAGACTTGTTGTAACGCCCCAGTTAAACTCTCCTTCATCTGCTTCCATATTGCCTGTAAGAATCTCAAACAAAACAGTTTTTGCGTAATGATTGGGACCTACAAAGGCAATCTTGTCGCCGTTGTTTACAAGAAGGTTAAGATTATCAAGGACCTTTACACCATCTATTGTCTTACTGAGGTTCTTTATCTCAAGAATGTTCTTTCCGCATTCACGGTTAGGCTTAAATGCAACATACGGGAAGCGTCTTGAAGACGGCTGAATATCATCAATAGTAAGTTTTTCAATAAGCTTCTTTCTGGATGTTGCCTGACGGGCCTTGGCCACGTTACTTGAGAATCGAAGGATAAATTCCTTTAATTCTGCAATTTTTTCATCTCTGTGCTTCTTTTCATCCTTCATCTGCTTTGCAGCAAGCTGGGAAGCCATGTACCAGAAATCATAGTTACCGACATAAAGCTGAATCTTACCAAAGTCTATGTCAGCAATATGGGTACAAACAGTGTTAAGAAAGTGTCTGTCGTGAGATACAACTATAACAGTATTGTTGAATTCACTTAGAAAATCCTCAAGCCAGTGAATGCTTTCAAGATCAAGGTGGTTTGTAGGCTCGTCAAGAAGAAGAATATCAGGATTTCCGAACAGAGCCTGGGCAAGAAGAACCCTGACCTTAATATTATCTTCAACATCCTGCATGAGCTTATCATGCATATCAACAGAAATACCTAGACCTGAAAGAAGGATACCGGCATTTGACTCTGCTTCCCATCCTCCCAGATCAGCAAACTCAGATTCAAGATCAGCAGCCTTGAGTCCGTCTTCCTCAGAGAAGTCTTCCTTGGCATATATACTCTCTCTTTCCTTCATAACATCATACAGATGCTTGTAACCCATAATTACAGTATCAAGAATCGTGTATTCATTGAATGCAAAGTGATCCTGTCTCAGAACTGCCATTCTCTGGTTTGAGGAGATAATTACCTCTCCTGTATCCGGTTCTATTTCCCCAGAGAGAATCTTGAGAAAAGTAGACTTTCCGGCACCGTTTGCGCCTATAATTCCATAGCAGTTTCCCGGTGTAAATTTAATGTTTACGCCCTTGAAAAGTACCTGTGTTCCATAAGAAAGTGAAATGTTTGAAGCTGTTACCATCTGTATTCCTGAATCTATATACGAAAACAGCACCATTTAAGGTGCTGCACTAAAATTTAGTTCCAAGGGGAATCGAACCCCTGTTTAGAGACTGAGAATCTCCCGTCCTAACCCCTAGACGATGGAACCATGCTGGGATGGAGGGATTCGAACCCCCAAAGGCAGAACCAGAATCTGCAGTGTTACCATTACACTACATCCCAAAGGACAATAGGGATAATACAAAAATAGACCTTGTCTGTCAATAAAGGTTGACTAATTATCCCAGTGTGATTAATTTCAAGGTATGAAAAATACTTTTCCACCTTTGGTGCAGGATATTTATATAGATGACTCTTTAAAGGAAAACCTGAAGCAGGATAAAAAGCGCGGGGCAGTTGTTTGCGGACTCCCGAAAAGCAGGGAACTGACAAGCTTCATGGATACAATTAATCCGGATTTGAAAAACCAGAGAATGCTGTCCATGTTTTTCTCAGGAAAGCTATTCTCCCCCGATATGCTTGATTTTTCTGAAGACTTACTTGAAGACGGTGATCAATGATAGTTCTAGGTATTGAAACCTCCTGTGATGAATGCAGCTGTGCTGTTGTTGAAAACGGCAACAGAATCCTTTCTAATGTAATAGCAACTCAGATTGAACTCCACAGACCTTATGACGGTGTTGTCCCTGAGATTGCATCACGTCTTCATACTGAATGGATATCTCAGGTTTGTGATGCTGCCATTAAGCAGGCAGGTATTACTGTAAAGGATCTGGATGCAATTGCAGTTACATCAAGACCGGGTCTTCTTGGCTCTCTTCTTGTAGGAGTTAACTTTGCTAAGGGTCTGGCCTACTCGCTTAACATCCCAATTATAGGAATAGATCATATAAGGGCTCATCTGTATGCTTCACAGATTGAACATGAGCTTGAATACCCTTACCTTGGAGTACTTCTTTCAGGCGGTCATACAGTAATCTGTAAGGTCCTTTCATATGACAGTGTTGAAGTTCTGGGAACTACTATAGATGATGCTATAGGAGAAGCTTTTGACAAGGTTGCCAAGCACTATGGCTTAGGTTATCCGGGCGGAGTCATGATTGACCGTCTTGCCCAAAATGGAGACAGTAAGGCCTTCCTTTTCAGCGGTCCTAAACTTGATCCTGAAAAACACAGATATGACCTCTCCTACAGCGGCCTTAAGACAGCAGTTATTAATCAGCTTGATCTATTTTCAACAGGCAAGGAAGCAACACCTGAGAACATTAGTGCCAGCTTCCAGCGCGTAGCTGTAGGAATGCTAATGAAAAAGGTTGAGAAGGCCTTAAAGGATACAGGATTAAAACGTATTTCCGCAGGTGGCGGAGTTGCTGCAAATTCCCAGGTTCGTGCGTCATTAACTGCTTTAAAAGAAAAGGGTTATGAAGTTACTTTCCCTTCTCTCAAACTCTGCACTGACAACGGTGCCATGGTTGCAGGTCTTGGCTTTAAGTATCTGAATGACGGTATTAAATCTGATTTTGACCTCAGTGCCACATCCAGGGTTTCTGCTTTCAGGAAAAATTGATAGAATAACTCACATGCCAAAGTAGCTCAGGGGTAGAGCAACTCACTCGTAATGAGTAGGTCAGGGGTTCAATTCCCCTCTTTGGCTTTTTTATTTCAGTTTAGCTTTAATTATATCAAAGGTTTTGTCACTTATAACGTGCTCAATCCTGCATGCATCTTCTGAAGCAGTCTCTTCATCAACACCGGCATTCATAAGCAGTCTTGTCAGAACATTATGTCTTTCATATATTTTCTCGGCAATCTTTCTGCCGGATTCAGTAAGGGTAATATGACCATTATTATCAAAGGCAATATGACCCTCATCTCTGAGTATACCGAGACCTCTGCTTACTGAAGGTTTTGAATAACCTCTCTCACGAGCAACATCAATTGAACGAACAACTTCTGAATTCTGAGAAAGAACCAGAATTGTTTCCAGATACATCTCTCCACTTTCTTTCATACTGTTGATTTTACTAAAAAAAATGATATTTAGCTACTTTTTTATGCCAATGGTGAGAAAAGTTTAAAGAACTGCTCGGCAAGATACTTAAATCCCCTGGATCTTTTCCTGTATTTTTCAGTAACTTCCTCACACTGCGGGAATAGTTGATCAAACTGCTTTTTAATATCCATAACTGCAGATGAGTTAAAGAACTGAACGCCATTTTCAAAATGATGATACAGGCTTCTGAAATCAAGATTAATAGTACCGCAGGTAGCAACAAAATCATCCGAAACACACTGTTTTGCATGGCAGAAGCCCGGTGTATATTCGTATATTCTTATTCCCTCACTGACCAGCTGATAATAATTGGACCTTGTAAGAGCGTATACAATTTTCTTATCAGGTATTCCGGGTGTAATAATTCTTACATCTACACCCTTCCCTGCAGCAAGCTTAAATGCATACCTCAATTCATCTGAAATAATCAGATATGGAGTAATAAAGTATACATACCTGTCAGCACCGGTAAGAATGTTTGCGTAGACATTTTCAGCTACATGTTCAAATGACGTCGGACCATCAGCATAGGGCTGAATAAAACATCCTTCCTTATTTGACAGCCTTGGCTTTATTAAATACTTGTCAGGGCTCTTTTCCGGTGTCTGTGTATTACGGATTGCCATCCAGTTTTCCATAAAAATTACAGTCATGGATTTTACAGCTTCACCTTCAATCTTAACACCGGTATCAAGCCAGTGCCCGTATGGATGCGTTATGTTAAAGTACTCATCTGCAATATTAAAACCGCCGGTGTACCCTATTCTTCCATCAATAATTGTCAGCTTTCTGTGATCTCTGTTGTTCATGAACATGTTATAGACAGGAACAATAGGATTAAAGACATAGCACTTAATACCATCATCTCTTAAAGATTTAACAAACTTACGGCTGTTGATAAAAACAGAGGAACCAAAATAGTCAAAGAATAATCTGACATCAACACCTTCAGATGCTTTTTTCTTAAGTATAATTCTTATTCTTTCAAACGGACCTGAATTTTCTATGGCATGATATTCCATAAAAATAAACTTTCTGGCCTTTGAAAGTTCTATAAGCTGATCTTCAAAAGATGATGAAGCATCAGTGAAAAACTTGATATTCGAATTATTGTATACAGGATAACCAGATGATTTAATTACATAAGAAGCCTGGTTTCCGGATTCTATACTTAGTTTTTTAAGAGATGAAAGTGCCTTCTCATTTTTAGGAAGAAGCGGAAGTATTATACTGTCAATCTTCTCATATCTTTTTTTAATTGATTTTAAAGTCCTTGTTGAACCTGTAAGCATGTAAAGAAGAACACCGAAAACAGGAAAGGAGACTATCAGTATAATCCAGGGTATTTTTACCATTGATGTAGTCTGTCTTCCGAAAATAGCCAGAACAAGAATAACAGCAACAATGTTGAATGCAATCTGAACCCAGATATAGCTGTCAGTAATAAATGTAGTAAGACCAATAAAGGTAAATACCTGAATTACAAGAGAGAGAACTATTAATAGTGTAGTTATAAAGGAATGACTGAATGCCTTTCTCTTTTCAACTGTTCGTTTTACTGACTTAGCTGCACTCATAAAAATAACCAAAAAATAGAGCTGCACCATTAGATGCAGCTCTTATTCTATACATTAATATAGATATTTGTCATCCCTGAATTGCAGCCTGTGCAGCGGCGAGACGTGCAATAGGTACTCTCAGAGGAGAACATGAAACATAGTTAAGTCCAACCTGCTGACAGAATGCGATAGTCTTCGGGTCACCACCATGCTCACCACAGATACCAAGTCTGATCTCCGGTCTGACAGATCTGCCAAGCTTTGCAGCCATAGAAAGAATCTTACCAACACCGTCTGTATCGATTGTCTGGAACGGATCATACTCGTAGAACTGCTTGTCTGTATCTCCAACATAGTGAGAAAGGAATCTTCCTGAGTCATCACGGCTGAAGCCGCAGGTCATCTGAGTAAGGTCGTTTGTACCAAAACTGAAGAACTGAGCTTCCTTGGCAATCTCATCTGCTGTAATTGCTGCTCTCGGGACCTCAATCATAGTACCAATTTCATAAGGAACTGTAGTTTTCTTTTCAGCAAAGATATTCTTAATAACTTCTTCAGCATGTTCCTTACAGAAGACAAACTCCTTGTAGTGACCTACGAGAGGAATCATGATTTCAGGATATACCTTAATTCCCTTAGCCTGAACGTTGATTGCAGCTTCAATAATAGCTCTTACCTGCATCTTAAGGATTTCAGGATAGATGATTGCAAGACGGCAACCTCTGAAACCAAGCATTGGGTTGAACTCATGAAGTGCTGCACACTTCTGTGCAATCTCTTCAACAGAAATACCAAGCTTAAGTGAAAGCTCATGTCTTGTTGTTGAGTCATTCGGAAGGAACTCATGGAGAGGCGGGTCAAGAAGTCTGATGTTTGCCGGAAGACCGTTAAGCTCTGTAAACATAGCCTCAAAGTCTGCTCTCTGCATAGGAAGAATCTCAGCAAGAGCCTCTTCTCTTTCTCTGATGTTGTTGGCAAGAATCATCTTTCTCATGTTAATAATTCTTGTACCGCCAAAGAACATATGCTCTGTTCTGCAAAGACCAATACCTTCAGCACCAAGAAGAACTGCTCTGTGAGTATCAGCAGGAGTATCAGCGTTTGTTCTGACGCCCATTGTCTTAATCTCATCAACATAGCTCATGAACTTCTTGTAATTCTGGAAGAGTGATGAATCACTTTCCTTCATATGGCCGTCAAGAACCTGAAGAATTTCAGAATCCTTAACATCAATCTTTGCTGCATAAACTGCACCTGAGAAACCGTCAATTGAAATATAATCGCCTTCCTTGACAACTGTTCCGTTAACTTCAAAGAACTTCTTTGCAAAGTTAACAACAATTTCTCCGGCACCTGATACACATGGGCAACCCATACCTCTGGCAACAACTGCTGCATGGCTTGTCATACCGCCACGGCATGTAACAACACCCTTGGAAACAGCCATACCGCCAATATCTTCAGGAGATGTTTCAGTTCTTACAAGAATAACATCCTTACCGAGAGCTGCCTGTGCCTCAGCCTCTTCTGCTGTGAAATAAACCTGACCGCAGGCTCCGCCGGGAGAAGCGTTAAGGCCTGTTGTTACAGGCTTAATACCATTCTTCTTAATCTGTGCCTGGTCAAGAATAGGAGCAAAAAGCTTGTTGAATTCTGAAGCAGGAACACGGCTGACTGCAGTCTTCTTGTCTACAAGACCTTCCTCTACCATTTCAACCTGGCTTCTGAGCCAGCTGAAGATAGTTCTCTTACCGCTTCTTGTCTGAAGCATGAAGAGCTTTCCTTCCTGAATGGTAAATTCCATATCCTGCATGTCATGATAATGCTTTTCAAGAGTTTCACGAATTCCGCAAAGCTGCTTGTAAACACCTTCATTAACCATTCTGAGAGTTTCAATTGACTGCGGTGTTCTGATACCTGCAACAACGTCTTCACCCTGAGCATTCATAAGATACTCACCGTAGAAGTGGTTGTCACCTGTTGACGGGTCTCTTGTAAATGCAACACCTGTACCTGAAGTCTCACCCATGTTACCGAATACCATGGACTGGACGTTGACAGCTGTACCAAGAAGACCTCTGATATCATTCATCTGTCTGTATTTAATGGCTCTGTCGTTGTTCCATGATCCAAATACTGCATCAATAGCCTTGAAAAGCTGCTCGTACGGATCTGTCGGGAACTCTTCACCTGTGTGGCGCTTGTAGATTCTCTTATAGCGCTTTACGAGATTCTGAAGATGTTCAGTTGTAAGCTCGTAGTCCCATGTAATTTCTTCTTCATCCTTAACATCCTGGATGGCTTCTTCAAACTTTGCATGGGGAACTCCCATTACAACATCTCCGAACATCTGGATGAAACGTCTGTAGCTGTCCCATGCAAAACGCTCATTATTTGTCTTTTTTGCAATAGCATCTACAGTTGTAGGATTAAGACCAAGGTTAAGGACTGTATCCATCATACCGGGCATGGACTGTGCTGCTCCACTTCTTACAGAAACAAGAAGAGGATTTGTCGGATCTCCGAGTGTAGCACCCATTGTCTTCTCAAGCTGCTTGAGGTTAAGAAGAACTTCTTCCTTCATTCCGTCAGGATACTGACCGTCATGTTTTGTAAAATAATCACATGCGTGTGTACTGATTGTGAATCCGGGAGGAACCGGAAGGCCAATACTGGTCATTTCAGCAAGGTTAGCTCCCTTTCCGCCAAGAACATCCTTCATGTTGGCTGTTCCTTCGGCAGCACCGTTACCAAAGAAATAAACCCATTTTGTTACTTTTGTGTCCATTTGATTTCCTTTAGAAAATAAACTTATATTTTAGCAATATTAAGAACACAATAATTCTCTTTGAAAATCAAATTTATGTCAATGAAAATGAATAATTAACAGGCTATATATGCCCTTAAATCCTTCACTTCATCTATTTCACGCATGGATGTGAGAACTTTCTTTTCAATCTGTCTGATTCTTTCCTTTGTAACTCCGTAAAGAGTGCCAATTTCCTGGAGGCTCATGGGCTCAGTATTATGAAGACCAAAGCGTCTTATGATAATATCCCTTTCCTTTTCATCAAATGAAGAAAGAGCCTTATCAATAGCCTCAGTCAGGCTCTGCTCTACAACTGTATCCTCCGGAGAATCTTCGGAACTCTGAATTACATCTCCAAGAGATGAATCTTCTTCATCATTTATAGGAGTATCAAGACTTGTAACATTAATACCGTAGATATCTGCATCCTTAATCTTGTTTGCAGGAAGTCTTACCATTCTGGATTTTTCATTGAGAGCCTTAAGAATTGACTGTCTGATCCACCAGATTGCATAGCTGATAAAGTGGTTTCCTGTTTCAGGCTCAAACTTATCAATAGCAACAAGAAGACCAACATTTCCTTCACTGATAAGGTCTGAAAGAGGAAGTCCTCTTCCCTGGAACTGCTTGGCAATGCTTATTACAAACCTTGAATTTGACTCTACAAGCTTAGCCCTTGCTTCCCGGTCGCCGTTTTTAGCCTTAATTGCAAGGTCATATTCCTGCTCACGATTTAAAAGAGGAATTCTTTCTACTTCTCTGAGATAAGTAGAAAGAGAATTAGGTTCATTATCAATTAAAATATTCTTGTTGTTCATGCCATCCTAAAAGCAAGTTCCGTGCCAACTGCATTTAAGACGCATATAATGCTGTTTTTTAATCTGTAATTAATAAAAAAAGGGTCAAAATGACCCTGTACTTAAAAAAAACAATAAAACTGTGTCAATTTGACCCAAGAAAATCTATTGGAATAGATTTGAATAAAGAATCAGGGTCAGAAAGACTGCAACATGATGGTCCCCACCAATCCTCCAGGTCCTGCCATACATTGAATATCATGTGATAGGCATGTACAGAATCCTTCAGATTTATGGAATTATTGGAAGCATGGGACAGCAGATACATAGCCATCTGTATATGGTAGAATCTCTCCCATACCGGATCTCTGTTCCTGTCGTCAGCAACGGCAAGAACAAGATCACTGTATTCACATATAAGTCTCGGAATTGTTACCTTCATGAGACAAAGTTACTAAAACTTTTATAAAGCGGCAACTTTTTTAATAACCGTATGTATAAGACTGTCTGTAATCCTGATACTCTGTTCCGTTGCAGGTAAAATCAGTAAATTCTATATAGTTCTGAGCTTCTTTGTATTCCATATGGAAAGAAAGTACATATGATTTTTCAGAAGCAATTTCTACATATGTAAGATTATCACATGTCAGAACTTCAATACTGTCTCCATCTCCATAATGGTACCTGTATGATACATTACCATCAAAAAGGAATTCATCATTATAAACACAGTGATTATAATCAATATCTCCCTGAATAAGACCCTGGGACAGATCATAAGAACCGTTTGTAACTACTGCAGTATCAAGAGGATGATTGAAAACCAGAATCTGATACATAAGTATTTTTGTAACAAGACCTACTTCATAACAGTCATTTAGCAATTCAACTGAAATTTCAGGAGCAGAATAAACGGTTTCAAAATCATCTTCAATCTGAGTCTCAGCAGCAGACTCTACTTCACTGACAGCAACAGCAGAAGGCTGAGTATCTGAAACTGTTTCAGAAGAGATAAGTGAATCGTGAAGATCTGCGCTGCAGGAAAAACCAACAATGGCTAATAAAACAACGGAAATAATTAATAAAATCTTTTTCATATATAATCCTTTCAGCAAGAATAATATAGCTTATATAGAGAAATCAATTTTTTTATTACTTGAAATTTAAAAAAATTAAAAAAA
>JAILPZ010000065.1 GCA_024699225.1 Sphaerochaetaceae bacterium
AGTTTTTTCAGTTGATAAACAAAAAAGAGGAACAGCGAAATACTGTTCCTCTTATCATATCGGGCAGAGTGGAATTGAACCACCGACCTTCTGGTCCCGAACCAGACGCGCTAGCCCCTGCGCTACTACCCGTGGTGAACAAACTATATGTTTTTAGAATAAATTAGTCAATCGGTGGTCTATTTCATATCCTTTTGCAGAGGGCCTTCTGCGTTGACATAACAGTTAATCTGGAGTATTTTGTAAAATGCTTTTTTGCGTTTAAAAAATACAAATAAAGAGGTCTTCTATGTCAGATAAGGATGTAAAATCAGACATCAAACTTGATGCTGAGAAAAAAGGTCAGGCAAAAAAAGAGCCCTGGACTACCAAGAGAGTTATTACAACAATTATCATTGTTGCTCTCGCTCTTCTTATGGTCGGTAGCTCATACTACATTATTATTATGATTCAGCAGGGTAACGACGACAGTAATGTTTTCGGTTACTACGACGGTGAGCCGATCAAATATGAAGCCGGTTCAGTTTTTGCTACTAATGTCGGACAGTCGGATTATGCAACAGCTATTGCAAACGGCGACTTTAACTCACTTTGGTCTATCTGGTATTCAGCTTATCAGAACGAGATTGTTTTCCAGGCTATGGATAAGGCCGGCAAGGAAGCTGGTATTATTACTGTTCCTGAGCTTGTTAACAGACTGATTATCAGCAGCGGTGTTTATTCTGATGAAGAGAATAACTTCAGCGAAGAAGTTTATAACAATACTGCAGTTTCACAGAGAAACGCTCAGTACAACTATATGGAAAAGGTATATGCCTACCAGACAGTCATGAGTGACCTCTATACAGCAAAGGTTTCTTCAAAGGAAGTTGAGGCTGTAACAAGTCTTTCTTCAAAGGGAAGAAACTTTGAGTATGTTGCCATTGATTACAATGTATATCCTGATTCTCTTGCACAGGAGTATGATACTTCTGCTATGGAGAAGACTACAGATGAGAGCGGAAATACAGTAGAACCTACACTTTCAGAGATTAAGGCTTACATTTTCCAGAACAATCCTGAACTGGTTACACCTTATATTGATGAAGCTGTTGCTTCTGTATCTGCTTCTGACTTTGACAGTGCTGCAGATCAGTACGGTGTAATTAGTGTACTTGGCGCAAGCAACAATATTGGAAAGTCTTCCTTCATCATGGGCTTTGAATATGCAGATGAGAAGGGATACCTTACTTCAGCAGCTGCAGATGAAGCTCTTTCAAGAACTCTTTTCACAGAGGCTGAAGGCTATGTAACAGATCCTGTTTCTGTTGACGGAGCTTATATTGTTGTAAGAGTAGGTGCTGATACTGTAGATGATTCACTTTCATACTATGTTTCATCACTTTACAATGCATATGCAGGACAGAACACAATTGTTGATTATGCTTCAGCAGTGCTTGCAAGTGATAAGCTTGATGATCATTTTACAGAGAAGTTCCTTGAGATCTTCCTTTCATCATCTGTTAACTGACTTTAGACTTCAAATAAACTGAATAACATAAGAGCTGCAATGTAAAAAGTTGCAGCTCTTTCTTTTTGCCTTAGCGTTTCTAAGGCCTGGAAAAACAACATTAGGCTCTTTTATGCAAAATTAATACTTAATTTTAAGCTTTTAGATATTGTCTTGCTAGTTTATAATCACAATTGGAGGATTTTGGCATGAAACTTTGTCTTAATGATCTGAAAAACAAGGCAGCCTGGGAAAAGGCTGGTATTAAACTTCCTTCTTTTGATATTGAAAAGATGCGTAAGGCTACAGAGAAGAACTGTACATGGATTCACTTTGGTGCAGGTAACATTTTCAGAGGTTTCCCGGCAGCTAGAATGCAGGACCTTCTTGAAATGGGTCTTTCAGAAACAGGTATTATCGTTGGTGAAGGTTTTGACTACCAGATTATTGATGATATCTACAAACCGTTTGACAACCTTTGTCTGATGGCAACTTTGAAGAGTGACGCTACAGTTGATACAAGAGTTGTTGCAAGTATGGCAGCAGCTTATAAGTGCTCACCGGCTTTTCCTGAAGACTATGCAGCTCTTAAGAAGGCTTTTGTTAATCCTAAACTCCAGATGGTCAGTTTCACGATCACAGAGAAGGGTTATTCAACTATTCCCGGTTATGTAAAGGAAGATATTGAGAGAGGACCTGAAAAGTGCAGCACAATTATTTGTATGGTTACTTCTCTTGCATATGAAAGATTTAAGGCCGGTGCTTATCCGTTTGCATTTGTCAGTATGGATAACTGCTCACACAACGGTGAGAAACTTCAGGCCGGTGTTATGGAAGTAGCAAAGGCCTGGCTTGCAAAGGGTATGGTAACAAAGGAATTTGTTGACTACCTCAGCGATCCTAAGAAGGTTTCCTTCCCATGGAGTATGATTGATAAGATTACTCCGAGACCGCATGCAAGCGTTCAGGAAATGCTCAAGAGCAAGGGCTTTGAGAGCACAGACGTTGTTATTACACAGAGAAATACATATATTGCTCCGTTTGTAAACGCTGAAGAGTGTGAATATCTTGTTATTGAGGACAGCTTCCCCAACGGAAGACCTCAGCTTGAGAAGGCAGGACTTTATTTCACAGACCGCGAGACCGTTAACAAGGTTGAGAGAATGAAGGTCTGTACCTGTCTGAACCCGCTCCACACAGCCATGAGTGTCATGGGCTGCATGCTCGGATATGAGAAGATTTCCGACGAGATGAAGGACGAGGATATTGTTAAGTACATAAAGAGAATCGGTTATGTTGAGGGTATGCCTGTTGTAACAGACCCCGGAATCATCAGCCCGACAAAGTTCATTGATGATGTAACAGAGCGTCGTCTTGTTAACCCGTTCATGCCGGATACACCGCAGAGAATTGCAACAGATACAAGCCAGAAGCTTGCTATCCGCTTTGGTGAGACTGTAAAGGCTTATATTGCTGATCCTTCTCTCTCACTTGATACACTTAAGTGCATTCCTCTTGTTCAGGCTTCCTGGATGAGATATCTGCTCGGTGTTGATGATAACGGTAAGGCTTTCGAACTCAGCCCGGATCCGCTTCTTGAGTCTTCAAAGGCATGCCTTGAAGGTCTTAAGCTCGGTGATGAGGGTCCTTATGACAAGTACATTAAGCCTCTTATGGAGAACGAGAATATCTTCGGACTTAATCTGTGGACATCTCCTCTCAAGGATAAGGTTGTCAGTGCTTTCGCTTCAATGATGAAGGGACCTGGTGCTGTTAGAAAGACTCTGCATGAGTATGTAAAATAATTTACGGATAAAAGGAAACTCGAATGCTTAAAATCAGAGAAAATTGTAAGTATGATCTTGTCTGCCCCACAAGTATGGGTGTCAGAATCACACCGGCTGACAGACTTCCGGTTCACACATCAAGAATGTTCCGCCTTCAGGCAACAAGTGCTGAAAGTAACGTTCTCAACGTATCTGCTTCACTCGGACTTAAGACAAAGGTTCTCACAGCTTTTGTTAAGGAAAGCCCGATTGCAGATTTCATCAAGAGTGAGCTCAGATTCAGAAATATTGATTATGAAGGACCAGAAGTTGCTCAGGACGGACCATGGGGAGTAAGACATCAGTTTAATATTGCTGATTCCGGTTACGGCCTCAGAGGACCAAGAGTATGGAATGACAGAGCCGGTGAAGTCGGAAGACACCTTAACGTCAAGGATTTTGATACTGAAAGAATTTTCGGTAAGGACGGAGTAGGTATTCTTCATCTTTCAGGTCTGATTGCAGCAATGAGCGAAGATACAACAGAGTTCTGTCTTGAACTTGCACGCTGTGCAAAGAAGTACGGAACACTCATTTCTTTCGACCTTAACTTCAGAGCATCATTCTGGAAGGGCAGAGAGGAAGAGCTCAGAAAGAGTTTCACAGAGATTGCCTCTTATGCTGACATTCTTGTCGGTAACGAAGAAGACTTCCAGCTTGCACTCGGCGTCAAGGGACCTGAGGCTGGCGGAAAGGATATTGCTTCCAAGATTGATGCCTTCAAGGGCATGGTAATGGAAGTCAGAAAGCAGTTCCCGCATGCACAGGTTTACGCAACAACCCTCAGACAGGTTCTCAGCGCAAACGAGCACATGTGGGGAGCTCTGGTACTTGCCGGAGACAACTGGTACGTAGAAGAGCCGAGAGAGATCCAGGTTCTGGACAGAATTGGTGGTGGTGACGGTTTTGTAGCCGGTCTTCTGTACGCTATTCTCAGAGGCTGGGAAGAAGACAAGTGGATTAAGTTCGGCTGGGCTTCCGGTGTTCTTGCTACTACAGTTCTTGATGACTACGGCACACCTGCAGATGAGGATCAGATTTGGGCCATCTACAGCGGAAACGCCAGAGTAAAACGCTAAGAAAGGGGATTTTAATATGGCTAAGAAAGCAGATATAGGCCTTATCGGTCTTGCAGTTATGGGTGAAAACCTTGTTATGAACATGGAATCCAAGGGTTTCACAGTTGCTGTATACAACAGAACAACTTCAAAGGTTGATGATTTTGTAAACGGAAGAGCTAAGGGTAAGAACATTATCGGAACTCACTCACTTCAGGAGCTTGCTGATAATCTTGCAAAGCCAAGAAAGGTCATGATGATGGTTAAGGCTGGTAGCCCTGTAGATGCATTTATAGATTCTCTTCTTGAGGTTCTTGAGCCAGGCGATATTATCATTGACGGTGGAAACAGCCACTATCCTGATACAATCCGCAGAACAGCTTATGTTGAGAGTAAGGGTCTTCTTTATGTCGGTACAGGTGTTTCCGGTGGTGAAGAGGGTGCTCTTAAGGGTCCGTCCCTCATGCCGGGCGGAAGTCCAAAGGCTTGGGAAAGCGTAAAGCCGATTTTCCAGAGCATCTGTGCACACGTTGAAGACGGTGCTCCCTGCTGTGACTGGGTTGGTGAGAACGGTGCAGGCCACTTTGTAAAGATGGTCCATAACGGAATTGAGTACGGCGACATGCAGCTAATCTGTGAAGCTTACAGCCTTATGAAGGATCTTCTTGGAATGAGTGCTGACGAAATGCACGATGTATTTGCCCAGTGGAACAAGACAGAGCTCGACAGCTATCTTATTGAGATTACAAGAGATATTCTTGCTTACAAGGATAGCGATGGTGCTCCGATTGTTGACAAGATTCTTGATACAGCAGGTCAGAAGGGTACAGGTAAGTGGACAGGAATTGCTGCTCTTGATGAAGGCGTACCTCTTACACTTATCGGCGAAAGCGTATTCAGCCGCTGCCTTTCAGCTATGAAGGCTGACCGTGTAGAAGCTTCAAAGGTCTACAAGAACAAGCAGATGGAGAAGTTTGATGGAGACAAGAAGGCATTTATCGAAGATATCCGCCACGCTCTCTATGCTTCAAAGATTATCAGCTACGCTCAGGGATATACACTTATGAGTACAGCTGCCAAGGCTAACAACTGGAACCTCAACTACGGTGGAATTGCACTGATGTGGAGAGGCGGTTGTATCATCCGCAGCGTCTTCCTCGGAAAGATTAAGGAAGCTTACGACAACAATCCGGAGCTTTCCAACCTGCTTCTGGATCCTTACTTCAAGGGTGTTATTGAGAAGCTCGTTCCTGCATGGAGAAGAGTTGTTTCATGGGCAGTCAGATGCGGCGTTCCAGTACCTGCATTTGCTTCAGCTCTCAACTACTTTGACGGCTATACTTCAGAACGTCTTCCTGCTAACCTTCTCCAGGCTCAGAGAGACTACTTCGGTGCTCATACATATGAAAGAGTTGACGCAGAACGCGGTAAGTTCTTCCATACTAACTGGACAGGCGAAGGCGGAAGTACTTCTGCCAGTACATACAGCGTCTGATAGACAGACAAAAAACGGCAGGTTTCAGATAACTTGCCGTTTTTTGCAATAAATGAGGTATTAAATGGTACTTACAAATAATGAAATAAAGAGCAGAGTAGAAGCATGGCTTAAGGAGATGGAAAGCAAAAAGAATCTCAAGAAAGTCCTTCTTATCGGACCTGATTTCACAAGATTCTTCTCAAACGCAGGCTTTATCTGCAATTGTATCTATCATGCTCTTGCTCCCAAGGGAGTAGAAGTTGTTATTCTTGAAGCTCTCGGAACCCATGTTCCCATGACTGAGAACGAGATTAAGGAAATGTATGGAGATATTCCTCTTTCATGTTTTGTTCCTCACGACTGGAGAAATGATGTTGTTACCCTCGGTCAGGTTCCCGGAGACTTTATTTCCGGCATTACTGAAGGTCTGTGGACAGATCCGATTGAGTGTCAGGTAAACCGCCTGGTAATGGACAAGTCTTTTGACCTTGTTATTTCAGTAGGTCAGGTTGTTCCACATGAAGTTATTGGTATGGCAAACCATGCCAAGAACCTCTTTGTTGGTGCAGGAGGCTCAGACATGATCAACAAGAGCCACATGGTCGGTGCTGTTTACGGTATGGAACGCATGATGGGTAAGGACTTTACTCCGGTAAGAAGAATCTTTGACTACGGTCTTGAGACCTTCCTTAAGGAAAGAGACATATGGTTCATCCTTACAGTCTGTACAGCTCCCGGCGGACAGATTAATACACACGGAATCTTCTTCGGTGATACCAGAAAGGTTCTTGAAGATGCAATTGCCCTGTCTCAGAAGACAAATATTGACTTTGTAGATACAGGTATCAAGAAGTGTGTTGTTTACCTTGATCCGAAAGAGTTCAAGAGCACATGGCTTGGAAACAAGAGTGTTTACAGAACACGTATGGCTATAGCTGACGGTGGTGAACTTCTTGTTCTTGCTCCGGGCGTTGAACGTTTTGGTGAGGACCCGCAGATTGATAAGCTTATCAGAAAGTACGGTTACAAGGGCCGCCTGAATACTCTTGAGCAGTATAAGAAGAATGCCGACTTAAGAGAGAATGCAGGCTGTGCAGCTCACCTTATCCACGGTTCTTCAGACGGCAGGTTCAAGATTACTTATGCAGTAAAGAACATAAGCCGTGAGGAAATTGATAATGCAGGTTTCTGCAGTGCTTCTTACGACGAGATGGTAAAGCGATATGACCCGAAAAAGCTCAAGTACGGATACAACAAGCTTGAGGACGGTGAGGAAGTTTACTTCATCCCGAACCCAGCTCTCGGACTTTGGATTAATAAAGAGAAGTTCAAGGACTGATATAATAGCTCCCGGAAACGGGAGCATTTTTATGCCCTGATAATGGAAAGGGCACATCTCATGCCGTCTATGGCAGAGCTTACTATTCCTCCGGCAAATCCGGCACCCTCTCCACAGGGGTACAGATTTCTGTGACTGGTACTTTCCAAAGTCAAAGGATCCCGAATAAAACGAACCGGTCCGCTTGTTCTGGTCTCAGTACCGATAAGTATGGACTCTTCAGTTATAAAACCATGCATTTTCTGGCCTACAAGGGCCAGACCTTCTTTAAGCGGAAGGCAGATTTCAGGTGGTAGAACAGAGGACAAAACAGAAGATGTCAGACCCGGTGTGTAGCTTGTAGAAGGAAGGGAAGATGAGAGACGGTCTGAGAGAAAGTCGGTTACTCTTTGAGACGGAGCCTTCTGGGTACATCCTGAGGCTATAAATGTTTTTTCTTCCAGTTTCTGCTGGAATCTCATAACTGAAAGAGGGTCAGAGAACTCTTTCCCATCTGCAGGAAACTCTACAACAAGGCCTGAGTTTGCAAACTTTCCGCCTCTGTTTGAAGGGCTCATTCCGTTTACTACTGTCTGAGAAATATCAGAGGCTGCAGGTACTACAAAGCCTCCGGGACACATACAAAATGAATAAACTCCCAGTCTTCTTCCCAGACAGGAAGTCTGCACGGCAAAGTTGTACTCAGCCGGTGGAAGATATAAACCTCTGCCATCCTCGTTATGGTACTGAATGCAGTCAATCAGATGCTGAGGATGTTCTATTCTCACGCCTATGGCCAGACCCTTGCTCTGCATGCTCACACCCTTATTGAAGGCCATCTCAAATGTGTCTCTTGCTGCATTTCCTACGGCAAGGATAACAGGTCCTCTGTAAGAGGTAGTAAGACCGGAAACAAGGTCTTTTACTTCACAGCCTTCAACAGTTGTTCCTGAAATAATTAAATCAGTTACTAGACTCTGAAAGTGTACTTCGCCGCCATGGGAGATTATGCACTGCCTCATGTTTTCAATTATGTGCGGAAGTTTGTCTGTGCCTATGTGTGGATGTGCGTCATATAAAATGGAGGAGGGAGCTCCGAACTGTACAAACAGCTCAAGAACACGTGTGTTATCTCCTCTCTTTTTACTTCTTGTAAATAGTTTTCCGTCAGAGTAGGTCCCGGCTCCTCCTTCTCCAAAACTGTAGTTGGATGCGGGATCTACAACTCCCATGGTTGAAATCTTAGCTATATCAACACGTCTTGAGTGAACATCCTTACCACGCTCAAAAACTATGGGTTTTACTCCGTGCTCAAGGAGTGTAAGTGCAGCAAATAATCCGGCAGGACCGCTTCCTACTATCAGAACCTGGCCTTTTGACGGGTCTGCATCCTTAAACTCGGTTTCAGTGAATACGGGAGTAGAAGGGTTTATGCGGCACAGAAGATCTACAAATACATCTTTTCTTCTTGCATCTGTTGAGCGTCTGAGTATTACAAAGCTGTCTTCACTTCCCAAATGCAGGGCCTTGCGTATGGAAGACTCCGAAAAGGCTTTATCCGGGGTGAGGCGAATA
>JAILPZ010000019.1 GCA_024699225.1 Sphaerochaetaceae bacterium
TAGAAGCCCATGTCAAAGAGACGGTCAGCTTCATCTATTACAAATGTTGTTATCTTCTTGCTGTCTATGCGGCCTTCCTTCATAAATTCAATGAGGCGGCCGGGGGTTCCCACGTAGAGGTTGCAGCCCTTTTTAAGAAGCTTCTCCTGCGCATCATATCCAACACCGCCGTAGAAGCACCCCGTAGTAAAGCCCTTGATTCCTGAGGAAAGTGTTTTTGCAACCGCGGCAATCTGCTGGGCCAGTTCTCTCGTCGGAGCTATTACCAGGCAGCTTGTATCTTCCCCCTCTTCCTTCTTTCTCAGGTAGGTTTCAAGAAATGTTATTACAAAAACTGCTGTCTTGCCGCTGCCCGTCTTTGACTGGACCATTATGTCCTTACCGGTGAGGCAAACGGGAAGAGCCTCCTCCTGTACTTTCATGCAGGTCTCAAAGCCTGCGTTTTCAATACCCTTAAGCACCTGTTCATGAAGGGTAAGATCCGAAAATTTCATCCTTTGATTACCTCTCACTTCTGTGAGTCGGGATATTTGAGAACGTCTCTTGGTTTTGAACCGCCCTTGGCAGGACCAATGTAGCCTGCATCTTCAAGCTGCTCTATCAGATTGGCAGCACGGTTGTAACCTATATTCAGGCGACGCTGTAAGTAGGAGGCAGAGGCCTCTCCTTTTTCTGCAACAAGGTGCCAGGCCCTTGTAAAAAGGTCTTCTCCTGAATCCTGGGAAGAAAGAGTTCCGTTGGGGTTCTCCTCTTCTTCCTCTTCTTCGTCCTCAAAGTAGGCTTCGTCAACATAATCAGGCTTTTCCTGTTCCTTGACAAAGGCCACAATATCTTCGACTTCTGAATCTATGTAAGCGCCCTGTATTCTCTGTTGTGTTCCGCTTGACGGACTTGCGTAGAGCATGTCTCCGCGACCAAGAAGCTTCTCTGCACCGTTTTCATCAAGAATAATTCTGCTGTTTGATGAGTTGGCAACTGCAAAGGCAATCTTGGTAGGCATGTTACTCTTGATTATACCTGTAATTACGTCTACTGACGGGCGCTGGGTTGCAAGAACGAGATGAATACCCGTAAATCTGGCAACCGCTGTTATTCTCTTAATATACTGTTCAAGTTCTTTTCCCACAACCTGCATGAGGTCGGCAAACTCATCGATAATTACAACAATGTACGGAAGCTTTGCATTCAAGAAGCCCTGCTCCTCAATCTTCTTGTTGTACTCTTCAATCTTTCTTGCACCGACCTTGCTTAAGAGGTTCATTCTTCTTTCCATTTCCTGGACACAGTAGGCCATGGCCTTGATTGCCTTCTTTGGCTCTGTAATAACAGGGGTCAGAAGATGAGGAATATCATTATAGACGGTAAGTTCAACCATCTTGGGGTCAACAAGAAGCATCCTTACGTCCCTTGGTGTCTTTGTGTAAAGGATTGAGCAGATAAGTGAGTTCACGCAAACTGACTTACCTGAACCTGTAGTACCTGCTATCAGAAGGTGCGGAGCCGAAGCCAGGTCAATGACCACAGAGTCGTTTGTAATGGTCTTTCCAAGTACCATCGGGACCTTGAACTCCTTCTTCCTCAGGGCACTGAGCATCATGTCAAAGCCGATTGTGTATCTCTTCTTGTTTGGAACTTCAACACCGACTGCTGTCTTGCCCGGGATAGGAGCGAGGATTCTGACTGATTTGACGGCCAGGTCCATGGCAATATTCTCTGCAAGGTTTGTAATGGTATTAACCCTGATTCCCTTTGCAAGTGAAAGCTCATAGAGAGTAAACGTAGGACCGTGCTTAACGTCCAGAAGCTTTGTTTCAATCTTAAACTGCCTGAGGGTATCAACAATAATACGGCCGTCCTTTTCAACATCCACATCTGTGACATTGTCAGTAGCCTGCTCATAGTGCTTAAGCAGGTTATCCGGCGGGAACTTGTAGGCAATTTTCTTGCTGTTATAAAGATAATCCTGGCCCTCGGCACGCTTTAGGCCAAGAACGGAGGACGGGGCCTCAGTAAGATTCTCAACCCTGGAGTTCTTCTTTTCAGGGGCCCTGTAGCCGCTGTAGTTGTTCACAGGGCTTAAATCCAGCTCGGCCTCTTCTTCCTTCATGGCCTGAGAGTCATAGAGGTTGTCAAATCTGGCCTTGATTCTGTCGGTTCTGGACTCTGTTTCAACCTGAGGTTCTTCTTCAATCTTTATTTCCTCTTCAATCTCAAAAGACTCTTGCTGAACCTCTTCCTTTGCAGGAGCAGCAGGTGCTGCAGGAGGTACCTGGAATGACGGAATCTGAACCTGATCCGGTGCAGCATTTCCTGTCTGAACGTAAATTACCTGGGGCTGAGGCTGCTGAACATATATTACCTGAGGCTGCTGAGGCTGAGGCGGTACATACTGGGGAGCTGCCTTCGGGGCCTCCATCTGAATGTCTACAGTCTCTTCCTTTTCAATTTTTATGTTGTCAGAGAAGATGTCGTCTTCCTCCTCTTCCCTGTTCATGTACTTGACCTTAAATATTTCGGCAAGACGGGCCCTCTTTGCCTCCTCGCGGTTTCTCTTTATCTCTTCAGCTGTCTCGCGTCTCTGGCGGTTGTCCCTCTGTATGTTGGAAATCTGACTTGTTACGGAGTAGAAGTTAGGCATATCTCCATCCCCTGCACCGAGAATGGCTGAATCAGGAATAAAGTTGTCATACTTGTCAAATTCAGGAACGTAGACAGACTCAAGGATAGTCAGGGCCTCCTCATCTGTCATGGCCATAATTCTTCTCTCTTCTTCTGAGATAAACTCTGATTCCTGATTTTCAAAGTCCTGGGGTATGACTTCTTCCTTTTTCTTCTTTTCCCCGCCTCCCCAGACTTGAACAAGTTCCTTAATCTGCAGGACTAGGCTTGCTATAAAGGAAAGAGCGGCAACAGCAGCTCCGCCGTAGTAGAAATAAATGCTCAAATTGTTTATGAAAGCCCACTGACTGCCCTGAAATGCTTCAAGGAAAAAATACAGGCCTGCAAAAAACAGTACATGCAAGAGTCTTCTCAGCGGCTCTATGGAAAAAATGCTGTCCTCAGTAAAAAGAATTAAAAAAAGCAGTGCCGGCATGAGTGTAAACGGAGAGAGGAAGGACAGGACTCCTGTTCTGAATACTCCTGCGTATGAAAGCACTATTGAATAAAGCTGTGGAATAACTGCTGAAGCAAGACTTCCCGGTTCAAAAGTAAAGTAAGGACTTATTACCAGAGCTGTAAAAGCCAGGCTTAACAGTATGAGAATATATGTAAAAAAATGCGTCTTACGCTTTTGTGTACTCATATTGTGATAATAACATAAAAGAGGTTTTGATTTACAGCCCATATTCCATATATAATCTTCGGCATGAAAAACTTTGATGCAAATGACATTATCTACGCTCCGGCCACAGCATGGGCCATGGGAGCCATAGCAGTAATAAGAGTCAGCGGTGAAGGCTGTATAGACGCCATTTCCCCTGATTTTAAGACTGCAAACAGAAAACACAGCCTCTCTGAGCGCCCTTCAAGCACTGCAACATACGGATCGCTGAAGAATCTGGATGACTGTGTTATTACTATTTACCGCGGAAACAAAAGCTACACAGGTGAGGAATCTCTTGAAATTTCCTGCCACGGAGGCCTTCAGACGGTAAAGGAGATTCTCTCCTACCTTGCACAAAAGGGTTTCAGAAAAGCTGAGGGCGGTGAATTTACCCTCAGAGCCTTCCTCCACGGCAAGATGGACCTAACACGTGCAGAAGCTGTAAATGAACTTATCAAAAGCCGCGGAGAGGCAGGAAAGGCCATGGCTCTTGACCGCCTTAACGGCTCACTTTACAGAAGAATTGAGAGCATCCGCTCTGCTTTGCTTTCAGTTATGGGGAAAATAGAGGTTCAGCTGGACTACTCTGAAGATGAGATAGGAGAAGATTTAACCTTCCCGAGTTCAGAAGTTATTTTGTGTATTTCCCGGATTGAGGCTCTTGTAAAATCATTTTCTGCAGGGCGGCTTTACAGCCAGGGTGCACGTGTTGTCATCTGCGGCAGAACAAATGCAGGAAAGAGCAGCCTGTTTAACCTCTTTTTAAAACAGGACAGGGCAATTGTAAGCCCGGTTAAGGGAACCACAAGAGATTTTCTTGAGGCCCAGTGCACTATAAACTCCATTCCTATAAGACTTTATGATACAGCAGGCTTCAGAGACGCCCTGGAGGCTGAAAAGCTTGAAGACGGAATAGAGAAAGAAGGAATTAAGAGATCTGAAGAGCTTGTGGATTCAGCTGATCTTATAATTTACATGACAGATGCTTCAGAGCCCGTTGATGATTCTTTTGATATGTCACGCTGCATAAAGGTCCTGAACAAGGCAGATATTGCATCTGAGATGAGTTTTAAAGCTCCTTTTGATTCTTATCTGCGTCTTTCAGTTAATACAGGTGAGGGTTTTAATGAACTGTGTTCATTTCTTTCTTCAAAACTTGAAGAAGGAATTACACTTCCTCTCTCAGGTGACCCTGTAATAGAGAACGAGAGACAGAAAGATAATCTTGAAAGGGCCTGCTCTTCTCTTAAGGCTGCTCTGGATAAGGAAGAACAGGGACTTCCGCTTGACCTTATTACTGTAGATATTCAGGAAGCTCTTGAAGCTCTGGGTGAAATTACCGGAGAAGTGACAACAGACGACATTCTTGATAATATATTCTCGAATTTCTGCGTAGGAAAATAATGGATTACGATATTATAGTCATTGGCGGAGGCCATGCAGGTATAGAAGCCTGCCTAGCCTCTTCCAGAACAGGATTTAAAACACTTCTCATAACTCAGAGCCTTGATGCCATAGGAAGACTCTCATGCAACCCTGCCGTAGGAGGCCTTGCAAAGGGCAATATTGTGCGTGAGGTAGACGCCTTAGGCGGTGAGATGGGCCATCTAATTGACAACACCATGATTCAGTTCCGTATGCTCAACAAGAGCCGCGGTCCTGCTGTCCAGGCTCCAAGGGCACAGGCTGACAAGTTTTCCTACTCCCGTCTTGCAAAGGAAACGCTGGAAAAGCAGAGCAACCTCTCCCTGTTCATGGACACTGTTGTTGATATTCTTACTGATAATTCTTCCGGTCATCAGAGAGCCTGCGGCGTTATGACCCAGAGAGGAATCAAGTTCACCTGCCGTGCAGTAGTTCTTACTACCGGAACATTCATGGACGGAAAGATATTTATAGGCGAGTACGACCACAGTGCAGGACGTCTCGGAGAAGAGGCTGCAATAGGACTTGGAGACAGTCTGAGGGCCAAGGGCTTTGTAACAGGGCGCCTTAAGACAGGAACCCCTGCAAGAGTCAGATTCAGTTCCCTTCATCTGGACAGGATGGAAAAACAGGAAGGAGAT
>JAILPZ010000023.1 GCA_024699225.1 Sphaerochaetaceae bacterium
AGAGCTTGTAACTGTCTGTTCTACCGGTATAGGCGGACCATCTGCAGCTATTGCCATGACAGAGCTTGTAAACTGCGGTGCAGATACATTTCTCAGAATGGGAACCTGCGGAGGAATTGAGCTGTCCGTTGAAGGCGGTCACGCCGTAATAGCCACAGGTGCAGTTAGGATGGAAGGCACCAGCAGAGAATATGCTCCTATTGAGTTTCCTGCAATTGCCCATCTTGATGTAGTTAATGCCTGCAAGCAGACAGCCGAGCATGACGAGCTGAAGTATCATCTCGGTATTGTTCAGTGCAAGGATTCCTTCTACGGCCAGCACAACCCGCAAATGATGCCGGTCTCCTACGAGCTTGAAAACAAATGGGAAGCATGGAAACGCCTTGGCGTACTTGCCTCAGAAATGGAATCAGCTGCGCTATTTACAGTAGCATCATTTCTTAAGGTCAGATGCGGTGCTGTCTTCTTTGTAATAGGAAACCAGGAACGTGAAAGACTCGGTATGTCAAACCCGATCTATCACGACACGGCAAGAGTTGTTAAATTTGCAGTAGATTCAATGAGAACATTGATTATCAACGACAGAAAGGAAGCTAAAAAGAGCTAATTATAAAGATTCTCTGAGCTTTCAATGAGCTCTTTCAAACGGGACGGGTCTGAAGTCTCTTCCACAATATCAAAGCGGAAGACTTCCAGACCTGTTTTTGTATAGTCATTCTGAAGTTCTGAGCACGGATGAATTCCAAGATCCAGATTAAAGCGCTGGGATACAATCTCACTTTGGGCATCTTCTGCATAAAACAGATAGCATCTGTCAGTTTTAAGATTTCTAATTTCTACTATAGCGCTTTTCATCTTATCTTCAGGGTAACGTAGGTCTTGCCCTGTCCTCCATCATCCGGGTGTGCAAAGTTAAATGCCTCAATCAGAGGATTTAAGTTCAAATGAGTATGAATACCGGTACTGAGAATTCCGTCTCCGTATCCGTGAATAATTGAGAAGTTTCTTATTCCGTGAACACAGCAGGACTCAATCTCCCTGTCTACAGCCTCAAGAGCTTCTTCAAGTCTGTAACCGCGAAGGTCAAGGCTGAGCTTTGGCTGAGGAGCTGAATAGTACACAGCTGACGTCACCTTTCTTTCAACAGCAGGAACAGTCAGCTCATTTTCCTTAAACGTGAATCTGATAGGTCCGATAGCCACCTGCCACTTTCCGTTCTTCTCTTTACGAACTATTGTTCCCTCTCTTTTGTTCGGTCCGCAGTAGACTGTCATACCGGCCTTAAGCTCAACATTATCAGAGGAGGCATTCATCTCCTGAAGATTCTGCTTATCAAGCTCTTTTTCGTGGCTTTCAGCAGTCTCTTCACGTCTGCTCTTCTCCGCTTCCTGCTTTTCAATAAAGGCCTTTACCTTAAGATTCTTCTCTCTGGTAATTTCCCCTTCCCTAAGCTCTTTAACAAGATTCTCAAGCTCTTTGCGGCTCTCTCTTACGTAGGAGTTAAACTCCTTTGAATAACGCTTTTCAAGCTTGTTTTCTTCTGCATCAAGATGCTTTTCTTTCTGCCTGAGGGTATTAAGAAGTTCATTTGTTTCCTTAAGCTTTGCTCTTATTAACTGTTCTTCCTTTTCAGCTTCACGGCGCCTTGATTCGAGGTTTCTGATAATGGAGCTGATTCTCACGGCTTCCTTGCCAAGGTATGTCTGGGCTGCTGCAGTTACTGCCTTAGGCAGATGCATGCGGTGGGCAGTATCAATTGCATGGCTTTCTCCGGGAAGACCGCTGATTACGCGGAACGTAGGTTCAAGAGTATTCTCATCAAACTCCATTGAAGCGTTAAGAACATTGTCCGATGCATATGCAAACTGCTTTAAAACTCCGTGGTGGCTGGTTACAAGTGTAAGGGCTGCCTTATCCATGCAGTACTCCAAAATAGCACGTGCAAGGGCTGCTCCCTCCTGAGGATCTGTTCCGCTTCCAAGCTCATCCAGTATGACAAGTGAATTCTCAGTCATGGTGCGAAGAATAAAACTTATACCCTTCATGTGGCCGCTGAAAGTGGAAAGCTGGTTCTCTATGCTCTGGTCGTCTCCAATATCTGTGAAGAACCTGTCAAACAGTCTTAATGAACTTCCGTCAGAAGCCGGAACATAGCCGCAGATCTGATTCAGCATGGCAAACAGCCCTACTGTCTTTATGGTAACGGTCTTACCTCCGGCGTTAGGTCCGGTTAAGACTACAGAACGGCAGTTAACAGGAACTGAGAAATCTACAGGCACACATTTTACCTTTAAAAGCGGGTGACGGGCCTTTATGAGATTACAGGCATAATCCTGATTTTCAAGAACACGGCAACATGAGTTTCTCTTTGACCAGGCAGCAAAGGCGTAGAGCAAATCTGCCTCAGAGACCTGGGATTCAAGAATTCGAAGCTTATCCTCGTTCTCTCTTATCAGATTGCCAAGCATGCCTATAAGGCGGGCCATCTCTATCTCTATTTCCTGCTGGGCAAGATTTACTTCATTGTTAAGGTTAACAAGCTTAAACGGCTCCATGAAAACAGTCTGGCCTGTCTGGGAAGAACCCTGGATGTAGCCGTCAACTCTTGAGTGAAGGTCGTTTCTTACAGGAAGCATGACTCTTCCGTCTCTGAGTACGGCTGCACTTCCTGTCATAAGAGAATTATTCTCACGAAGATAGGATGCGGCGTAGGAGCTTCTTTCACTTCGTTTTGCTTCTGCAGCATCTCTTAATCTCCTTACAGTCGGATAGCTTTCCTTAACCTTACCGGGAGCTTCAAGAATACTGAAAATCTGCTTTGAGGCATCCAGAAGTGAGAACTCAATGTCAGAAATAATTTCAGAGACAGTAGAGTCTCCTATGCAGCGCAAAAAGGTCCTGAGAGTTCTTGCAGCGTTGATAAAAAGCCCTGCGTTGTATATCTCTTCCCCGCTGATTGCAACTGTGGGTCCTGCCTTTAAGGCTTCAAACAGGGATGTAAGATCAGGAAATCCTTCAACCCGGATTTCCTTTTCAGGTGCAAGAGATATACAGGAAAGTACATCTGTTACCTGCTGCTGTCTGAAATTCCAGGCTTCTCTGTCAAAAATCGGGCGTGAGGATACAACACGGGAAGCTCCGCCTGTGCTCAGTGAATAAAGAGAGACCGTTTTAAGTACTGAATCAAGACCTAAGTCACTTGCTGTTTTTTTGTACATTTCTACTCCACAGCGGACTTCTGTCCTCAAGACTTTCAAGAATTCTCAGATAGCTTTCATATCTGTCGTCGTTAATAAGGCCGTTTTCTGCCGCTTCCCTTACCTTACATCCGGGCTCATCTACATGAAGACATGAGTCGTATGTACACCCGGCAGACAAACTGTCAAACTCAGGGAAGGCCTTTGCTACAAGATGC
Organism: Sphaerochaetaceae bacterium; assembly: GCA_024699225.1. Lineage (GTDB taxonomy): Bacteria > Spirochaetota > Spirochaetia > Sphaerochaetales > Sphaerochaetaceae > UBA1265. The sequence goes on from JAILPZ010000023.1 coordinate 3,416, forward strand.
GGGTCGTCATGAGGAACAGATATTTCCCTGAAACCCGGAGTATCTATTATTGAAAAACCCTCGCCCTCAAACAGCAGGGCATGATTTGTTGTGTGACAGCCTCGGTTGTACTTTTCGCTAAGCTCTCCAACTCTCTGATCAACATTCAGAAGGCGGTTTACAAGTGAGCTTTTTCCAACACCGCTCTGCCCTACAAAGGCCGTTCTCTTTCCTAAAAGAAGACTCTTTAATCCATCGATGTTCTCACCTGTCTTAGCTGAAACACTGATTATGTTAAAACCGAGTTTCTTATACAGGGAAAAGCGTTCAAACTCATCCTCGGTTAATAAAATATCGCTCTTGTTCATGCAGATTGTAATATCTACATTTCTGCTGCAGGCAATAACACGGTCAACAAAACGCGGTCTGAAAGGAGGTGTCATGGCACTGGTTACGCAGATTAAGGCATCCATGTTTGCACAGATTACCTGGTTCATTTCCTTCTTGGCATTCCAGCGTGCAAAATAGCCCTTTCTTTCAAGACGGCTGATTACAAGACCTTCAGTTGAGGATGTGGGTACAAAATCAACAAGATCCCCTACAACTATGGGGTTGTACTCCCCTTCTGCATCCTTAAGGTGTTTACCCTTGATTCTGCAGAGGTATATTTCTCCTGCCTCATTTTTCACCGTGTATATATTGTTAATGGATCTGTAAACAGTTCCTGTCATGCATTGACTCCATATTTATTTATAAATGCCTCAAAACGCTCAGGCACAGGGGCTTCAAAGTGCATACGCTCTCCTGTTACCGGATGGCTTATTTCAAGAATATGACTGTGAAGCATGAGTGTTGAATCAGGATAACGGTTGACAGCCTTGTTGTACAGAACATCCCCCACAACCGGGTGATTTATGCTCTTCATGTGCACTCTTATCTGATGTGTTCTTCCTGTAAAAATCCTGACATCCACCACAGAAAAATTCCTGTAATGCTCCAAAACTGAGTATTCGCTTTTACTTTCCTTGCCGCCGACCTGTACCGGGCAGAAAAGTTTTCTGTTGTTTTTATCACGCCCCATCAGACACTCAATTGTCCCCTTGGGAAGAGTAAAATCTCCGTCACATATTGCCCTGTAGACCTTCCTTACTTCTCTGTTCTGAAACTGAGCAGCAAGATTCTCATGAGCTGACGCCGTTAAAGCTATCACCAGAACGCCGCTTGTATCTTTATCCAGGCGGTGCACTATACCCGGGCGTGCTATATCACACTCATCTGCCATCTCATCAATAAGCTTTTCTCCGTATCTGTATGCCAGGGCATTTGCAACAGTACCGTTGATATTACCGGCTCCCGGATGAACTACCATTCCCTGAGCTTTGTTAATAACCAGCATGTCCTTATCTTCATACAGAATATCAAGCGGAAGATCCTGAGGCTCCACATGGTCAAATACTTCAGCATTATAAAAGAGCATAACTGCATCTGAAGTCTTAACCTTGTCACTCTTTTTAGCTTCTTTTCCGTTTATGTAGATTTCACAGTCTTTTCCGGTTAATGCAGAACGTGAGAGGCTGCTGATATTTGATGAAAGAAAAGCATCCACCCGAAGGCCCTTTTCCTCATCTTTTACTGAAAATTCATAGGAGCGTGAAATCTTCATTCGCCGAGACCTATAATAAAATCAACAACTGAGATGGTAGCTGTGACTGCACATGTTATAGCCATAACATTCCAAAAATCTGTGTTTCCGTTAAGAGTATCAACTGCCAGATATGCAAACGGATATACAAGAGGAATTCCACCGAAGAAAATAGTCTCTGCCCTTCTTAATTCAAGTGCCCATTTCGGGAACTCTGAATCCTCGTACTCCCTTGCATTACTCATATCCAGAGCAAAAAGACTGCATGAGAAAACAACAAGAAGAAGCACAGCTATAATTTTCTTAGGCATAAATTCTTTCTCCGAAGATGGCCGTTCCAATTCTTACCATGGTGGCCCCTTCCTCTACTCCTATCATGTAATCTCCGCTCATTCCCATAGACAGCTCAGTAAAAGCATACTCAGGAAAGCGCTTCTGACATTCTACACTCAGTTCCCTTGTTTTTGCAAAAGCTTCATGTGTCAGCTTATCCTTATCTTCCGGAGCACAGCTTACAGGTCCCATCCCCATAAAGCCCTTAATAACTACATTCTTAAGGCTCTTAGCCTTCTCAAGACAGTCAAAAACTTCAGAAGAAGAAGAAAAACCGCTCTTGCTCTCTTCTCCGCTGCAGTTTACTTCCAGAAGAACATCCAGAGTCTTTGAACATGAAAAAGCAGCCCTGTTAATCTTTTCCAGCAGAGCATAGCTGTCAACGCTCTGAATCATATCAACAAGAGGCACTACCTTATTAACCTTATTGGACTGAAGGTGCCCTATCATATACACCTTCATATCAGATGGCCTTTCTCCTGAGAACTTCTGAACTATCTCCTGCACATGGTTTTCACCGAAAAGCCTGGCTCCGGCATGATAGCAGGCTAAGATCTCCTCAACACTTCTTGTCTTGGAAACAGCTACAAGCCTGACCTTTCCGATTTTGCTTTCAATATCCGAGATTATCTGTCTGTATTCAGCTTCTGTTCTCATTTTTTGCCTCGGATACAAAATACACCATTAGAGAAAATCTAACAACACTGCAAGATATGAGAAAAACCTCTTCCTTCTGTCTGCTTAAATGCTTAGTTTCACTGGTTGTGTCGGTTCTTGGATTAAAAATTTTCTTTTTCCGACACTTTTCTTCGGTTTTCAAAGATTTTCAAACCAAAAACCAACACACACAGATATAAACAGTCCACCGATAGCCACCAGTGGCTCAGCCGCTTATCATAGCTGGACTCTATCTTTGTTATACCAACAGGGCACAAAAAAACCAGCCGTTTAAGGCTGGTCTATGCCTGCCTTGATACCCCTGGATACAATTCTATAAGGTGGGGACATAAAATGTTTTGATAGTTCATCATAATATTATAATATCTTGCTGATCTTATCCTCTACCTGCTTTTTTATAATTACATATCTACTCTATTTTATGATTTCATATCCAGCATCGACTCGTTTTGAAATTTATCATATTCACCGTAACCTTTTTTCACTCATTACAATTACTGTAACCTTGACCCTGTCTCGGAGCAGATTTTAAGAAGGAGTGCACAGAGAAGAGACAATAAAATGTACAGAAGGTTAAGAAAACCAAAAACCTTGATTCTGTACGTTTTAATGTGGTTTTTCCAGCTGGTGTGTGTTAGTAGTACGACAGTCTCTGTGTGGTTCGAGCCGACAGTAGCGATAGTAAAAGTCAAAGATTATAAACAGCAACTATTTCGTTGCCGCACATCTCTCCGTTCTCTACAAACCCATACTTCTGATAAATGTCTCTTGCCCGTGTATTTTCT
>JAILPZ010000050.1 GCA_024699225.1 Sphaerochaetaceae bacterium
ACTGGCCGTAAAAGAAGCACAGAAGGCCGGTTATAAGAATCTTCTGGAAGCAAAGAAGCTGGAATCCGGAGACCGTGTCTACTATGTAAAGATGAACAAGACCGTCATACTGTTTGATATTGGAACTTCAGATATTACAAATGGAATGAATATACTTGGTGCTCATATTGATTCACCGAGGCTTGATGTAAAGCAGAACCCTGTCTATGAGAAAGAAGGAATTGTATATCTTAATACCCATTACTACGGCGGAATAAAGAAGTATCAGTGGGTTGCTCTTCCTCTTGCAATCAACGGAGTTGTTTTCCTCTCAGACGGAACAAAGGTTGATGTCAATGTAGGAGATGATCCGGAAGATCCAGTATTCTGTATTTCAGACATTCTTCCCCACATTGCCCAGGCACAGATGGCAAAAACAGCAGCTGAGTTTATAGAAGGAGAAAAACTTGACCTTATTCTGGGCTGTGCACATCAGGAAAAGAGCGATGAAGAAGAAAAGGACGAGAAAAAGCCTTCAAACAAAGATAAGATTCTTGGAATTCTAAAAGAAAAGTACGGATTTGAAGAGAAGGATTTTGCTTCTGCAGAACTTGAAGTAGTCCCTGCAGGAAAGGCAAGACTTGCAGGATTTGATAAGAGTCTGGTTCTCGGATATGGACAGGATGACAGAGTCTGCTCTTTCACATCCCTTAAGGCCATGCTTGATGTAAGAGCCGGAAGAAGAACAAACTGCTGCATTCTTACCGATAAAGAAGAGATAGGTTCAACTGGAGCTACAGGAATGGATTCACATCTTCTTGATAATGCTGTAGCAGAACTTGTTGCAAGACTTGATGTAGACTGCGGTGAAGAGCTTGCAGTACGCAGAACACTTTCCAATTCATACATGCTCTCTTCAGATGTCAACTCTGCCTATGATCCTCTTAATGCAGAGCTTTACGATAAGCAGAACTCTTCATTCCTTGCCCGTGGTGTTGTTTTAAACAAGTATACAGGGTCCCGTGGAAAGAGTGCTGCCAGTGATGCAAATCCTGAATTCATAGCAAAGCTTCGCGGTCTTCTTGATAAGGCTGGAGTTGAGTATCAGTTTGGAGAGATGGCTAAGGTAGATGTAGGTGGAGGTGGTACAATTGCAAAGTACTGTGCTTCCTACGGAATGGCAGTTATTGACTGTGGTGTACCGGTTATGAGCATGCATGCCCCATGGGAGATGACAAGTATTTATGATATTGAACAGGCTTACAACACCTATAAGGCTTTTGTAACGCTTAAGTGAGGTAAACATGAGTAGAGCTGACGAGATTTTTGTTTCAAATATTAAAGATATTCTTGAGAATGGTTTCTCTGATGAAGGTCTTGAAGTAAGACCTCATTGGGAAGACGGTACTCCCGCACACACAATCAAGAAGTTCGGAATTGTAAACAGATATGACTTGTCAAAAGAGTTTCCCATAATCACAATCCGCCGTTCTTACGTAAAGTCTGCGGTAGATGAGATGCTCTGGATCTGGCAGAAAAAGTCAAACCGCGTCAGCGAACTCAAGTCCCACGTCTGGGACAGCTGGGCAGATGAAGAGGGAACAATAGGCAAGGCCTACGGTTACCAGCTCGGAATTAAACACAAATACAAGGAGGGCATGTTTGACCAGGTTGACCGTGTCCTCTATGACCTCAAGCATAACCCTCAGAGCAGAAGAATCCTGACAAATATTTATAATCATCAGGATTTAAGCGAAATGGCTCTGTATCCTTGTGCCTATTCCATGACTTTCAATGTGAGCGGAAACGTTCTTAACGGTATTCTCAATCAGAGGTCTCAGGATATGCTTGCTGCAAACAACTGGAACGTGGTTCAGTATTCTGTTCTTCTTTACATGTTTGCCCAGGTAAGCGGCTTGGTTCCGGGAGAACTGGTTCATGTAATAGCAGATGCACACATCTATGACCGTCACATTCCTATAGTCAAGGAAATTATTGAGCACGAACAGTATCCGGCTCCGACATTCTGGCTTAATCCTGAAATCAAGAATTTCTATGACTTTACTACAGATGACATTAAGATCAAGGGTTATAAGTGTTCTGACGTGAAGTACAACATTCCGGTGGCAATCTGATGCAGGCTATACTTCACTGTGACAGTAAATGGGGAATAGGAAAGAAGAATGATCTCATGTTCCGTCTAAAAAAGGACATGAAGTTTTTCCGTGAAACTACAAACGGTAAGGTTGTTGTTATGGGAAGCAACACGCTTCTTTCCTTCCCGGGTGGAAAACCTCTTAAGAACAGAATAAATATAGTTCTCTGGCCGGGTGGCCCTGAAGAAAGGGCAAAAGAAGATGGCTTCATAATGGTCCAGAGTCTTAACGAGCTCTTTGAAGAGATAAAGAAATACAATGAAGAAGATGTCTTTGTCATAGGAGGAGCCATGATGTACCACACCATGCTCCCTTACTGTAAAAAGGTCCTTCTTACAAAGGTCGACTTTGACGGTCAGGCAGAGGTTTTCTTTGACAATCTGGACAAAATGGACAATTGGTCCATGACTGAGTGTTCAGAGCCTGTTGAAGACAACGGCTATACAATAAGGTTCACAACCTACACCAACAGTGATGTGAAAAACATATGAATACAACAGTTTTCTGGGGAGTGATGATCCCGTTTTTCGGAACGGCGGCAGGCGCTGCCATTGTCTTTTTCCTTAAAAAAGAAATACCTGAAACCCTTAGGAAACTGCTTACCGGTTTTGCGGCAGGTGTCATGACGGCTGCTTCTTTCTGGAGTCTTCTACAGCCGGCTCTGGACAGCAGTGAAAAAATGGGAAAGCTTTCATTTATTCCTGCAGCTGTGGGTTTTCTCTTTGGTATTCTCTTCCTTCTGCTTCTTGATGAACTGACTCCTCACATGCACATGGATAAGCAGGTTGAGGGTCCTGACAGAAAACTTAAAAGAACAACAAAACTTATTCTTGCAGTAACGCTTCACAACATACCGGAAGGTATGGCAGTAGGTGTAGTTTATGCAGGCTGGCTGGCCGGAGGAGCAGGAGTGAGTCAGACAGCAGCCTTAGCCCTTGCTCTCGGAATAGCCATACAGAACTTTCCTGAAGGAGCTATAGTTTCAGCTCCTCTTCTGGCAGAAGGCATGTCAAAGAAAAAGACCTTCCTTTACGGGGTGCTTTCGGGTGCTGTAGAGCCTGTGGCTGCAATTCTTACGATTGTGGCGTCAAGCTTTATTATTCCAATTCTTCCCTATCTTCTTGCCTTTGCAGCCGGAGCCATGATGTATGTTGTTATAGAAGAGCTTGTTCCTGAAATGTCTGAGGGAAAGCACTCAAACATGGGAACAATAGCTTTTTCTTTAGGTTTTGTTCTTATGATGATTCTGGATGTGGCTCTGGGTTAATTACTCTCCAATGTAGCTTTTCCAGCTTTCTGTTTCTCCGGAAGAAATATAATCATAAAACTTTTTCAAAAGCTCTGTTCTTTCTATTTTTGATTCTTTGTCTGAGTTCTCATCCAATAGATTTGTAGACCCCAGAAGATACTGTCTTGTCGCAAGAGTTCTGTAGGCCAGGTTGCTGTTTTTGATAATATCTGCCATAAGGGAAAAAGAAGTTGCTCTTCCTTTTCCGGCTTTGCAGTGAAAGTGAACCCAGGCTGTTTCCGGCAGGGATTTGTAGAAAGACAGGAAGTCTTCAAGTACATCTGCAGAAGGGAAGTTGTGGTCTGTTACAGGGAAATAAACATAATTCATTCCAAGGGATTCGACTGCAAATCTCTCTGTGATTGTTGCCTTGCTGTAGGTTAGCGAATGCTCTTCTTCTCTTAAATCAACAATGTAAATATCTGAAACAATTACTCCAAGTCCTGTTACGTACTCTCTTATTCCAAGAAGGTCGCTGAAAGACGGCTGTGCGCTTGCAGAAACCCTAAGGGTGTCAAGGCCTTCGCGAGAAACCTCTTCGCTGGTAGTTTCTTTCCACGGACTCAGGCAGGAGCGGAAGTTTGAAGGAGTTGTGGGCGTTACAGCTACTGCAAAAGAGAGGGAAACAAATATAAGCAACAGGGAAACAAAGGCAAAAGAGCGTTTCATATATCAATAGTGAGGAGGTCTTCTTGAAGGTCTTGCTTCTGTTTCAAGGTCTTCTATCTTATTCATGAGGAGTTCATTCTGTTTCTCAAGTTTTGTTACGGTTGCCTGGAGAGTTGTGACAATCTCGTTAAGCTGTCTTACTTCATCCTGAAGGTAAATAAGGTCTGTTTCAACTTTTTCTATGTCTTTCATACCGCTGATTCTATTAAAATCAGTCCTTTCTTTTCAATAATAGAAAAATAACTTCAAAATTCTACAAAAAAGTTCGATTGGGGTTTGACACAATGCTACAAAAATGCAACATTGTTCATTAACTGTTGCCGTT
>JAILPZ010000015.1 GCA_024699225.1 Sphaerochaetaceae bacterium
CCCTCTGATTCAAAAAAGTCTGTTGTTCTGCCTTCTGCAGAAGTGCAGGAGGGAGATTATGTGGTAATTTACTGGACAGAAGAACTTCCGTCTTCAGCCGTCTCTACAGACAGTGTTCTTTATCTGTGCTCAGGTACAGAGACTTCTCTTTCAGATGACAACGGAATTCTGACCCTTTCTTCTTCTCCGGTTCAGGGCAGTGCAGTGCTGGACTGTGTAATCTACTGCTCTTTTGAAAGCACTCAGTATGAAGGATTCGGAACAAAGGCTGTTTTGAACCGTGTAAACAAGGCTCTTGAAAATGCCTGGTGGTACTCAAATGCAGTGGATTCTTCAAAAAGTACCAGTACAAGAAGCATATGCAGGAAACTGAACAGTACAGACACGGATACTGCTTCAGACTGGTACACAGTTACAACAAGGGGCCTGAGTTTCGGAAGTGCAAATACTTCTGAAGCCTACAGCCCGTAAAAAAGCGCAACTGAAACAGCTGCGCTTAAAAAGGGACAATTGAAGCTCACAGAGCCTGTTTTACAAAGGCCTCCAGAACCGGTGGGTTTGCAGCTCCAAGTCTGGAAGCAACTACCTGACCGTTCTTGAACATAAGCATGGTCGGGATGGAGCTTACGTTGAATTCACCTGCAATCTCCGGGGCTTCATCCACGTCAAGTTTACAGACTTTTACCTGACCTGCAAATGTGTCAGCGAGCTTTGCAACGTGAGGGGCAACCATCTTGCAGGGGCCGCACCATGTGGCAAAGAAATCTACAAATACAGGAATATCTGACTTAAGGACTTCCTGCTCAAAATTTGAACTGTTAAGAATAATTTCACTCATATTGTATCTCCTGAATGCTTTGAAATCTTAAATATATACAAAATATAAACACATAATTGCCAAAAAGCAAATCTCTTGACCCACCAAATACCTTTTTCCATGTTGAGCAAGAATTGCGTTTCCCTGTATAATCCAAGAAACGGAGGCTTGTGATAATGAGCATTATCAAACCCCACAAAATGGGAATCATAACCGGTCCGGGTTCTGAGTATCTTGCAGGAAAAGTTGTAAAACATCTCAGACGCATCTACGCAGAACGCTACAAGAAGGTTGCGAAAAACCTCAGCGCAAGGTACGACCTTGATGAAGAGCAGATTCTTAAATACTCCTCTTTTGTAGATGATCTTCAGAGCAAGAAAATTCCATACGGCAAGTATCCTACCGAGTTCACATGTCCGAATCTTGAAATCCCCGTAAAGTACACAAGATTTCTTAACGGAGAGGTTAAGGCAGAAATTCAGGAACCTGTCAGAGGAATCAGAACCTATATTATCTATGATGTAACAAATTCATCACCCATAAAGGTTGCCGGCTGTGAAGAGCCCATGTCATTTTCAATAAATGACCACCTTATGTTCATATTCACAACCATTTCAGCTCTCAGGCTCGCAGGAGCAGAAAGCGTAACACTCGTTCTTCCTACCTATCCGTATGCAAGACAGCACAAAAAGAGTAGCCGTGAAGCTCTTACTGCAGCCATGTTCAGCCAGATTTGTGAGAGCCTTGGAGTAGAGAGAATTATTACTCTTGATATTCACTGCAAGGAGATTGAGAACTCCTTCAGAACAGTACACCTTGAGAACCTTCATGCTTCATATCAGATTCTCATGGAGCTTGGAAAGATTATTGATTTCTCCGATCCGGATATAACAATTGTATCTCCGGACACAGGTGCAGTAGGCAGAAACAAGTTCTATGCCCAGATCCTTCACAGACCTCTTGCCATGCTTTACAAGGAGCGTGACTACTCTGTTGTAACAACAGATGCAAGACACACCAACATTAAGAGCATAAACTTGCTCGGTGATGTCCGCGGTAAAACCGTTATTATGGCTGACGACATGATTGCCAGCGGCGGAACCCTCCTTATAGCCATGAGAACACTCAGGGAACTTGGAGCCAAGAAGATTATCTGTGTAGTAAGTCTCCCGTTCTTCAACGGAACTGCCATAGATGATTTTGACCAGGCAAACAAAGAGGGTGTATTTGACTATGTTATTGGTACAAACGCCGTCTATCACGGAGACGATCTTCTTTCCAAGAAGTGGTTCATCCAGACAGATGCAAGCGAGCTCTTTGCCCGTGTTCTCAGCCGTCTGCACCATGGAAGAGCAATCAGTCCTCTTCTTGACAACAGAAAGATTGTCCAGCGCCTCGTAGACGACGCTCAGAAGGAAAGAACTGAAGACCAGTAAAAACTGGTAAGGAGGCCGCTATTATGGATATTTCCAGCAGAATCAAAGGATTTCAGGCATCGCCGATCAGAAGATTATCTCCCTATGCAATAGATGCAAAAAAGCGCGGTATAAAGGTCTATCATCTTAATATAGGCCAGCCGGACATTAAGACTCCAAAAGAGGCCATAGACGCCATTCACAGCTATCCGGCGGACATAATTGCCTACGGTGAAAGTGACGGAGACATCCGTCTCAGGGAAGGTCTTGCAGAGTACTACAAGAAGTTTGGTGTAAAGAATATTTCTGCAAAGGATATACTCATTACCACAGGCGGTTCAGAGGCTCTTCTGTTCTCTCTCATGACACTGTGCGACCCGGGAGATGAGGTGATTATCCCCGAGCCTTACTACACCAACGTGCACTCATTTGCAAGAATGGCAAATGTAAATATTGTTCCTGTTACAAGTATTCTGGAAAAGGGTTTTGCCCTTCCTCCTCTTTCCTTTATTGAGGAGAGAATTACAAGTAACACAAGAGCCATTTTGCTCTGCAGCCCGAACAACCCTACTGGTCATATCTACAGCCCTTCAGAACTTGAGACCATTCTCAAGATGTGTAAGGAGCATGATATATTCCTTGTTGTAGATGAGGTTTACAGAGAGTTCTGCTACGACGGAAAGAAGTTTACAAGTGTCCTTACATATGAAGAGTATGCAGACAGGGTTATCTGCGTAGACAGCTTCTCAAAGCGCTTCTCTATGTGTGGAGCCAGAATCGGAGCCATAGTTTCAAGAAACCGCAGCGTTATCAAGGAAACACTTAAGCTCTCACAGGCAAGACTCTGTCCGCCTTCAGTTGAGCAGTATGCAGCATGTGCAGCTCTCTCAGCACCGGATACATACGTTGAATCAGTCAGGGAAGAGTACGAGAAGAGAAGAAACTTCATAATCTCAGAACTTCATAAGATTCCCGGCGTAAAGGTCAGCCGCCCGAACGGTGCCTTCTACCTTGTTGCAGAACTTCCGGTGGAGAATGCAGAAGACTTTGCAATCTTCATGCTCAGGGATTTCAATGTTGACAACAAGACTGTCATGATTGCTCCGGCAGAGGGATTCTATGAGTCAAAGGACCTTGGAAGAAATCAGGTCCGTCTGGCATATGTTCTCAACTGTGATGATCTGAAAGAAGCCTGCAACTGTCTTAAGGCCGGTCTTGAGGAATACAAGAGAGTAAGAAAGTCAGATATTTGACGCGCCTTCTCTTATAAAATCTACTGAAAAACTCACGTCTGTTGTAACCTGACCTACGGTAAAGCGCACGCTTATTCGGCTGTGGTGCCTGTCAACTTTTACAACCTGTCCGTCAAAGCCCCTGAGCGGGCCGCTGATTATCTTCAGCCTTGTGCCTTCCTTGTAGAAGACCTTTGAAGGCTTAATCTCACCTCTGTTTTCATGAATCCAGGATGCGTAGCGAAAATCATCTCCCAGCAGGGCTCTTGAGCCGTTGTCGTATCTCATAAAGCGGATAACCTGGGGAATGCGTTCAACCTCGTAGAACGGGAAGTCCCTCTCGTTTTCTCCTTCCCAGTAAGCAAACAGATAGCCGGGAAAAAGAGGATGGCTTTGCTCAGTGTATACACCCTGCTTCTTGTCCTTGTTGATTTTTGTGGGAAACCAGACTGTAAACTCTTCTTCTGTCTTGTCTGAAAGGAACCTTGTAATAGAGTCTCTGGCCTGTTCTTCCTTGCCGGTTATGCAGCTTATGCAGAAATACATGAGCTAAGTATGAATAAAAACTCCATTCCTTTCAATAATCAAAAACCATCTGAGATTTTTACTCTTATGATATTTATATTTTACTTATTCACCTTTTGTCTTAAATCGGTTTTAATAGATGTATGACAGTCAATGAATCCGAGAACAACAAAGAATCAATCGAACTGATCAATGAGGACGCTTACGATTATTTGTCAGACAGCGACGATGAGGATCTTCTTTATGACGAGCTTCTTGACGAACAGGAGGAGCTTGAGGCTTCAACTTTCTTTGATGATGATGAGACTGAGTCAGAGGAAGAGCAGGTGGAAGAGGAAGAAGACTACGACGATTCTGAACTTTATTCTTCATCCTCACTTTTTGAAGATATAGAGGAAGAAGAGGCCCAGGAGCCTGAAAAGAGCGACTACGACGACCTGCCTGACACCGAAGAATCCACAATCTTCGATGAGATAGACGACGAGGAAGACGAGGCGGAGGAGGTCAAACCTGCCGAACCTGTCTTTGTACCGCTCGAAGAAGTCAAGCCGGACGTTGAAGAAAAACATGTCGACGGTCCTACCTTTGTCCCACTTGAGACAGTAGAACCCTCCTTACAGGCCAATGACGATACAGATATTTCAGATCTTCTTAATGTTCTTCCCAAGGAAGAGCCTCTGCTTGAGGAAGAGCCGGTTAAAGAGCCTGCTGAAGAAATAAAGACTGATCTCTGCGAGACAATAATTGAAAGGCTTCCCTTTAACTCTCTGGTGCGCTCATACCTTAAAGGCCGTGACAAAGATATTCTTCATGACATTTCTGCAACAATCGAGCAGGCAAGAGTTGCATGGGTAATAGACGGAAAGGACAAGATGTTCACCATCCCGGATTCCGATATCTCGGTTATAGTCTGTTCCTCATTAAATGATCCCATGGCAGACATCCAGCGCCAGATTCATGCGGCAGCACTTATGATTGCAGCGGAAAAGAGCAGATGGAATATTCTCTTTGTTACTTTTGACGGAGATCAGAAACTTGCAGATGTTGTTTCCCAGGAAATCTCAAAGAAGGTTTTCTCTGACTGGCAGTGGAAGAGGGCTCAGAACCTCTCGGCCATAATTGCAAATAAATAATGAAATACAAGGCAGTCTTTTTTGATTTTGACGGAACTCTAATGGATACCTCAGAGGGAATCTTTGCAGGCGGTGTATACGCCATGGAGAAGGTTGGCCTTCCCGCCATTCCCATAACCGAGAGGCGCCGTTTCATAGGACCTCCTTTACATGACTGCTTCAGAATTCTATACGGGGTGCAGGATAAGAAGACCCTGGATGACCTGGTTCGTGAATACCGCGTCTACTACCATGCAGAGGGTCGTTTTCTTGCTTCTTTCTACCCCGGGATTGTTGAGCTTTTAAAGACACTCAAGGAGAGAGGATATCTTCTTGCAGTTGCAACCATGAAGAATGAGGATCTTGCAACTGAAATGTGTGAGCATTTTGATATTCTTAAATATTTTGACCATATTCTCGGTTTGAATCTTGCAGGTACAAACTCAAAGGCAGACGTACTGCGCCTTGGTTTTTCTTTAATGAATCTGAAAGGAGAGGACTGCGTACTTGTAGGAGATACCGAGATAGATGCCAAAGGTGCCGAAGAAGCCGGATGTGACTGTATAAAGGCCAACTGGGGCTTTGGCTATGTTCCGGGAGACAAAGGCACTGTAAGCCGTCCCCTGGATGTGCTTGAACTTGTATGAGGGAAATATGTCTGTACTTCTTGACTGCTACGCTGCACTGATAACTGTTGACGGAAAACTCACATGCCTTAAGGATGCAAAGATAGGAGTTGAGGGAAAATTTATAGACTATATCGGTACAAAGGTTCCTGAGAAAAAGTACGACAGTGTAAAGAATCTCCGTTCATCTGTTGTTATTCCCGGCCTGGTAAATGCCCACGGGCACAGTGCCATGGTTCACTTCAGGGGTCTTGGAAACGGCCTTCCGCTTCAGGACTGGCTGCACCTTCTCTGGCCGATTGAAGATGAGATGACTGATGAGGATTTTGAGAGCGGTATGAATCTCAGTATTCTTGAAGCTCTTTCCTGCGGAACAACAAGTTTTACCGACATGTACATGCACGCTTCCTACGTCCAGAAGGCAGTAGGTGAGAGCGGGATCAAGGCAAATATTACCCGTGTCATGCAGAACTTTGACGAAAGTACCGACTACAAAACATACAACCGCCGAATTGAGGCCTTTGACCTGTTTAAAAACTACGACGGTGCCTACGACGGAAGACTTAAGATAGATTTTTCAATTCACGCTGAATATACAAACACCGAGAAGGTTCTTCAGGAGTTTGCTCAGGAGCTTAAGGAGACAGAGGGAGCAAGAATGCACCTGCACTTGTCCGAAACAAAAAAGGAACAGGAAGATTGCATTAAAAAATATGGAGTAACTCCTGCCCGCTGGTTTGAGAGAATGGGGATTTTTGATATTCCGACCCTTGCAGCTCACTGTGTCTGGTGCACAGACGAGGATCTTCAGATTCTTAAGAACAAGAATGTTACTGTTGTTCACAACCCCGAGAGCAACCTCAAGCTTGGAAGCGGTTTTGCACCTGTTAAGAAGATGCTTGATATGGGTATAAATGTGGCTCTTGGAACAGACGGAGCTGCCAGCAACAACAACCTTAACATGTTTGAGGAAATGCACACAGCTTCAATTGTTCATAACGGCTATCTGCTTGATGCAACAGCAATTAAGGCTCTTGATGTTCTTAAGATGGCAACCATTAACGGCGCTGTGGCCCAGGGCAGGGACAACTGTTCTTCAATTGAAGTCGGAAACTGCGCAGACATGGCGGCAGTGAGCCTTGAGGCGCCTCATATGCACCCTGTTCTTGATATTCCTGCTCTTCTTACCTACAGTGCCCAGGCTTCAGATGTATGTATGACAATGGTCGACGGTAAGATTTTATATGAGAACGGAGAATTTTATACTCTGGACAGGGAAAAAGTGATTTTTGAAGCAGAAAAATCTGTGGATAAACTGTGCAGAAACATTTGATTAACTAAATAAACACATATGCGTTCTATAATTCTTTTCAAAACGATAAAAAAATATATATAATGTATACATTGTTTATAATGAGGGTTTGTAATGTACAAAATCGTTAGGAAAAAAGTTTTAAATCCAACTGTTACACAGATGGAAATTCTTGCCCCGCTCGTAGCAAGAAAGGCTAAGCCGGGTCAGTTCATTATTCTCCGCACAGATGAAGACGGAGAAAGAATTCCACTTACAGTTGCAGGAACCAACCCTGAAGAGGGTACTGTAAAGATTATCTTCCAGGTTGTCGGTGGAACAACAGAGAAACTCAATCACATGAATGAAGGGGATGCTCTTCAGGATTTTGTAGGACCTCTCGGAAGACCTACAGAAACAGAGGGAATCAAGAAAGTCTGTATAGTCGGTGGTGGTGTAGGTTGTGCTATTGCCATGCCTGTTGCACAGGAGTTCCACAGACTGGGAGCAGACGTAACAAGTATTATCGGTTTCAGAAACAAGGACCTTCTTATCCTTGAGGATGAGTTCAGAGCCTGTTCAAACAAGCTTGTTGTCATGAGTGATGACGGTTCATACGGCAGACACGGAAATGTCACAGTTCCACTTAAGGAAATGCTTGAGGCCGGTGAGAAGTTTGATCTTATTATTACTATCGGTCCGCTGATTATGATGAAGTTTGTAACTCTTACAGCAAAGCCGTTCGGTGTTCCTGTAACAGTTTCCATGAACCCGATCATGATTGACGGTACAGGTATGTGCGGCGGATGTCGTCTTACTCTGATTAAGGATGGAAAGCCGGTTACAAAGTTCGCCTGTGTAGACGGACCTGATTTCAACGGTTATGAAGTAGACTTTGATGAGGCTATGAGCCGCTCAAGAATGTATTTCGGTTTCGAGCGCAAGTCCCACGAAAGCATCTGTAATCTTTACAAGCAGGAGGTTCGCTGATGGCTCTGGATCCGAAAAAGCATGAAATGCCCGTACAGGATGCGGTAACAAGAGGAAAGAATTTTGAAGAGGTAGCTCTCGGATATACAAAGGAAGTTGCTATTGCTGAGGCACAGAGATGTCTTAACTGTAAGAACAGACCGTGTGTAGCCGGCTGCCCCGTTAACATCAGCATTCCTGAGTTTATTGCAGAGATTAAGAAGGGTGAGTTTGAGGAAGCTTACAAGATTATTAACAAGACTTCTTCTCTTCCTGCAGTCTGCGGACGTGTATGTCCCCAGGAAACACAGTGTGAGAGCAAGTGTACTCTCGGTATTAAGTTCGAAAGCGTTGGTATTGGACGTCTCGAGCGTTTTGTTGCTGACTGGCACAATGAGCATGCAACTGCAAAGCCCGAAAAGCCGGCTTCAAACGGCCACAAGGTAGCTATTGTCGGTTCAGGTCCCAGCGGACTTACATGTGCAGGCGACCTTGCAAAGAAGGGCTATCAGGTAACAGTTTATGAAGCTCTGCACACAGCAGGTGGTGTTCTTGTTTATGGTATTCCTGAGTTCAGACTTCCGAAGAAGATTGTTGCAAAGGAAGTACAGACACTTAAGGATCTCGGTGTAGATTTCCAGGAGAACGTTGTTATAGGTAAGACTCTTACAATCGACGAGCTCTTTGAGATGGGCAACGAGGCTGTATTTGTAGGTTCAGGTGCAGGTCTTCCGCGCTTCCAGGGAATCCCGGGTGAATCTCTTAAGGGTGTTTACTCAGCCAACGAGTTCCTTACAAGAAGCAACCTTATGAAGGCTTACAGAAATGTTAACGACACACCGATTATGAAGGGTGGTAAGGTTATTGTTTCCGGTGGTGGAAACGTAGCTATGGATGCTGCTAGAACAGCTCTGCGCCTTGGTGCTGAAGTTCATATTGTATACCGCCGTTCAATGGCAGAGCTTCCTGCAAGAAAGGAAGAAGTTGAGCACGCAGAGGAAGAAGGAATCCACTTTGACATTCTTACGGATATTAAGGAAATTCTTGGTTTCAAGAATCCTGATGATCCGAGAGATGAGAGAAACGGATTTGTTACCGGCGTAAGATGCGTCAAGACAGAGCTTGGCGAACCTGATGAGAAGGGCAGAAGAAGACCTGTAGAAATTCCGGGTTCTGATTTTGTTCTCGAGGCAGATACTGTTGTTATTGCAATCGGTACTTCCCCGAACCCGCTCATTAAGGATACAACACCCGGTCTTGAGATTAACTCACACGGCGGAATCATTGTTAACGAAGATGGTCTTACATCAAGAAAGGGCATCTACGCAGGTGGTGACGCAGTTACAGGTGCAGCAACAGTTATTTCTGCAATGGGTGCAGGTAAGACAGCCGCTGCAGCAATTGACGAGTATCTTTCCAAGTAAGGTATATTTCTTTAAATATTTATAAATAGCTGCACCGCAAGGGCAGCTATTTTTATTATAATGAGTCAGGAGGCTCCTGTTGAAAAACCTATCTTCGCGAACAATAGCTCTAAGCGGAACTCTTACAGCTCTTGCCATGGTTTTCTCGTATGTTGAAGCCATGATTCCGGTTTTTGCCTCCATCCCGGGATTCAAGATAGGTCTTGCAAATATAGCCATAGTTTTTGCCCTGTACCGTCTGGGCTTTAAAAAGGCTATGGAAATATCTGTTATAAGGGTTATTCTTTCAACCCTTTTGTTTTCAAATGCGCTGTCTTTAATCTACAGCCTCAGCGCGGCAGTAATAAGTCTTATTGTCATGGCGGTTATGAAGAAGGGCAGGCTCTTCTCATCCCTTGGCGTAAGTGTCTGCGGTGCAGTAAGCCACAATCTTATTCAGATTCTCGTTGCAGTTCTTTTATTTAATACAAAGGAACTTGTCTATCTTCTTCCTCTCTACGTTATCTCAGGCACAATTGCCGGTATAGTGATAGGAATTCTGAGCTCTGTTATCCTGGAGCGTACAAAGGGTCTGGGCTATGAAGGCATTTGAAATAAAAAATATAAGTTACTCATACCCGTCCTACCCTCAGAAAAAGATTCTTGATAAGCTCTCTGTTGATATTAATGAGGGCTCCTTTGTCTGCATAACAGGCTCTGTAGGCTGCGGAAAATCCACGCTGTCTCTTCTTTTAAACGGCCTTTTAAAAGCTCAGGAAGGAACTGTGTCTGTCTTTGGCTGCACTGATGAACGGGAGATGAAAAAGCTTGTTCAGCTTGTATTTCAGGACCCTGACAACAGTTTTATTTCAGAGACTGTTGAGCGTGATGTGGCTTTTGGTCCTGAGAACCTCTGTCTTGAGCAGAAAGAGATAAGAGAGCGTGTGGACCTGGCTCTGAAAACACTTGGGATAGAGGGCCTTTCAAAAAGAAGAATAACAACTCTTTCAGGCGGGCAGAAGCAGCTTGTCTCCCTTGCAGGAGCCCTGGCAGTAAGACCTAAGGCCCTGGTTCTGGATGAAGCTCTGTCCATGCTTGATGAAAAAACTCATGAAAGAGTTCTGTCTGTTTTAAATAAGCTTTGTAAGGAAGAGGGCCTGACTGTAGTTTTAATTACACACAGAGCCTCAGAGATAAAAACAGCCGGTGAGGTTTATCTTATGAAGGAGGGAAAATGCTCAAAGATGTGACACTTGGCCGCTACTGCGAGAAAGAAGGCCTTCTTCATGCACTGAATCCTCTTTTAAAGCTCTGTTCACTGCTGCTTGTCCTGGTCAGCATATTCTTAAGTAACAGTCTTCTGACTCTTACTTTCCCTCTGTTATTATTCTTGATTCTTTTATTTGTAAGCTCTGTACGCCCGTCCTTTATCTTCAGGGGTCTTGGAAGTTATTTTGTTGTAATACTTGTATTTACTCTAATCAGATTTGCTCTGTACGGCCTGACAGTCAAAGGTGCAACAGAGGCTTTAAAAATAGCTCTCCGCCTTATTCTTATTATTTTATTCTCGTCACTGTATTCAAGTACAACTTTATCCGATGACAGTGCAAGGGCTCTTGAGCTTCTGGTAAGGCCTCTTGGAATTTTTGGAGTAAACAGCCGCTATGTTTCTCTTGTTTTTTCAGTAGCACTGCGCTTTATTCCTGTTTTATCTGAGCAGGCTTCAAAAATAAGGCAGGCCCAGATTTCAAGATGCGGCGGAGCATACGGAAGGGGAAGTATGCGTCTTAAAGCAGTTCTTTCACTTCTTGTGCCTCTTTTTGCTTCTTCATACAGACGCTCCGTACAGCTTTCCATGGCCATGGACAGCAGGTGCTTCTCCCCCGAAGGCTCAACCCATCTTTATGAACTGTCCTTTTCCACAAGAGACTGGATTTCAGTTCTTCTGCTTTTGCTCTACAGCTTCTCTTTCTGCTTTGTGAGGTACTTTATATGACAGTTTTAAGTACAAAGGACCTTGTTTTTTCCTATCCGGACTCCCAGGCTCTTCATTTCAGGGATTTTGAAATAGAGGAAGGCGGTTTTGTCTGTATTAAGGGGGACATGGGAAGCGGCAAGACAACACTTGCAAAGCTTCTGTCAGGTCTGGAAAAACCGTCTGGCGGAGCTGTTTTGTACAGGGGTAAGGATATATGGGAGAGCAGAGCGTCCAGAAAGGCATTTTCCGGCAAGGTTGCGCTTTTGTTTCAGTTCTCTTCAGACCAGCTTTTTGAAAAAACTGTTTTGGAAGATGTAATGTTCGG
>JAILPZ010000032.1 GCA_024699225.1 Sphaerochaetaceae bacterium
TCATTCTTACATTATTAAGATTACAGGTCAGTCTTACAGAATAAAGGGAAAACTTCTCTATGAAGAAGAAAATGTAGAAGTCTGACTTTTTCCTACATTTTCAGTTGCCCTAAAACTACATTTTTATCTTGACTTATACAGACGGAGTTGATTAGGGATCTGGAGTTCAAGAATTACTGTACTGTGATGTGCAGGACTATAGATAAGAATATCAAGATCCTGAAGAAGATTGAGAAGCTTCTGAAGGGCTACAAGAATCCTGAGGCAGTTTTTGAAGAAATCCCAAAGAACAAAAGGCATCTGATTAAAGGCTATCAGTATAAAAGCCGTAAAGCGAAGATGCTGATGGAGGAATATGGGCCTGATAGTGATTATGACAGAATTGCCATGCTGAATGATCCTTTTGGAAGCAGGACCAGACCCACGAAGAGCGGGTACTATGTGCGGTCAAAAGCTGAAGAAGCTATAGCAGATGAGGCTTTTGAGAGGGGTTTGTTCTTTCTTTATGAGAAAGATCTGACGCTGGAGACAGAGAAAGGGCCCATTACCATACTGCCTGATTTCACATTCTTTAATATTTACACTGAGGGCTTTGTTTATCTGGAGCACTTTGGAAAGGTGGACAGTGTGGAGTATGCGGGAAAGAACATGCCGCGCATTGCTGACTATATGGCAAACGGGTATGAGCTTGAAAAGGACCTTTTTATAACTATGGAAGGTGAAAACCACAGGTTTACCAGGAAGGAGATTAAGAAGGTGCTGGATAAAATTGAAGAGCAGCTGCAATAAAAAAGGGATTGCCCGGTGAAAACCTTGAGCAATCCCCTAATCAGGAAAGGCGAGAGACAATTATTTGTCTGTCTTGATTCCGTAGCGCTTGTTGAAGCGGTCAACACGACCTGTTGAGTCAACGAGCTTCTGTGTACCTGTAAAGAACGGGTGACAAGCTGAGCAAATTTCAACCTGCATTGACTTTGCTGTTGACTTAGTCTTGATGACGTTTCCGCATGTGCAGCGGATTTCCTGAAGCTGGTAGTTAGGATGAATACCTTTCTTCATCTTTAATCTCCAAATTTTGCTCCTCAAGGAGCCTTGATAAATGCGCCGTCTCCGTTCAACCGGATACAGGAACGGCTCCTGTATTCATAGAACGAAAGAACGCTTCATTATTCTTTGTTTTACGCATTCTGTCAACAAGCATGCGTGTCATATCGTAGTCCTCGAGGTTGCCGAGAACTGTATTTCTGAGAATCCAGATCTTGTTGGCTTCCTCGCTTGAAAGCAGAAGGTCTTCTCTTCTTGTTCCACTCTTCTTGAGGTTGATTGCCGGGAAGAGTCTGCGCTCTGCCATCATGCGGTCAAGAACTATTTCACTGTTACCTGTTCCCTTGAACTCTTCAAAGATAACTTCATCCATTCTGGAACCTGTTTCAATGAGAGCCGAAGCAATGATAGTAAGTGAACCGCCGCCTTCGATGTTTCTTGCAGCACCGAAGAATCTCTTTGGCTTGTGAAGTGCGTTGGAGTCTACACCACCGCTGAGAATCTTGCCGCTGGCAGGTACTGTCTGGTTGTATGCTCTGGCCAGACGGGTGATGGAGTCAAGAAGGATTACTACATCCTGCTTGTGCTCAACAAGGCGCTTGGCCTTCTCTATTACCATTTCTGCAACTGAAACGTGTCTTGTAGCCTGCTCATCGAATGTGGATGCTATAACCTCACCCTTGACGTTTCTTCTCATGTCGGTAACTTCTTCAGGACGCTCGTCTACGAGAAGGACAATCAGGTGAATCTCAGGATGGTTTGTGGTAATGGCATTTGCAATCTGCTGAAGCAGGATGGTCTTACCGGTACGCGGAGGAGCTGTGATGAGAGCTCTCTGACCCTTACCGATCGGGCAGAAGATGTTGATGATACGCATGGATACATCATCATCTGTTCTTTCTGTTTCAAGGTTGATTCTCTGATCCGGGTAAAGCGGTGTGAGACTGTCAAACGGAGCTCTTGTCTTGGCAACAAGCGGAGTATCTCCGTTAACAAAGGCTACCTTGCTTAAGGCAAAGAATCTCTCGTTGTCCTTAGGTGTACGAATAAGGCCTTCTACAGTATCACCGGTTTTGAGGTTTAAAAACTTAATCAGGCCGGCTGCGACGTAGACGTCTTCAGGACCTGAGAGGTAGCTGTTCATGGGACTGCGCAGGAAGCCATAGCCTTCTGAGAGAACCTCAAGTGTTCCGATTGTGTAGATAACACCGCCGTTCTGGCTGTGGGTGCGAAGAATCTCTGTGAGAATCTCCTGCTTTTTGTATTCAATATAATCATCCTCAGTTTTGCCTGTCATGGCAGCAGCCTGGACCTTAAGCTGGTGGGCACTGCACTGAGCAAGATTGCTGATGATTATGCGGCTTTCTTTGTGAGACAGGTACTCTTCTTCGGAGACAGTTGCATCTTCCATGCTCATGAACTTTTTCTGCTGGTTGTTCTTGTTCTGTCTGCCGTTGTTGCGGTCACGCCTGTTGTTGTTACGACCCTGGAACTTATTCTGCTCTGCAGACTCTTCTTTCTCTGATGCAGAATCAGAGCTCTCAGTGTTCTCAGTAGTCTCTGAAGCAGCAGGAGTTTCTGTGCTTTCTGCAGCTTTTTCTTCTGTACCTTCTTCAACCTTTTCAGCCTTCTCTGCTTTTTCTGCCTTCTTTTTAGGTCTGCCCTTCTTCTTGGGCTTCTC
>JAILPZ010000043.1 GCA_024699225.1 Sphaerochaetaceae bacterium
CTCCTCTCTTGATGATATAGCCTGGATTTTAAACATGAGGGCTTCTGACGTAGAAGATACTCCTGTCTTCCTTTCTCACCTTCTTGTAGGAAAGGATACGGTTAAGCTCTTTACCCCGGCCTGCCGTTTTGAAAACTACGACATTTCAAAGGAAGTTTTTGAACTGTACGACTATGAAGATACAGCTGTTGAGCTTTCAAAACTCTCAGACTGCACGCTGCGCCTTAACCCATCCAGGATTAACATGCAGCTTTACAATGCCCTTTCTCCCTCTGTGAAAATCAGTGAAGGAGAAGAGTATTCAACTCTCTTTAAGGCCTGCAAGAACAAAACAGAGCTTCAGGGAATGAGAACAGCCCACATCCTTGACGGTGTGGCACTGGTAAACTTCCTTTCAGATGTTGAGAGAAACAAGAAGAAGGACGGCTACTACTCAGAAGTTTCAATTGCAAAGGCCCTTTCAGACGAAAGAGAACTTGAAGAAGACTACCTTGGTCCTTCCTTCTCCACAATAGCAGGCTTTGCTGATCACGGAGCCGTTGTACACTACAGCGCAACAGAAGAGACAGACAAGAAGATTGAAGGCAACGGCCTTCTTGTTCTTGACTCCGGCGGACAGTACAAATACGGAACCACAGATATTACAAGAACACTGCTCTTCGGAAAAGCTACAAAGCAGCAGAAGGTAGACTATACCAACGTACTTAAAGGCCATCTGGCCCTCGCCTCCCAGGTCTTCCCGGAAGGCACGGACGGCCACCAGCTTGATATTCTGGCCCATATGTTCCTGTGGAACGAAGGTCTTTCCTTCTTCCATGGAACAGGTCACGGAGTCGGACACCGCCTTGCAGTACACGAAGGACCTCAGAGAATCTCAGCTCATCCCGCTGCCGCAGGAATACCTCTGAGAGAGGGAATGGTTCTAAGTGATGAGCCGGGTCTTTACCGCGAGGGAAGCCACGGAATACGTATTGAGAACCTTGTTGCAGTTGTTAAGGACAAAAAGACAGAGTTCGGACAGTTTTTAACATTTGAACAGCTTACATGCTGTCCTTACGAAAGACGCCTTATAGTCAGGGAAATGCTCACAGAGCGTGAGATAGAAATGGTTAACAGCTACCATCAGTGGGTCTACGACATGCTTTCTCCTCTTGTAGAAAAGAGAGCTCTCTCCTACCTGAAAAAGGCAACAAAAGAACTATGAGACTCTTTCTCCTCCCGCCGGATTTCCACGGCCAGAACTCTCTGACTCTTACAGGAAACGACAGTAATTACATAGTAAACGTACTGCGCCTTAAGGAAGGCTGTCAGATAACCGGCAGGGACAGGGATGGAAAAACATACCTTCTTACAGTAGAGAAGATAAAAAAGGGAAGCTGTACTCTCTCTGCAGAACCTCTTGAAGAGGCTGTGGAGACAACAGACGCCCTGCCCGATTCAAGACCCGAAAAAACCATTATCTTATACCAGTGTCTGCCAAAGGGCAGAAAAATGGACGAGATAATAAAGCGGGCAACTGAAATGGGTGTGAGGGCAATTGTTCCTGTTAAGAGCAAAAACTGTGTTGCAGAAATTTCAGACTCTGCAACAAAGAGCAGCCGCTACAGCGCCCTTGTCAGGGAAGCCGTCCAGCAAAGCGGAAGCCTTGTTCCCACAGAGGTCTGTGAAAGCATAGCTCTTGAAGAAATTCCCGGGCATTTCAAATCAAAATCCGAACAAAAACTCTGCGGTCTTTTCTTTCACCAGAATACACTTGAAGAGAATCAGAAAAACCTTCTTTCCCTCCTTGAGGATCCGGAGAACAGGGACTGCGCCTACGCTGTAGTAGTAGGTCCTGAGGGCGGATTTGAAGAGGGTGAATGCCGCTTTCTCATGGAGAATTCTTTCCACCCGGTTCTTCTTAAAACAAACATACTTCGCTGTGAAACAGCAGCTCTATACGCAGTGGCTGCCATACAGACTATTTCCGAGAGTCTTTGAAACATTTTTTCAACAGCTTGTGCAATTCTTGTGCATAACTTTACTTAACAAACGTTTTTTATTGTTCCGTTTTTAGAATATTTCCATTAAAAAGCTATATAAGTTTTAAATAATCAGCAAATAATTATTTATTATTATTTCTTTTATATATAAAAATTTAACTATATTTGTACCGGTTTGTGTTCTTTTTGTTCCACCTTTGTTGCAAAGCTTCCGTACAAATTATTTAAAGAAACTCACAA
>JAILPZ010000014.1 GCA_024699225.1 Sphaerochaetaceae bacterium
TGGAAAGAAGTATGATTTGAAAACTCTTAAAGACATTGAAAATGTACGGTTTCTTGCTGTAGACGAGATAGCAATCCACAAACACCATAACTATGCAACAGTATTCATGAATCTTGAAAACGGACATATTGTGTACTGTGAACAAGGCAAAAAGAAAGATCAGGTCATACACATACTCCTTATTTGTATTTGTCTTGTGTTCCTCCAAGAACTTTATGGCCCGGAATATGTTTGGTAAATTAATTTCGGCTGCAACTGTTCTTTTTTTTAAAAAAAATTCCATTTTTTGATTCATGTGGTAAAATGTTTTAATAAAAGTGCAGTACAGGTGGTATTGCATTAGGAGGATATTTATGAAAAAACTTTTTGTAGTACTGATGGTGCTTGTTCTTGCAACATCATTTGTTTTTGCAGGTGGTGCAGGCGAGTCAGCTAAAAAGTCCAGTGTTCAGGAAGTCATTGAACAGGCAGAGAAGATGACTTTTGAAGAACTTGCAAAGAAGGCTATTGAAGAGTCAAACGGCCAGAAAGTCTACGGACTTGGAAACTCTTCCCGTGGAAAAAAGGCTCTCCCTCTTTTCATTGAAGCTCTTCAGAAAATAGATCCGAGTTATACTCTTGAGTTTGAGTGGCAGCAGCCTAAGAACAACAAGATTTTCGATCAGCTTTCTGCAGATTCTCTTAAAGAATCAGGAACTTTCTTTGCTGTTCTTATTCAGGATGGAAACCAGATTGAATCCAAGATGGTTCAGACAGGTATCCTTGATACCTTTATCCCTCTTGAGTGGGCACAGGCAAATAATACAACAGCTGATAAGTATACCGGCTATCTTCCTCTTCAGACACTCAACAAAGTATTTGAGTACAACTGCGTAGGTTCAAAGACCTATGACAACTGCTGGGATTTCGTAATGCCTGGTGAACACGGACTGTTTATGGATATTGATTCAGAAGTTGTCGGAAAGAACTTCCTTTATATGCTTACAGCACCTAAGTATTCAAAGTATCTTGCAGATGCATTTGCAGCCCTTTCTGCCAGTGAAAAGGCAGCTCTCCAGCCAACAGTTGATGACCTTGCTGATGAAGCAAAAGACTTTGGTCTCGATGCAAACGGAAAGTATGCTCTCGCATGGATTAAACTCTGGGTAGAAAGCTACAACGCACAGACAGATGATGGTCCTATCTGTAACATTCTTGTTGATGCTTCAGCAAAGGATCAGTTCGGTCTTCTTGTTTACTCTAAGCTCCGCTCAGTCCAGGAGTCAGCAACTGTTTCAAGAAACAACATTAAGGTTGCTGCATACCAGGATGGTTACAAGGGTATTGGCGGATACGGATATTGCCACTACATGTTTGTTCCAGATAACAGCGCTTATCCATGGACAGCATGTGCATTTATCGCTTACATCACAGAATTCGTAGATGGATTCGAAGCTTGGGGTAAGGATATTGGCGGATACTCATCCAACCCGGTTCTCGCAGCTGAAAACGAAGCTAAATTCCAGCACGCAACTGGCGGCGATACAGCAGAAGGCGGACCATTCCCGGCACTTAACGACCGTGGCTATGACTGGTGGACAACAGAAGGACAGCTCGTACTTGAGGATCCTGAGTACTGCGCATCTGTTGCATTTACAGTAGGTTCATGGATTGAAACACTGACAAAGTGGTCAGGAAAGTAATTTTTAACTTGAACTTACATAAGTTTCCGGAGCCTGGCTCCGGAAACTTTTATTTTATTAGACGGCTTTGATGCTGTTTAAACCAGGAGATAGTTATGGAAAAAACTCTCAGACCTAGCAAGTTCACATTGACTTGGAACAAGGTTAAAACCTATTTTTCAAAGCCTTATCACGTGATACTTGTTCTTATGGGTATTGTTGTGTCTTTCTCTACAGTAGCTCCTATTATTGCTATTTTCAGGGATACAATTAAAATCCATGCAGGCACAATAGATGCCTATCTGACAAAGAAAACAAGCGGTTTTACTCTGGTTAACTATGTTGATCTTTTTACAAGCAGACTTGCAAAAACAAATCTGTGGACACCGCTTTTAAATACTATTTATCTTGCCATTGGAACATGTATAGTTGCAATTATCTTCGGTGGAATTGTGGCTTTCCTGGTCACCAGGACAAATATGGCATGGCGTAAGTACATAAGCTCAATTTTTATTTTCCCATATATCATGCCTCAGTGGACACTTGCTGTAGTATGGCAGAACATGTTTAACTCAAACGCCGTAACAGGAACATCCAACGGTCTTCTTGCTTCGTTGTTCGGAATAAACATGCCTCTGTGGTGGTGTAAGGGGCTATTCCCGTCGCTTATGGTTCTGGGTATGCATTATGCTCCGTTTGCCTATATTCTTATCGGCGGAATTTTCAAGAACATGGATGCAAACCTTGAAGAGGCTGCAACTATTCTTGATACGCCTAAGCCGAAGATTATGTTCAGGATAACCCTGCCAATGGTTAAGCCGGCCATCCTGTCAACAATTCTTCTTGTTTTTGGCAGTGCCATGGGTTCATATCCTGTACCTCATTATCTGGGCCTCAGTACCTTGTCCACAAAGTACTTTGAGATGAATGCCAAGTACACAGGAGAGGCCAGTATTCTGGCAATCATAATGATGATTTTCGGTGTTGCCATTATGATGATGAACCAGTTCTCACTCTCAAGCAGAAAGAACTACACTACAGTTACAGGAAAGAGCGGACAGATTTCAAAGATTAATCTCGGAAAAACAGGAAAGTATGTTATAGCAGTAATTCTTGTTGTTCTGACCTTCTTTACCAGTATTTTCCCGATTATTTCCTTTGCATTCGAAACCTTCCTGCCAAACCCGGGTGACTATTCTTTCCTTTACACGGGAGATGCAAGTAATCTGACTACCAAGTGGTGGACAACGGCAGAGAATATAACTGAAAACGGCCTGTACGGTCAGATGGGTATGCTGCATAACAAGACAATATGGAATGCATACAGGGGAACACTGCTTGTTTCCGTCATGTGTTCAATCTTTGCAGGAACAATCGGAACCATGATCGGTTATGCAGTATCCAAGGAAAGAAGAGGCAAGCTTGCAAACTATGTAAACAGTATGGCCTTCTTACCTTACCTCATGCCTTCTATAGCAGTTGGCGTTGCATTCTTTGTACTTTTCTCCGGAGAAAAGCTGAATCTGTACAATACGTACACCCTTCTGATTATAGTCGGTACAGTAAAATACATACCGTTTGCATCGAGAAGTGCGCTTAACTCCATGCTGCAGATTTCCGGAGAGATTGAAGAAGCTGCAATTATTCAGGATATTCCCTGGTTCAAGAGAATGTTCAGGATAATCATTCCTATCCAGAAGAGCTCCATTATAAGCGGTTATATGCTTCCGTTTATGACCTGTCTGAGAGAGCTGAGCCTCTTTATGCTGCTTTGTGTACAGGGCTTTATACTCTCAACCACACTGGACTACTTCGACGAGATGGGACTTTACGCTTTCTCAAGTGGAATCAACCTCATACTCATAATAACAATTCTTATCTTCAATACGCTTGTCAATAAACTTACAGGTGCAAGTCTTGACAGCGGAATAGGAGGCGATAATGCCTGAAATCAGACTTGAACATGTAAATAAAAATTGGAATAAATTCTATGCTGTAGATGATTTAAACCTTGTTATTAAGGACAATGCCTTTGTAACTCTTCTCGGACCTTCCGGTTGCGGAAAAACCACAACACTGAGAATGATAGCCGGACTTGAAACTCCGACAAGCGGAAGAATTACAATCGGAGACCGTGTAGTATTCGACAGCGAGCAGGGAATTAATATACCGGCTAACAAGAGAAAGGTCGGATTCCTTTTCCAGAACTATGCCCTCTGGCCCAACATGACTGTTTACCAGAACATCTCATTTGGTCTTTCAAACGTTAAGGAAGAAATGCCGACTGTTGATTTTGAGGCAAAGAACAATGCAAAGATTGCATCCGTTCTTTCCAGACCTCAGGATGTAGTTGCCATTCTGGAGGAGTGCAAGGACAAAAAAGGCAAAACGGACGCTAAGCGTGCACTTCTGAAGGTTATAGACACCTTCATGGTTTCAAAGTACACAGCAGAAAAGATTCTTGCATATGACTTCTCTAAAAAGGACTTCTCAGCGGAAATAAAAGAGCTCAAAGCCAAGGTAGAAGCTGCCAAGGAACAGAATGGACTTAATGAGAAGTTTGAGTACACTCAGAACGGAAGTGTTGTCAAATCTGTCAGGAAGCTTACCAGTGAGGAAATAGATCTTTCTGTAAGACGCGTCTCCAGAATTGTTAAGATAGGTATGTTCATGGACCGTTATCCTGCAGAGCTTTCCGGTGGTCAGCAGCAGAGAGTTGCCATTGCCAGAACTCTTGCTCCGGAACCTACTGTTCTCTTTATGGATGAACCTCTGTCAAACCTTGATGCCAAGCTCAGGCTTGAGATGAGATATGAGCTTCAGAGACTTCATATTGAGACCGGTTCTACATTTGTATACGTTACACATGACCAGATGGAAGCTATGACACTGGCAACCAGTATCTGTCTGATTAACAACGGTGTCCTTCAGCAGTACGATGCTCCTCTGACTGTTTACGGCAGTCCGAATAACCTGTTTGTTGCAGACTTTGTCGGTAATCCTTCCATTAACTTTATAGAAGGAAAGGGACGTCAGGTTTCTGACGGCTCGGTTGAGCTGGATATTTTTGAAGATACAAAGGTCCGTTTTATTCCGAACAACAGTATTAATCTGGATAAGTGGTTTGAACAGCGTGATTCAGATGCAGCCAGTGCTGCGGCAGAGCTGAAAGAGAAGGCTTCCAAGAAGGGATATGTTGAAAAAGAAAACAAGGATGAGACCTTCAAGTATCATATCTCAAAGGTCAATGAAGAAGACGATTCTCTGAAAGATGAGCCTGTTCTTACAAACGAGGATTTTGTAATTGGTGTAAGACCCGAGTTCATTTCCATCTCGGACAAAGGCAAACTTAATGGAGAAGTATACGGAGCCATGCCTACAGGTATGGAATCAACCATCAAAATCCGTGTAGGAGAGTTCCTGCTTACATCAGTTGTGTTCGGAAAGACTCTGTTTAAGCTTGGAAGTAATGTGAAAATCGATTTTGAGGGTGATGATATTCTTCTGTTTGACAGAAAGAGCGGAAAGTGTATTGCTATCGGCTCAATAAAGTGCTGAGATAACTTTCTTGTCTGAGCAAAGGGTGTTTGGATGTTTGTCTGAACACCCTTT
>JAILPZ010000022.1 GCA_024699225.1 Sphaerochaetaceae bacterium
TACCTCAACCCGATAGACCTTAAGAACTCTCTTGAATCAAAACGCCTTGAGGGTCTTTTCATAGCAGGTCAGACCAACGGCACAAGCGGCTACGAAGAAGCAGCCTGTCAGGGTCTGATTGCCGGAATAAATGCATGTCAGAAACTCAAGGGAGCCCCGGCTCTGGTCTTAAGCAGAACTGAAGCCTATATTGGTGTTCTCATTGACGATCTTGTTACCATGGGAACCAAAGAGCCGTACCGTATGTTCACAAGCCGCGCCGAGTACCGCCTTAACCTGCGCCACGACACAGCAGATGAGCGTCTGACACAGAAGGGTTTTGACTGCGGTCTTGCCTCTTCCGAGCGCCTTGAGCGTCTGAAGGAGAAAATTGCAAAGACAGAGGCTCTTGAAGATCTTCTTCACCACAGAAGCTACGAGCAGAAGAATGCCTATGAGGCTATAAAACACCCCGAAATCTCAATTGAGGACATGGTTGGGAAGGTAGACGGTATATCTGATTTTGAGCCTTCAATTAGAGAGAGAACAGAACTTAAGATAAAGTACGACGGTTACATCAAGCTTCAGGAAAAGGCTGTTGAGCGTTTTACAAAGCTTGAAAGCATTTCCATTCCTGAGGATTTTAACTACGACGAAATTGACGGTCTTTCTGCAGAAGGAAAGGAAAAGCTCAAGCTAATCCGTCCCGAATCAGTTGGAAGAGCCTCCCGTATCTCAGGTGTAAGAACCTCAGACATAGGAGTTCTTCTCATCTATCTGAGGAAGTGATATGGATTCTTCTTTGAAAACCCTCCTGTCTGACGGAATCTCCTTATGCAACGCATCAGCCTCTGTTTCAGTTCTTGAAAAGCTGTTTGATGAAATTACCCTCTTCAACCCTGTCTACAAACTTGTGGCAGCTGAGGGAGAGGCTCTGGTTACACGCCACATCCTGGACTGCCTGGCTCCGTCTTCCATCATGCGTGAGTATGTAAAGGACGGGGATAAGGGAGCTGATCTTGGCTCCGGAAGCGGTCTTCCCGGCCTGGTTCTGGCTGCAGAGTTCCCGTCTGTCCATTTTACTCTTGTTGAGAGGATGGGAAGAAGAGCCGGATTTTTAAGAAACACATCAGCTCTGTGCTCTCTTACAGATAACACAACAGTGCTTGAGAAGGACCTTGGCGAGGTTAAGGATGTTTATGATTTTGTAGTCTTCAGGGCTTTTCGGCCTCTTGAGGATATAATCGGAGATCTGGTAAGAATTACACATAGCGGTTCCTTTGTTTTTATCTACAAGAGCAGTGAAGAGAATGTTGAAAAGGAAAAGAAGACAGCATCTTCTTCTTTTGAATGTGAAAGCCGCTCTTACAGCGTCCCGCACCTGGATGCAAAAAGAACTCTTTTGATTCTTAAAAGGAAATAAGATGGCTCAGTACAATTTTGAAAACGCAAGAAAGAGAAGCGAGCTCTACAGAAACATACGTGAATACTTCCTGTCCAGGGATTATCTTGAGGTGGAAACACCGACTCTGAGTGCAGACTTAATTCCTGAGCCTACAATAGATAACTTCGGAACAACTTTTATAAATGAATTTCTGGGAAGCAGCGAGCAGTACCTCATCCCCTCTCCAGAGGTTTTCATGAAGCGCCTGATAGCATCTGGAAGCGGTTCAATCTTTCAGATTTCAAAGTGCTTTAGAAACTGTGAGCAGGTGGGAGAAATACACAACCCTGAGTTCAGTATGCTCGAGTACTACACTGTGGACTTTGATGAAAATGATTCAGCTTCTCTGACTGAAGACTTTCTTAAAAAGACAGCCATAATGGACTGCTGCCCGTCTGTTTTGGAAAGCTGGGTTAAAATGTCTGTGCGTGAAGCCATGATAAAGTATGCAGATACAGATATAGAGACTCTTCAGAGTGCCTCAGCCCTGCGTTCTCATGCACTTGAAAAAGGTTTTCACATCCCCGGCCCTGAGAGCTGGGAAGATACATTTAACAGGATCTTCTGCACGTTGGTAGAACCCTCTCTTCCCGTTGACAGACCTGTTATGCTCTACGACTACCCGAGACAGATTAAGTGCCTGGCCCTGGAAAAGGGTTTTTACAGAAGAAGATGGGAGCTTTATATCAACGGTATAGAGGTTGCCAACTGCTACTGTGAGGAAACATCTTCAGAGAAGGTTAAATCTTATTATGATGAGGAGTACTCACGCCTGGTTCAGCAGCGGGCCGACAACGGGAAGGTTATTCCTGATGTGGATTCTTCATACTATGAAGTTTTTGACACTTTCCCGCCCTGTTCCGGTGTTGCCATAGGTCTTGACCGTCTTTTGATGGCAGAGACAGGTGCAAAGGACATAAAAGACGTACTTCTTTTTCCGTTACAGATATAGCACTTGTAAAAAAATAAGTGCTTATGGTAATATTCTGCGAAATCTTATATTTGTTTAGAGGTAAATAGAATGATTAAAGCTGGACAGATTGACAAAGGTACAGCACTTCTTATTAAGGGACAGCCTTTTATCTGCGTAGAACGTGAGTTCGTAAACCCGGGTAAAGGTTCTGCATTCGTCAGACTTAAGCTCAAGAGCCCCACAACAGGCCAGACTCTCTCAGAGACAATCAAGAGCCAGGACTCAGTTGAAGACATCAACGTTGAGATTCTCGACTATCAGTACACATACAACGATGGTGAGTACTTCCACATGATGAACAACGATACTTTTGAAGACGTTCCTGTCCCCATGTCAACATTCGAAGGTTATGAGTTCCTTATGAAGGACGGCGAGACATACAGATGCACAACTTATAATGATGAGATTCTGGACATCCAGGTTCCTTCAAAGGTTGTTTACACTGTTGCTGAAGCTGAGGAAGCCATCAAGGGTGACACAGTTCAGGGTGCAACAAAGTTTGTTACAACAGAAACCGGTCTCAGAGTCAGAGTTCCCATCTTTATCAAGCAGGGTGAGAAGATCAGAGTCAACACAGAGACAAGAGAGTATCTCGAAAGAGTTAACGACTGAGTTTCTGAATCATGAAACTGTAGAGGGCTGTGTTTACAGCCCTTTTTATTTAAAGAGATATGATTAACAGTATTGAGCAACTTAAGGAAAAACTGAAACTGACTGAAGAGGAACTGTCCTGGAAGGAAAGTCCCCAGAGTCTTCCCGTGCTCATTACTGACTATTATTTCTCACTGCTTGATCCTAAGGATCCAAATGATGCACTGCGCCGTCAGTGCGTCCCTACATCTGCAGAAAACAGAGAGGAAAGCCTTGAATCCTCAGACCCGCTGGCAGAGGTTGAACACAGTCCGTCCAAACGCTTTATTCACAGGTACAAAAACAGAATTGCCCTTCTTACCACAGATATCTGCGCCCAGTACTGCAGACATTGCTTCCGCCGCCGCTTTACGGGAAACTTCTGCGGCCCTCTTACTGAAGAAGATCTTAAAGAGTGCTGCTCATACCTTGAAAAACACACAGAGGTTAAGGAAATCCTCCTTACCGGAGGAGATGTATTAACACTCTCCGATTCTGCCATCTACCACATTGTTTCAAGCTTAAGAGAAGCCTCACCGCGCCTTGTGATAAGAATCTGTACAAGAATGGTTGCAGTACAGCCACAGAGGATTACAGATTCACTTATTTCTGTATTTAAAAGCTTTCCCGAGGCACCGTTTTATCTTATGACCCAGTTCAACCATGTAAGGGAGTTAACGGATGAGGCTGTAAAGGCTGTAGGTAAATTCATAGATGCAGGAATACCTGCCATGAACCAGAGCGTTCTTCTTCGCGGCGTAAATGATAATGCTGATGATCTTGAAGAGCTCTGTAACGCCCTTGTCTTTAACAGAATCAAGCCCTACTACCTCTTCCAGGGAGACCTTGTAACGGGAACCGGAACCTTCCGTGTCCCATTGGAGAGAGGTCTTGAAATAGAAAAGCAGTTAAGAGAGCGCCTTTCAGGTCTTGCCATGCCGCTCTATGCAGCAGACCTTCCGGACGGAGGAGGAAAAGTTCCTCTTTGCGGTTCATATATTGAGGGAAAGGATGAGAATGGATGGATCTTCAGGACTCTTGACGGTCAAAAGCGTATTTATCCAGACCCTCAGATATAATTAAATTAAGTTTTTCATAATCAAGAGAGCCCTCAGTGTTAAAAACAAAGACAGGACAGAGGTATTTGTTCTCTGACGGATTAATATCTGTCTGAGATTCCTCACGGGCCTTAAACACAGCCTCAGTAATTTTGTCTCTTTCTACTGCTCTTTCAAGTCTTGTTTTGTAGGAAGAATCTGTAAAAATGAGGAAGTTACACAGGCGGTCCATGCCTGCCCTTCTGATTGTAGCTCCGTTTATAACCAGAGTGCCTTTGTGTTCTCTGATTCTTTTCTCAAGCTCAGGGTAGATTATATTTTCAAGCTTTTTTAATTTGTTTTTGTCAGAGAATACCATTGAGCGGATTTTATTCTTATCGTCCGTACCGAAGGCCTTGATGATAAGGTCTTTCTTTTCTTCCCTGATTTCTTCAGCCTTTCTGTCCAGATCCCAGACTTCAAAACCCTTTTTCTCAAGGTAAGAGCCAACTACATTTTTACCGCTGCAGCTCTTTCCGCTGATTCCTATAATTGTATTCATCAGTGCATCTCGCCCCAGGAGTGGCCTGTTTCTATGCTTACTCCAAGAGGAATACTGAGAGGTGAGGCCTTCTCCATCTCTGTTCTTACAAGGGTTTTTACACTTTCTATCTCATCTTCGGGAACTTCAAGAATAACCTCGTCGTGAACCTGAAGAAGCATCTTTGCCTTGTAAGAGCCTTCCTTGAGAGCCTTTGAAATACCTATCATGGCCTTTTTGACAATCTCAGAGGCCGTACCCTGAATAACTGTATTTACAGCCACACGCTCTGCGGCACTGCGCACCACATGATTGGAGCTTGTCATATCGGGAATACTTCTCACATGACCTCCGAGAGTACTGACCATAAGGGTTTTTCTCGCATTTTCCTTTGTACTTTCTATAAAGGCTGTAATTCCCTTATATCTTTCAAAGTACGTATCAATAAAGGCCTTGGCCTCCCTTGGAGTTATGTGAAGATCCTGACTGAGACGGAAGGAAGACATGCCGTAGATAACACCAAAGTTAATTACCTTTGCAACCCTTCTCTGTGACGGAGTTACAAGGTCCGGCATAACATCAAAAATAAGGGATGCAGTCTGGGCATGAACATCACGGTGCTCCTTAAATGAGCTCTTCATGTTCTCGTCTCCCGACATATGAGCCATAACTGCAAGCTCAATCTGTGAATAGTCAGCTGACAGGAAGAGACATCCCTTTTTGGGAACAAAGGCGTCTCTGATTCTTCTGCCGTCATCCGTTCTTATAGGAATATTCTGTAAATTAGGATTCTTGGAAGAAAGCCTTCCTGTTGCAGTACCTGTTTGCAGGAATGTTGTATGAAGTCTTCCCGTCTGGGGATTGATCATGGGAGTAAGGGCACTGACGTAGGTTGAAAGAAGCTTGTTCTTTGCCCTGTATTCAAGAATAAGGGCAGGAACCGGGTCTTCTGTTGAAGAAGCGAGGGCCTCAAGAACCTCTGAGTCTGTAGAAAAACCCCTGCTGGTTTTTTTGACTGTTGGAAGATCACGTTCAACAAAAAGAACTTCCTGAAGCTGTTTCGGAGAGTTTATGTTAAACACATGACCGCAGAGGGTGTAGATATCCTGTTCAATTTTTAAAGTAGCCTCAGTAAGTTCCTTCTCAAAACTCCTGAGACGCTCAGGATCAAGAATTATTCCCTCGTCCTCCATCTCTGCCAGTATGGGAATAAGAGGCATTTCAAATTCCTGAAGAACTTTATCAAGGCCCCTCTTTTTAAGAGCCGAACTTACCTTTGCATAAAGCTCTGCCTCATTTGAAACCTCATAAAGGGCCATAAGACGCTGTTTATCATAGTTGCCCCAGTCTGAGTTCAAAAGCCATGCAGCTAAAGTAATATCAAAGACAGGATTTGCCTTAATGCCCTGACTCTTAAACTCCCTTATTTTTTCCTTAAGGTCACATCCTATAAGATTATCTGCCTTGTATAGTTCAACATCCGTGTTCTGCTCATCGTTTTCTTCAAAGAAAAGAGAATCCCTGTTCTCTGTCACTGACGGAGTAAAGCGCCCTGTTGATTTCGGTCCGCCCATGCGTTCTGCGGTTCTTGAAAGACGGGGAGATCCTATTGTGCTGAAAAGCTTTCCTGCGTCCTGCCAGTTAATCCTTGCAGTCTCCAGATCTTCCATTTTAAAGAAAGAAGAATCAAAGAGGTCGTCTTTTAAGACAATCAGATCGTGTGAGAGCTTAAGATGATCTTTGGCCTCATTAAGTTTTTTCTGCACCGATGCTGTCTGCTCACTCAGATGCTCATATACGTTTTCAAGGCTGTCGTATTTTTGAAGAAGAGAGACTGCACTCTTCTCCCCCAGGCCCTTTATGCCCGGGACATTATCAGCTGTATCTCCTAAGATGGTAAGGTAGTCTACAATCTGATCCGGTCTTACACCAAAGATTTCCTGAACTTCAGCATCCTTGCAGAGCATGTAATCCGTCTGACCCTTCTTGGGCGGACGCAGGGCACTGACATGGCCGTCTACCAGCTGCAGAAGATCCTTATCCGCAGTAACTATTACCACATCCACATCCATGGCCTCTGTTATACGGGAGAGTGTGGCAATAATATCATCTGCCTCCATTCCCACTTCCTCAAAGTGCTTCATGCCAATCTTATCCATCACATCCTTAATTACAGGAATCTGTGCATGAAGGTCCTCAGGGGTCTTATCCCTGTTGGCCTTGTACTCCGGGAACATGTCATGTCTGAAGGTCTTGCCCTTTGAATCCAGGGCAACTGCGAAATAATCAGGTTTGTACTGCCTGATAAGACTCATTATGGTGTTGAAGAAACCATAGACAGCACTGATATTAACTCCGTTCTTGTCTCTGAACGGATTGGTCACAAAGGCATAATAGGCCCTGAAAATCTGCCCGTAGCCATCTACTACGAAGAGCTTTTTTCTTTCCATAAACTACCTGCTGATAAGATCGCTGTAATCTGTGGTACTGCCTGTGCCTGAGGAGCTCTCAGAGCCTGTATTTCCGCTTGTACCGTTAATTACATTGTTTATAAAAGTCTGGCTGGAATCCACAACAGTACTGATGGTTTTATCCACTACTGTCCGTGTTGAAGCTTCTACCTGGCTCTGAACATCCCTTATTATCTCCTGAACCTCTTCAGAATTGTGTTTGATACTGACACCAAAATACCTGTCTGCCGTATCCGGAAAAAGGAGGAAGATAATAAAGAAACTGACTACTGCAAGAACTACAGCAAGAAGAAATCCTGATATTTTACCCTTTGCCATGTTAATTACCTTAAACAGATTATAGCATGTTACACGTTGCCTTTGAAAGGCTTTGAAAGACGGGCCACATATCATATAATTATGCTGCGGAGGATTGAATGAAACACGGTTTTGTAAAAGTTGCAGCTGCAACACCTTCTGTAAAACTTGCTGACTGCTCATACAACAGTACAAGAATACTTGATTTAGTCTCTAAGGCATCAGAATGCGGAGTACACCTTCTTGTTTTGCCTGAACTCTGTGTAACAGGCTGTACTTCTGCCGACCTGTTTTATCAGCAGACTCTTTTAGACAGTGCCAGGGAGAGCATATCTGAAATAGCCCGCAGAACTCCGAGGAACATGGTCCTTGTTTTTGGAGCGCCTCTTGAGGTAAACGGCAGGATTTACGACTGCGCCTTTGTCTCCTGCTCCGGAAAACTTCTGGCAGCAGTTCCAAAAGCAGAAAAAACACCGAGATGGTTTGCAGGTGCCCCTGAGGAAGAATGTGAGGTACAAATCGGAGATTTCACTGTTCCGTTTTCAAAGAACATTCTCTTCTCATGCAGTGACGTAAGAAGCTTTGTTTTCGGTATAGATATAAATGACGGCACCCTTACAAAGAATTCCATAGCCCTTGCAGAAAGCGGAGCTACAGTTCTCTGCCGTCTCTCCTCTGCAGACGACAGAGCCGGAAGGCTGGATAGCCTGAGATGTGCCATAAATGCTGAAAGCTCACGCCTTAAGTGCTGTACCGTTTACAGCAGCAGCGGTGACGGAGAGAGCACAACAGACTCTGTCTACTCAGGTTTTTCAATTATCAGTGAAAACGGGGAGAACCTCGCCTGTGAGTCAGAGAATGAGGATGAGCTTCTTTTAAGCGAGGCAGATACCCAGTGCCTAGCAAACGCAAGAAGAAAAGACAATCTTGAAGAGACCGGAAAAGAAATGAGAATTCTTTCATTTGACCTTGAAATGGGAGAGACAGATTTAAGCCGTCATGTAAATACTTCCCCGTTCCTTCCGGAAGATCCGCAGGAAAGAGAGCGCTGCTGTGCAGAGATTCTTAACCTTCAGGCAAGAGGACTTAGAAGAAGATTGGAGCACACAAGGTCCAAGACTGTAGTAATAGGAATATCAGGAGGTCTTGATTCGACCCTTGCCATTCTTGCAACAGTTAAGGCTTTTGAAGATATGGGAATGAGCAGAAGAAACATTTTCGGAATCTCCATGCCCTGCTTCGGAACAACACAGAGAACAAAATCAAACGCACAGGCCTTAACTGAGAGTCTTGGATGCAGTTTTGCAGAGATAAATATTACTGAGGCTGTGAAAGCTCACTTTAAGGATATTGAGCAGAGCGAGACAGACTACAACACAACATTTGAGAATGCGCAGGCCAGAGAGCGCACACAGGTTCTTATGGACCTTGCAAACAAGTATAACGGCCTGGTTGTAGGAACCGGAGATTTAAGTGAACTTGCTCTCGGCTGGGCCACATACAACGGAGACCATATGTCCATGTACGGAGTAAACGCAGGTGTTCCTAAAACAGTAGCACGTGAAGTAGTAGCCTACTACGCTTCCTACATTGCATCTCCTGAGACAGCTGAAACACTGAGGTCCATCCTGGACACCCCGATAAGTCCTGAACTTATTCCGGGAAAGCAGGAGACAGAAAATATTGTAGGCCCGTACGAGCTTCACGACTTTTTCATCTACCACACCCTGAAGAACGGCTTCAGCCCGTCCAAGATCTACCGTCTTGCCCTCTATGCTTTTGACGGAGAATATGACGGAAAGACAATAGCATTCTGGCTCAAGACCTTCATAAGAAGGTTCTTCTCCCAGCAGTTCAAGCGTTCCTGCATGCCTGACGGACCTGCGGTTCTGGATGTATCGCTATCCCCCAGAGGATCCTGGCAGATGGCTTCGGATGCAAATTCAACACTCTGGCTTAAAGAGCTGGAAGACTACCTTGCAGAGTAAAAAATTGGCGCTGAAAATCAGCGCCTTTTTTGTCTTCAGATAAAACTCAACCGAGCATCTGAATTATAGCTATAACAACACCGGAGATTCCCTCTCCACCGAGAAGTCCGCTGGATACAAGGTTCATATCGTTGTCATTTGCCTTTGTGAATTTCTTAACCAGTGTGGCAATAATGGTACCAAGACCAACTGTTACTGAAATCTGAGGTCCAAGGTAGATGCCAAGACCGAGGGTTGCTCCCGCAACACCGAAGAGGATCATGGCAGCACCTATTACCATTCCAATATACATGGCAGGGCTGTTTCCAAAACCTGCAGCCATGGATGCAACAGCAGCTGCCTGTGGAGCCGGAAGCTCAGCAGTACCGAAGGCACCAAAGCTCTTTCTCATAACCAGAAGAACTACAACTGATATTACAGCGCCAATAACACCGCCAATACCCTCACCTATAAGCTGCTGCTTTGGATCAGTGTTAAGCTCATGGCCGCTCTTAAGGTCGTTCATAACGTCTCCTGAAAGTCCGCATGCTACTGCAACAATACCGGCTGTCAAAAAGAGAACTGTAATTGAAGAACTGAAGGCAAGCTGGGAAAGAAGGAGAACAAGAATACCAAAAACCTCCATCGGGTTTACTCCGCTCTGTCCTGTAAGAATTCCGCTGAGCAGTGTTGCTACGCAGACTCCTGCAACTGCAAGGATTGCCTGACCCAGGTTCATTTCTGTTCCCACAGCCATGAGAATAGCTGCAAAGGCAAGAACAAAGGCACAGAGTACAACTGTATTCTTTGAAACAGAACTCTTTTCCCTGCTGTTCTTTCTGTCCTTTCTGAAGGCCATGATGGTCTTGATAAAGACTCCTGCACCTGTTCCAATCATAATTCCAAGACCGAGGTTCTGTCTTACAAGGTCAGCTGCCGCATAGTCGGCAAATAAACCTGTCTTAAGACCTACAGGAATAAAAATGAAGTAGGCAAAGATACAGCCGCCGAGCCAGAGGAAGGCTGAAACAGCATCAATGATGGAACCTATGGCAA
Organism: Sphaerochaetaceae bacterium; assembly: GCA_024699225.1. Taxonomy (GTDB): domain Bacteria; phylum Spirochaetota; class Spirochaetia; order Sphaerochaetales; family Sphaerochaetaceae; genus UBA1265. Next base: position 10,396 of record JAILPZ010000022.1, read on the forward strand.
GAGCCATTGGGCTTACCCACATGTATACAGGCTGGATTGCTGCACTTCCGCCAAAAAGCTTTAAGACTGAAGGAATCCATCCAAACACATCTCTGATTGCTGTGAAAACTGTGCTGAAAGCCATGGCTCCAAAGAGCTTTAAGGATTCCTTTCCGCTCTTAATACCGGTTTTCAGAGTGTTGTAAGCTGCATTTCCGATAGGATAAACAAGGTGCAGCTTCTCAATAAGTGTCTTTCTGTAAATAGCAGAGAAAAGAGTTCCGAGAAGAGCTCCGCAAACTGCCATAATAATAAGTGAAAGAACATTTACCTCAGCATCCGGGTTAATCATCCAGATTCCCGGAATGGTAAATGCAAGACCACCGGCAACCATAGCACCGGCACTCATGATTGTATGAGTTACGTTAATTTCCTGAAGTGTACTGTTCTTAAAGCGTCCCAGGACAGCCATTGAAAGAACGGTAACAAATACTGTTGGCCATGGAAGAGCACCAAGGCGCAGGGCTACATACATTGAACTTGCAGTAATAACCGTAAGCCCAAGGATACCTGTAATCAGTCCCCTTACGGTTAACTGTCTGTTGTTAGTCTCCATTTTTTTCTCCTGATTTCCGCAAGAATCATATCAAGAAGGGGGTATAGTTTCAAGGAACAGAGGCAAAGAGCAAAGAAAAAGGCCACGACAAAAGTCGTGACCTCTTTATCTCATTCAGGATCTATTACTTAACAATATCGTATGAAACTGCTACGCCAATCTGAATTGCCTTCCAGTCAAAGTCGTCAAACATTTCCTTGACCTTGAAGTCGTTGAATGTCTGTGCAGTATTGTAAATTCCAAATACTGAAAGATTGAGCTTATCAAGATCCATATCTGCAGCAAGTCTGAGATGGATTGGAGAATCCTTAAGCTCTTCTCCAAAGTTATCCTGATCTGTGTATCCCTTAAGATGGAACTCAGCTGCCTCATACTGATAGACATATGCAAAACCTGCACCAAGAGTAATTCTGAAGTTTGCAAGATCAACACCGGAGTTTACTGAAATAAGACCGTCAATAACTGCCTTACTGTCGGCATCTGAACCAAAATATGCTGTCATATCAACATCTGCAAACATGACCTGTACATTAGCAACCCCACCAAAGCCAAAGTCGGCCGGGAACTTAACATCATCAACATCCTCTGTTGCAAGGTTTCCGAGATTTCCATCGTACTTTGTAGCAAAGCCAGCTCTGAATCCGAAAGCTGATGCAAAAATTGTTGCCGGGATGAGCAACAGACAAAGAATAATTAAACCTTTCTTCATATGTAATCTCCTTAGTTAAAATGTCCTTAGGTGTCCATTCTCTTCTATGATACTATATAAAACTACAAAACGGAGCAAAAGTTTCATTTTTTTTATTATTTTTTTTCGTTGTGTTTGTTTTCAGGGTTCTCCTTCCAGAATACGGCTGTAAATCCTGTTGTTGAAACAAGAACTGAAGAAGACCTTTCTGCAAGCTCCTCACTGAGGGCCCTTGTATTATCCTTAAAATCCTGAAATCTCACCTTAACAAGTTCATGGTCATAAAGAGC
>JAILPZ010000048.1 GCA_024699225.1 Sphaerochaetaceae bacterium
CTAAACTTACCAGTGTTCTTCGTTGTTCAAAATACAATTTTAGTATTTGATCTTTCATCTCCTCGTTGTACATGTTTTTCTCCACCTCTTTCTATTCTAAGAAATGGCTCATCTCATTACAACTTTACTGTAGCACCTCAAATATAGTTCACTCGCTTGGGTGAAATAAACTTTTTCTTAGTTTTTTTAGCCAGTTGGTTTAAAAAATAAACTTTTTCTTAAATTTTTCTCGCAAAAAGTTTATTTCAGAGGCTTGTAGGAAGCCATGACAGTCATGGGATTTGACTCTTTAACTGCAATCTCAAAGCCTCTCAAGATAAAAAACTCCTTTCCCCGAAGAAAAAGGAGCCCACAAATACAACTAAAACAATAAAAACCAAAATCAGTGGCAGCAGCCGTGACCCTCACCGTGGCCACATTCATGGCCCTCTCCGTGACCACATTCGTGACCCTCTTCATGGTCATGATGGTGGCACTGTGTGTCAGGATCATACTCAAGAGTTCCCGCAATCAGAGCCTTTACAGCCTCATCTGCATTTCCTGCAGCGCCGGGAAGAATCTGAATTCCAACCTGTGAAAGACCTACTCTTGCACCCATACCTATACCGCCGCAGATAAGAACCTGAACCTCAGCAGCCCTTAAGAATCCTGCCAGAGCCCCATGTCCTGTTCCGTTTGTATCAATTACCTGGGATCCGGTAATCTCTTTCTTATCCACATCAATATCATAAATCTTAAACTGCTCGGTTCTGCCAAAATGCTGACCGATCATTCCGTCTTCATAAGTTACTGCAACTCTCATTTCATTTTCTCCTATCTCGTTAATCTTTGTGCTGTCCGGAATGGAATCTATGCAGTAGGAGCCTCCTGTTATCCTGAGTCTCTTCCCGTTAAGCAGAGCATCTGAAACCTTGAATCTGGCACTCTCATAAATACCGGCAACCGTAGCCCTTGAGACTCCCATAACAGAGGCACATTCTTCCTGCGTCATTCTGTTGTAGTCAATCAGGCGTATGGCTTCAAGTTCATCCAGCTTAAGCAGAACCGTATCCTGAGCCTTACCCTCTTCAGGTGCAAAACTCCAGAAATCCGGATAACTGCAGATTTTTCTGCAACGCTTTGGTCTCGGCATTTGAAATCCTTTCCGTTCCAACTTATTTCTGACATATGTCAGATATCTAAAGCATACAAACGTTTCTGACATATGTCAATTATTATCAGAAAAAAGGATGCAGGAGCCGGAAACTCCGGCTCCCGCAAAGAGAGATTAACAAATCAGGAGAAAATGAAAAGGTTTATGATTCAAGAGGTTTTGCAAAGTGCAGGATAAGCCCTATTGCAAGACCGATAAGCGAAGGAACAACCCATCCAAGACCAATGTTGAAGAACGGCAGAATCTTCTGACCGAGGGCCACAACACCTTCAATCGGATGAGGAAGCGTCTTTATAAAATCAAATACTGCTGCAACAGCTGCAAAAGCGGTAACCCATGCATAGACGCGTCTGTCATGGTTAAACCACTTTCCGGTAAGGGCCAGAATAATAAGAGTAATGGCCATTGGGTAAATGAACATAAGAACCGGAATGGAGTAAGTAATGATTGAAGAAAGACCAATGTTTGAAACACAGAAGGAGAAAGCAGTAATTATCACAGCCAGAGTCCTGTATTTGATTTTGCCCTTGAACATCTTCTCAAAGGACTCACTGCAGCTTATTACTAGACCAATTGCAGTCTTAAGACAGGCAAAAGTAATGGTCAGAGCCAGAATTATTCCGCCCGCTTTTCCAAGATAGTGGCTGGAAATCTGTGCCAGAGCTATACCGCCGTTGTCCGAGATCTCAAACAGCCCGCGTGACTGGGCTCCCATAACAATAGTAAGAATATAGATAATTGCCATCAGAATTCCCGTCCAGATACCTGAGCGGATAACATCTGCTGCAATCTTTCCGTCTTCCTGAATACCCATGGAGCGGATTATGTTTATAACAACTATTCCGAAGGCAAGACCAGCTATGGCATCCATTGTCCCGTAACCTTCAATAAAGCCGTTGAAAAAAGCTGCATCCTTATACGCTGCTGTAGGCTCAATACCCGAAACATCTGCTCCCGGTCTGCTCATGGCAAAGATAATAAGAAGCAGTAAAAGAGTAAGGAAAACAGGATTTATAAACTTACCTATGGAACTGGTAATCTTACCCGGCTTAAGGGAGAAGAAAAGAACTATAACAAAGAAAACAAAAGAGAAGATCAGCTGAGCGAGAAAAACATTGGCATCCGAGCCGATTAATGCAGTAATTCCTACGGTAAAAGATGTGGTTGCACATCTTGGAATGGCAAAGAACGGTCCTATTGTCAGATAAAGAAGACAGGTGAAAAAGTAACCGTATGCCACACCGACCTTGGAAGAGAGCTCCTGAAGACCGTCAGAATGCGTGGAACCTATAGCCGCTACACCGAGAATGGGAATACCGACTGCAGTGATTATGAAACCTATTGTAGCACCCCAGACGCTGCTTCCTGCCAGCTGTCCAAGGTGAACAGGGAATATCAGGTTTCCGGCACCAAAGAACATGCCGAAAAGAGTACTTGCAACAATAATGGTCTGTTTTTTGCTGAGTTTTTTCATAAAGCTCTCCCCAATTTGAAATAAATTATAAAATTTTTTTACAACAGCCTGAAATCCTTTTATATAATACATGTATGACAAACTGTCATACATACCCTCATGTATCAGGAGACTGAAGATGGACAGCAGAAAACTTGAGATTCTCGTAACAGTTACCGACCTGGGCTCTTTTTCCAAAGCATCAGAGGTAGTCGGTTACACCCAGAGCGGATTAACCCACATGATGGACAGCCTGGAAAACGAGATAGGTTTCCCCGTCCTGGAAAGAGGACACAGAGGAATAACGTTGAATGAAAACGGCAAAATCCTCATACCCCTGATCAAAGAATTTCTCAGAACCAACACAGAACTGAACAACAAGATAGACGAAATGAAGACGGAAAAATCAGGCACGGTAAGGGTTGCCGCCTACGCAAGCATGGCACTTAACTGGCTCCCGCAGATTCTCTACAACTTCAGACGCACCTGCCCCGACGTAAACATAGACCTGAGAATGGTCGACCACGCCATAGAGCCCTTTGAACTGCTCGACAGCGGCAAAACCGACATAATCTTCGCCAGCCGCCAGGAAAAAATGAACTGCACCTGGATCCCCCTCTACAAGGAGCCGCTCTACGCCATCCTCCCCTCCTCCTACCCGATTGCCTCCCGCAAGACCTTCCCCGTCGAAGAATTTTCCGGCAAAGAATTCCTCATGCCCTACGGCCAGTTCGACAAGGAAGTCAAAAAGGCCCTGGGCCCCGTCATAACCCAAATAGTTGAGAACAATGCCAAAGTAGATGATGAGACCGTCATGCGCATGGTCGGTCACGGTCTCGGCCTTTCCATCATGTCGGAACTGATGATCCGCGGCCCGCGGGACTCGGTCATGTGTGTCCCGCTTGACCCGCCGGCCTTCCGCGAACTTGGAATAGGAATTAAAAGTGAATCTTACAACCACTATTCAATAAGAAGCCTGATTGACTGTGTAAACTCAATGATAGGCTCACTTACAAGCAAATAAGGAGAAAAAAATGCTTACAGACACTTACAGACTTTCAAACGGAGTTGAAATCCCTGTAGTCGGATTCGGAACCTGGCAGACTCCTGACGGAGATATTGCCTACAACAGCGTCCTTGAAGCCCTCAGATGCGGTTACCGCCACATAGATACCGCCACTGCCTATGGCAATGAAGAGAGTGTTGGCAAGGCAATCAACGATTTTTTGAAAGAATCCCCCGTAAAACGCGAAGAGCTTTTTGTAACAACAAAACTTGCCAATCCGGATCATGGTTATGAAGCAGCGAAAGCAGCAATTGACCGTTCATTAAGAGCTCTTAATCTCAACTATGTTGACCTCTATCTTGTTCACTGGCCAAACCCGATTAAGTTCCGCGAGAACTGGAAAGCCTTTAACGCAGAGAGCTGGAAGGCCATGGAAGAAGCCTACAAGGAAGGAAAAATCAGAGCCCTCGGCATTTCAAACTTCCTCCCGCATCACTACGAAGCTCTGATGGAGAGCGCAGAAATAGCACCTGTTGTAAATCAGATAAAACTCTGCCCCGGCGTTTGCCAGAAAGAACTTGTTTCCTACAGCCGTAAGCACAACATGCTTTTGGAGGCATACAGCCCTCTCGGAACAGGAGGAATGTTCAAAAGCCCACTCATGCTCAGCCTGTCAGAAAAGTACGGAAAGAGCATTTCCCAGCTTTGTATTAGATGGAGCCTTCAGAATGGTTTCCTTCCCCTGCCCAAGAGCGTCACTGCTTCCAGGATAAAAGAAAATACAAATGTATTTGATTTTACAATCAGTGATGAAGATATGGAAAAGATGGCAGGAATAAACTTTGAAGAGCTTGGAATCATGGCTCCAAGAGATCCTGACTTAACCACTTTCTAAGTCTGCACAGCTATTGACCATAAAAATATCTTTACAGTATATTGAAGTTAGCCAATGCTAACTAAGGCGTAGAAATCTGGAGGATATGATGAGTAAAGTAGCAGTAGTTTACTGGAGTGGTACTGGAAATACTGAGCAGATGGCTCAGGCTGTACTGGATGGCGCCAAGGGTGCAGGAGCAGATGCAGAACTTTTTGCATGCTCTGAATTCTCAGCATCCAAAGTTGCAGATTATGACGGTCTTGCTTTCGGTTGCCCCGCAATGGGAGACGAGGTGCTGGAGGAAGGAGAGTTTGACCCCATGTTCACAGAATGTGAGGCCGCCCTCTCAGGAAAGAAGATCGTTCTCTTCGGCTCATACGGATGGGGAGACGGAGCCTGGATGGAGAACTGGAAGGAACGCTGTGCATCAGACGGCGCAGTTCTTGCAACAGACCCTGTTATCTGCATGAATGCACCCGAGGACGACACACTTGAATCCCTTAAGGCTGCAGGCGCAGCTCTTGCCTGAGCAGGACACTGAGGCTGTAACACAGGTTGCAGCCTCATTTTTTTAAAATCAGCCAGCACCCCGACAGATAAAATAAACAAATTTCGAAATTTTTTTCAAAAAAGTTTACAAATATAAACCATTTTGAAATTTTTGCCCCCAATAGTTTATATTTTCTATTTAAATCACGTTTTGCTGTGGTAAACTGAATACATGAAATACGTAAGATGCAAATACAAGAACAAAGAGTACTATGGCATTCTCGAGAATGGCGTTATTAAAGTCCTCAACAGAAGTTATTTCTGTTCAAGCTGCACAGAAACAGGAAGAAGAATTCCCCTCAAAGATGTTCAGCTTCTCGCCCCTACCCTTTTTTCAAAGGCACTGTGCATAGGCTTAAACTATAAGGACCATGCAGAAGAGTTCAACCTTCCCGTTCCCAAAGATCCTGTAGTTTTTATGAAAGCATCAACTACGGTAGCAGATCCTGATGGCAATATTATCTACCCGAGGTTCATGTCACATCACCTCGATTATGAAGGCGAACTGGCTGTAGTAATAAAAAAGAACTGTCACAAGATTTCTGAAAAAGAAGCCAAGGACTACATACTCGGCTATACCATTGCAAATGATGTAACTGCAAGAGACCTTCAGTCACCAACAGGACAGTGGACTGTTGCCAAGGGTTTTGACACATTCTGCCCCATAGGTCCATATATCAACACATGGCTGGATCCTTCAAAGCTGGACCTGGAAACTAAGGTTAACGGAGTTGTAAAACAGCACTCAAATACAAAGAACCTGATTTTCCCAGTCCCATACCTTGTAAGCTATCTGTCTCATGTCATGACACTTTATACAGGAGACATAATTCTCACAGGAACTCCAAGCGGAATAAGCCGTCTTAAAAAAGGTGATGTAGTGGAAATATCAATTGAAGGACTTGGAACTCTGAGAAACACAGTTATATAGCGCTAATTACTCTGTCTTAAGTTTGCAAAGTATTATATCATACAAATATCATGACACTGAAAATTACAACTATCGGTGAGGTACTTGTTGATCTCACCCAGACTTCCATCGACTCAAACAACATAGCACATTTTGCCGCAAACCCCGGCGGAGCCCCTGCAAACGTAGCAGTAGCAGCCTCCAAACTCGGAGTAGAAACTGCCTTTGTAGGCTGTGTGGGCAAAGATTCCTTTGGCAACCTGCTCAGGGATGCTCTTATCCGATACAACGTCAACGTTGACGGTCTTCAGGTTACCGCCAAAGCCGGAACAACACTGGCTGTAGTTACGGTAGCCCCCTCAGGAGAGAGAAGCTTCTCATTCTTCAGAAATCCGGGTGCAGACACCCAGATTAAGGAAGAAGAAGCCATGAACAGCATAAGGGGCACAGACATACTTCATTTCGGAAGTGTAAGCCTTACCGACCCGTTCTGCAGGGAAGTAGTTATGAACGTAGTCAGCAGGGCCCGTGAGGAAGGAGTCATAATCACATATGACCCGAACTTCAGGGCAAGTCTGTGGAACAGTCACCAGGAAGCAGTTCGCAGAATGAGGGACGTACTGCCCTACTGCGACATAATCAAAATCAGTGATGAGGAAACAGAACTCCTTACAGGAGAAAAAGACAGCGATAAAGCTGCAAAGGTCCTGCTTGATAAGGGCCTTAAGCTTGTTCTTGTAACCCTCGGTCCGGATGGGGCCTACTACTGCACAAAGGATGTCAGTGGAACAGTTAAGGGCTACAGGGTAAAGGTAGCTGACACAAACGGCGCCGGAGACACATTCTTCGGAGCCTTCCTGTCAAAACTTGCAAAGAGAGGAAGCATAGAAAACCTCACAGGTGAAGAACTCAGTGAATATGTAGATTTTGCAAATAAAGCTGCTTCAATTACTACAAGCCGCAGTGGAGCCATGCCGGCCATGCCATATTTGGAGGAAGTAAAATAATGGACAAATCAAAATGGAACGAAGAATTTCTTAACAGATTCAACGCACACGAAGAGGAGCTGCGTTATCTTTACTGTGAACTTTATCACAACGACATGCAGGCATACGAGTATTTTGTATCCATGCTTTACAGACTCTGGTCTGACAGACCTGAAAACCTCAAGATGATAGACAGGGCAAGAGAAGCAGAACCAGACTGGTACAAGGGAAACACCCTTACAGGCATGCTCATGTATGTAAATGCATTTGCAGGCAACCTCAAGGGCGTAAAGGAAAAGCTCGACTATATTGAGGACTGCGGAGTTAACTACCTGCACCTCATGCCTCTTCTTGAAAGCCCTGAAGGAAGAAGTGACGGAGGCTATGCCGTAAGCAACTTCCGCAAGGTTCAGAAAGAACTTGGAACTATGAGAGACCTCCAGAGCCTGGCAACAGCCTGCCACAAGAGAGGAATCTCTGTCTGCCTTGACTTTGTCATGAACCACACAAGTGAAGATCACGAATGGGCAAAGCGTGCAAAGGCCGGAGAAAAAGAATTCCAGGACCGCTATTTCTTCTACGACAACTGGGATATTCCAAACCAGTTTGAACAGACAGTTCCGCAGGTATTCCCTGTAACTGCACCGGGAAACTTCTCATGGTGTCAGGAAGCAGGAAAGGTTGTCATGACCACCTTCTACCCCTATCAGTGGGACCTTAACTATGCAAACCCTGTTGTCTTTAACGACATGACAGACAACATGCTTAACCTGTGCAACCACGGTGTAGACATTATCCGCCTGGACGCAGTTCCCTACATCTGGAAGCAGCTGGGAACAAACTGCCGCAACCTGCCGCAGGTACACAACATGGTAAGAATGATGCGCATGGTAACAGAAATTGTCTGTCCGGGCACACTTCTTCTCGGAGAAGTTGTCATGGAGCCGAGCAAGGTTGTGCCCTACTTCGGCTCTGTTGAAAAGCCCGAATGCCACCTTCTCTACAACGTAACAACCATGGCAACAATCTGGCACACAGTGGCCACACAGGACGTAAGACTACTATCCCACCAGATGGAGCAGGTCTTCTCACTGCCCAAGGAATACACATTCTTAAACTACCTTCGCTGCCACGACGATATAGGCTGGGGCCTTGACTACCCCTTCCTCTCTCAGTTCGGCCAGAGCGAAGTTCCCCACAAGAAATATCTTAACGACTTTTTAACAGGCCGCTGGCCCTTAAGCTTTGCAAGAGGAGAACTCTACAACGATGACCCCCGCCTTGGAGATGCCAGACTCTGTGGAACCACAGCATCTCTCTGTGGCATAGAAGCTGCCCTTGATTCGGATAACAAGGAAGCTCTTGATAAGGCCATAACGCTGGACACCATGCTTCATGCATTTATGTTCACCCTCAGCGGAGTACCCGTACTCTACAGCGGTGATGAGATTGCCCAGGAAAACGACTACTCCTACCATGACAACCCGCTTAAGGCAGAAGACAGCCGTTACCTCCACAGAGGAAACCTCGACTGGGACAAGGCTGCAAGAAGAAAGAAGAGAGGTACAGTTGAAAGCAAGGTCTTCAAGAACATTACAAAACTTGAACAGCTTCGGGACACTCACCGCGCCTTTGATTCAACAGCAGATACCTGGCTTGAGGAGACAGGAAACCCGTCTGTAATAGGTATAGGCAGATACTTCAAGGGTGAGAAGATAGTTTCCTACTTCAACTTCTCAGACAGAATGCAGAGCATCTGGCTTCTTAAGCCCGAAAAGTACAAGAACCTTATGACAGGAAGAAAGCACAGCCTTCCGTACACAGATATTGAACCGTTTAACTTCAAGTGGTTCAGCGCAGAGGAGTTTGTATGAACAAAAAACTGATTTTTCTTGATATTGACGGAACCCTGACAGAAGCCGGAAGCAATGTACCGCCAGAGAGTGCACTCATTGCAGTCCGCCGTGCCATGGAAAACGGCCACAAGGTCTTCCTCTGCACAGGAAGAAACCCCGCCATGCTCGCCCCTGTTCTCAAATACGGTTTTGACGGAGCTGTAGCCTGTGGAGGCGGATACATCTTCACAACAGATGAAGTTCTCTACGACTGCCCCATGACCGAGGAGCAGAGAGTTCAGGGAATGGAAATTCTCAAGAGAAACGGCGTTTTCAGAACAGTTGAAGCCAAGGACATAACATACGGGGATGAGGATCTTGCAGACTTCCTCGCTGAAGCATCTGAAGGAAACAGCGAGCTTATCAGATGGAGAAAGGCACTTGCAGAAGAGCTTAACATCCACAGCATGAGCGAGTATGACGGAAGACCCATCTACAAGATTGTCTTCATGTGCAGAAAACACGAGCAGCTTGCAGAAGCAAAAGCAGCACTGGGAGACCAGTTTAACTTTGTTGTCCAGGATGTTGCTGCCCACAACTGCCTTAACGGCGAACTTGTAAACAGAAAATTCGACAAGGGTCGCGGAGTTAAGATTGTTGCAAAGCACTATGGAATACCAATTGAAGATACAATCGGGTTCGGAGACAGTATGAACGACCTTGAGATGATTCAGACAGTCGGGATGAGTGTTTGCATGGATAATGGAAGCCCTCTGCTGAAAAAAGAAAGCAAAATGGTCTGTCCGGCAGTTACAGATGACGGATTGTTCAAAGCTTTTACTGAATTAGGCTTAATTTAATTATATTAAAGCATTATTTTCTTTACTTATGAGAAATCACAAAGTAGAATTACATAGGATTTATCCCTATTAGTTTTTCCACGGGTATCCGCCCGTGGGTTTTTTATTTTTCAGGAGGAAACTATATGGCTCTCGACTACAGAAAATGTGCCGAGCAGATCTCTGCCAACATTGGCGGAGGTGCTAACGTAGTCAGCGCAGCACACTGCGCTACAAGACTTCGTCTGGTTATTGCTGACAACAGCAAAATCAACAAGAAGGCCCTTGAAGACGTTGAAGGCGTCAAGGGTATGTTTGAGTCCAACGGACAGCTCCAGCTGATCATTGGAACAGGAACAGTAAACAAGGTTTATGATGAGTTCCTCGCAGTTACAGGTGTTTCTGCAGCTACAAAGGATGATGTAAAGAAGGCTGCAGCTTCACAGATGCCTCTTTGGAAGAAGATTCTTAAGACTCCCGGTGACGTCTTTGTTCCTATTCTTCCCGCTATCGTAGCATCTGGTCTCATGATGGGTCTTGTTGAGGCTCTGGCTAAGGTTATTCCTACATTCGGTGCTTCCGGATGGTTCCAGTTCCTCGACATGGTTGCAAACACAGCTTTTGCACTCCTTCCGGTTCTTGTTGCTGTTTCTTCAGCAAGAGTATTCGGCGGAAACATCTTCCTCGGTGCTGTTATTGGTATCATGATGGTCCACCCCGCTCTTATGAACGCATGGACAGTCACACCGGAAAACCAGCCTCAAGTATGGATTCAGCTCGGATTCCTTAAGGTTTCAGCAGTAGGTTATCAGGGTCACGTTATTCCGGTAATACTGGCGGTCCTTCTCATGTCTACACTCGAGAAGTGGCTGCACAAGCATGTTCCTGAGATGATTGACCTCTTTGTCACTCCGCTCGTAACAGTTCTTACAACAGCATTTGCTACATTCATGATTATCGGACCTATCTTCTCAGTTCTCGAGAACTACGTTCTTGTAGGTGCACAGTGGCTCGTAACTTCAACAGGCGGTATTGGTGCTCTTATCATGGGTGCTATCTATCCGTTTACAGTTGTCATGGGTCTTCACCACATGTACAACGTTATTGAAGCAGGTATGCTCGCTTCCGGTGGACTTAACATCTGGATGCCGATTGCTTCAGCTGCAAACTTTGCACAGTTTGGTGCTTGTATTGCTGTAGCAGTAAAGTGCCGCAACGCAAAGCTCAAGTCAGTAGCTCTTCCGTCATCACTTTCAGCAGCTCTCGGAATTACAGAGCCGGCAATCTTCGGTGTTAACTTCCGCTTCATGAAGCCGTTTATCGCAGGTGTTATCGGTGGTGCAGTAGGTTCACTCTTTGGTGCTATCACAAGCCTCGGTGCAACAGCATACGGCGTAACAGGTATCCCCGGATATCTTATTATCAACAACAAGCTCGTCTACACAATCCTTCTCCTCATCTCAGGCGGTATTGCATTTGTAGTAACAACAGTTATCTGGAAGGAAGAAAAGGCTGAAGAAGCTTCCAAGGCTGAAGAAAAGAAAGCTGAAGCAGCTCCGTTTGATGCTCCTGTAGTTATCAAGTGCAAGAACGGCGTTGTAAAGCAGCCGGTTAAGGGAACAGTTGTAAAGAGAGAAGAAATTCCTGATGCAACATTCTCAGCAGGTGTTCTCGGAGACGGTGTTGGAGTAAAGCCCGTTGAAGGTCTTGTTGTAGCTCCGTTTGACGGAACAGTTTCATCTGTAGCAGACAGCAAGCACGCTGTAGGTCTTGAAGCCAACGGAATGGAACTTCTTATCCACGTCGGCGTTGACACAGTCAATATGAAGGGTGACGGATTTAACTGCCTTGTTGCCGAAGGTGACGCAGTTAAGGCTGGCCAGCCCCTTATCCGCTTTGATATGGCTAAGATTGAGAAGGCCGGTTACAACAACACAGTAGCAGTCCTTCTCACAAACTCAGAAGATCTTGAGGAGGTTGTCTGCGGTTGACGCAGACACCTTTTCAAACAAGGAGAACTATATGAAAACATTTGAATACACAATACAGGACCCTATCGGAATTCACGCACGTCCGGCAGGACTTCTTGTTAAGGAAGTAAAGAAATACACATCAGCAGTAACTATCGTCAAGGGTGAGAAGTCTGTTAACGCTCTCAAGCTCATGGCTATCATGGGTCTTGGCATCAAGCAGGGTGAAACAGTCAAGGTTACAGTTGAAGGTGATGACGAGGATAAGGCAGCAGCTGAAATCGAAGCATTCTTCAAGGCAAATCTCTAATCAGAATCCAAGGAGTAAACTATGATTTCAATTCAGGGAAAAGGCGTTTCAACAGGCGTTGCACTCGGCCCCCTCTATTTCTACAAAAGGTCCAAGGCTGAAGTAACACGTGAGACAGTCAAGGATACAGAAGCTGAATGGGCACGCTTTAAGGCAGCTCAGGAAAAGACTGTAGAACAGCTCGGTGAACTTGCCGAGAAGGCAAGAAAAGAAGCCGGAGATGAGGCAGCCCTTCTCTTTGAGACTCACCAGCTCATGGCTGAAGACCTTGATTATGAAGAAGCCATCCAGGGTCTTATCCAGGATGATAAGCTTAACGCAGTAGCAGCAGTCTCAGACACAGCTGCACAGTTTGCTGAAATGTTTGCCTCAATGGATGATGCATACATGCAGGCAAGAGCAGCAGACGTCAAAGACGTATCTTCCAGAATTATAGGTATTCTTACCGGTGCAGTTCAGGGCGGTATTGACTCAGATGTTCCTGTAATCCTTGCTGCAGATGATCTGGCTCCAAGTGAAACAGTTCAGCTGGACAAGAGCAAGATTCTCGGTTTTGTAACAGAAGGCGGAAGCGGCTCAAGCCACACAGCCATTCTTGCAAGAACAATGGGAATCCCGGCAATTATCGGTGTAGGAAAGCAGGTCAAGAAAGAGTATGAAGGCCGCGAGGTTGCAATCGACGGTACAAAGGGCGAGATTATCGTAGATGCCGACGAGAACACCAGAAAGCTCGTACTCAACAAGATTGCCGAGCAGAAGAAAACACGTGAACTTCTTGAGAAGCTCAAGGGTCTTGAAAACAAGACAAAAGACGGACAGAGCATCCGCATCTACTGCAATATCGGAAGTCCTGATGATGTTGCTGCAGTACTCGGAAACGATGCCGGCGGTGTCGGCCTCTTCCGCTCAGAGTTCCTTTATCTGAACTGTGACGACTATCCGTCAGAAGAGTTCCAGTTTGAAGCCTATAAGAAGGTTCTTTCAGACATGGGAGACAAGGAAGTTGTTATCAGAACACTTGATATTGGTGCTGACAAGCAGATTGACTACTTTGATCTTCCCAAGGAAGAGAACCCGGCTATGGGTAACAGAGCTCTCAGAATCTGTCTTCAGAGACCTGAAATCTTCCGCACACAGCTTAGAGCTCTCTACAGAGCTTCAGCTTTCGGCCACCTCTGCATTATGTTCCCGATGGTAACAAGTGTATGGGAAGTCAGAGAAGCAAAGAAGATGTGTGAAAGAGTAAAGGCAGAGCTTACCAAGGAAGGAAAGGCATTCAGTGCAGACGTACAGGTTGGTATTATGATTGAGACACCTGCAGCAGCTGTTATGAGTGACCGCCTTGCCAAGGAAGTAGACTTCTTCTCCTGCGGAACAAACGACCTGACACAGTACACACTTGCCTGTGACAGACAGAACGCAGATCTCGGAAGATTCTTCAATCCGCATCATCCGGCAGTTCTCAGACTTCTCAAGATGGTCTGTGACAACGCTCACAAGAACGGTATCTGGGTAGGTATCTGCGGAGAACTTGGTGCAGACCTGACTCTTACAGAGACATTCCTCTCAATCGGTATTGATGAGCTGAGCGTCTCTCCGAGAGCAGTTCTTCCTCTCAGACAGAAGGTACGTGAAACAAACGTAGCAGTCTGTAAGGAAAGTGTACTGAGCACTCTTCTTGGAGACGTAACACCAGTCTGATGATTATTTACTGATTATCACAGGGCACCTCTTGATGGGGTGTCCTTTTTTTTCTACATTTAAAAACATGAACAGCACAAGATGGCACATTTACTTCTCAGGCCGCGTCCAGCATGTAGGTTTCCGCTATACTGCCTACTATTTCTGCAAGGCACTCTACCTTACCGGCTGGGTTAAAAACCTTGAAGACGGAAGGGTTGAGATGGAGATTCAGGGTCCTGTTGCCTCTTTAAGAAAGTTCCTCATCCAGATAAAAAGCGTAAACCACATAAGAATTGAAAAAGCTCTTGTCAATGAAATAGAGATGGTTGAGGCTGACAGAAAGTTCCGCGTTCTTTAAAAGACAAGCTGAACAAGAACCATGTAAATAACTGTTCCTCCGAGAATACTCAGAAGAGAATTCCTTTTTAAAACCTGCAAAATAACAACGCACAGGCCAGCTATTGCCTCAGGCAGACCAAACGGTGAAGAAGTAACATTTACATCTTTCAGACAGTAAATTACAAGCATTCCTATAATGGCAGAAGGAAGAACCCTGCCAAGATACTGAATGTAGGACGGCACCTTCTTTCTGAAAACAGCAAAGGGAAGAAAACGAAGCAGCACCGTCACAGCAGCCATGATAGCAACAAGAACAGTCTCTCTCATTTTTTGCCCTCCTCTCTTCCTCTGACAAGAGTCAGAACAAATGTGATAAGGAACATAGATGGAATAAGAAAGTTCTCACTGCCGAAGGCAAGAAGGCACAAAAGTGTACTGATTAGCCCTGTTAAGGCAGGAACATGGTCTTTTGTACTAAGATACTGATCCGTAAAGGAAGCTATAAACAGAGCTGTCATGGAAAACTCTATGCCGGTGGTAGGAAAAGGCAGAACACGGCCTAAAAGAACACCTGCTATACTCCCTGTTACCCAGTAGCACTGATTGAATAAAGAAACCAGAAAGCGGTAGAGATTATCGTTACTATCATCATCACAGAGAAGTGAATACGTCTCATCCGTAAGAGCAAATATCAGATATGGCTTGTACTTACCGCTGTCTTTGTAGCGGCCTATCATGGAGATGCTGTAAAACAGGTGTCTTGCATTTACCATAAAGGAAGTGAGGGCCACGCTTATAATTGAGGCTCCGCCTGAGAGAAGGGATACTCCCACATACTGAAGAGAGCCGGCAAAGATAAAAACACTCATAGCTGCAGTCAGAAGAACCCCGTAACCGGCCTTGTTCATGAGAATTCCAAAACCAATGCCAAGTACAACATAGCCTGCAAGTACGGGAAGAGACTTATAAAATGCTTTACTGACTGTTTTTCTGTTCATCCTAAGCAGTATAAGAAAACGGGGCTGTTCAGTTAAGAATCAGCCCCAGCCGAAAAATGCATTTACAGGTAAAATCAGTTCAGGGAGTCTGCCTCATGCAAGGGCAACAACTATACTGGCCCCTGCAAGTATACCTGCCACAGTAAGCAGTATTCCGGCTACTAAAAGAATCTTGTTGGCACAACGTTCTCTAATTCCGTTTTCAGACGGAGACCAGTATAACTTCAGTATTTCCCCTTCCTTGAAGGACTCCTTTCTGCTTGAGTTGACGTTGCATCTTCTAATTGATTCCAGACCTTCCAATTCATATTTTACAATTGGATAATATGTATATTTAGCGGCGCCTGAAAAACGCCCTTTCTTTGCAATCTGACGGTCATACGTTCCTGTAATTACACCATCAACAACCATGCCGGCGTGGCAGAAATAATAGAGAAATTTATTACATTATAGGATCACCTGCTGCAGTTACCATAATAGGATCACCTGCCGCACTGAGGATATAATAGTTGCCGTAAGCATCTGTCATGATCGGGTCGCCTGCTGCAGTTACCATAATAGGATCACCCGCTGCGCTGATTATGTAGTGAATACCATTGGCATCTATCATAATAGGATCTCCTGCAGCTGTTACAAGAGTTGTTCTCATAATAGGATCTCCTGCAGCTGTATAGATTCCCTTGACCATAATCGGATCGCCTGCCGCTGTCTTCATAACAACACTGTTAACATATGCATTGTAAAGAAGAGCATTCAGCTTATTAAGAGATGCACAGGAACTGAGAAGAATAACAACTGCCAGGGCGACAGTTATGAACATTTTTGCTTTTTTAGACATGGTTTAATCCCCCTTACACATAGTTAAACAAAATTATAAGAAAATAATTACATGTTTTATACATACATTTTACAGACATCTGTCGGTAGACGATTTGCCTGGAATACATTACATTTCATTCATGATTAAAACTTTACTAAAAAGCGTGAGGCAGTATAAGAAGAATGCCATCCTCACGCCTCTTTTTATGGTCGGTGAAGTTGCCATGGAGTGTACACTTCCCATGGTTATGGCAGTTCTCATAGACCACATGTATACAGAAAGCATGTCGGAACTGCTCCATTATGGTGCAATTCTTCTTGTAATGGCCCTCTTCTCTCTGTTTTGCGGGGTCATGTCCGGACGCCATGCAGCAACTGCAAGTGCAGGTTTTGCCTCAAATCTCAGACATGACATATTCCATCATGTACAGGATTTTTCATTCCAGGATGTTGACCGCTTCTCAACTTCTTCCTTAATCACCAGAATGACCACAGACGTCACAAACGTGCAGATGGCCTTTATGATGATAATCAGAACAGCAGTCAGAAGCCCCCTCATGCTGATCTTCTCAGTAATAATGAGCTTCAGAATCAACTCGGGAGTAGCAATCATCTTCCTGGCAGTAGTCCCCATCCTGGGCCTGGGTCTTTACCTTATCGGGCACAATGTCTTCCCCGTCTTCAAGCGCATCTTCAAACGTTATGATGCCATGAACAACTCCGTTCAGGAGAACGTGAACGGAATCAGGGTTGTAAAATCATTTGTAAGGGAAGAATACGAGACAGATAAATTTGAAAAGACAAGTGGAGAAGTAAGAAAAGACTTCCGCTTTGCTGAGCGCATACTTGCACTCAACGGACCTGTTATGATGTTCTGCGGCTACGGTGCCATGCTTGCAATAAGCTTTATTGGAGCGAGAATTATCATAAGCTCCGGCGGAAGCGAAATGACTCCGGGACAGCTCTCATCATTTATGACATACAGCATGCAGATTCTCATGTCCATGATGATGCTCTCCATGATTATAGTCATGTGTGCCATATCCGTTGAAAGCGCAAGAAGAATCACTGAAGTTCTTAATACCGAAAGCACCCTTCTCAGCCCGGAAAACGGAAAAACAGAGGTAAATGACGGCAGCATAGACTTTGACAATGTCTCTTTCCGTTACAAAGGCCAGAGCGGTTCAGATGCATTAAAGAATATTGATCTTCACATAGAAAGCGGTAAGACAATCGGAATTATAGGATCAACAGGATCCTCAAAAACCACCCTTATCCAGCTTATCCCGAGATTGTACGACGCAACTGAAGGAACAGTTAAGGTCGGAGGTACAGATGTCAGGGAATACGATCTGGATGCACTGAGAAAACAGATTGCCATAGTTCTTCAGAAGAACATCCTCTTCTCCGGAACCATCAGAGAAAACATCAGATGGGGAAAGGCAGATGCCACAGACCAGGAGATAGAAGAAGCCTGCCGTGCAGCCCAGGCACATGAGTTTATCATGCAGCGCCCTGAAGGCTATGAAAGCATGATTGAGCGCGGAGGCACAAACGTTTCCGGAGGCCAGAAACAGAGACTCTGTATAGCAAGAGCCCTGATAGCAAAACCCAAGGTTCTTATACTGGACGACTCAACAAGTGCTGTAGATACAAGAACAGATGCCCTTATCAGAAAGGCCCTCTCTACATATCTTGAAGGCACAACAAAACTCATTATTGCCCAGCGTGTTTCCTCTGTTCAGGATGCAGATACCATTATTGTCATGGACAACGGAAGTATTGTAGAAATGGGCACACACGAAGAACTTCTTAAAAAGAAGGGAATCTACTATGAGGTCTGGGACTCACAGACAAACTCAAAGGAGGGTGAGTAATGGCAGGCCCCGGCAGAAGAATGAAATTTGACAGAAAAGGCGGAATGAAACCGCAGATTAAAAAAGGAACCTTCAAGAGGGTCTGGAGCTATGTCAGAAAAGACTACGGCAAACACATGCTGGTAATTCTTTTCTGTATCCTTCTTGCCTCCGCAGCCTCTCTTGTCTCAACAGTTTCCATCAGACGTCTGATAGACAATGTAATAGTTCCCGGTATGAACTCAGGCCTAAGTGCCGTTTGGGGAGACCTTCTGGGAATTATTGCTACCATGGCAGTTTTCTATATAGCAGCCATTCTTGCAAACCTCCTCAGAGGAATGATTATGGCAGATATTACCCAGGGAACACTGATGAACCTGAGAAATGCCATGTTCCGCAAGATGGAAACACTTCCGATTAAGTACTTTGATACAAATGCCCACGGTGAGATCATGTCCACCTATACTAATGACACAGACTCTATCCGTGAGCTCATAGGACGTGGAATCCCCTCCCTCATTGAAAGTACACTTTCAGTTATATCAGCACTTACCATGATGCTCGTCTACAGCCTCTGGCTTACACTGGCAGTAATAGCAGGTGTAGCACTGATTGTTAAACTCTCATCAGGAATTGCAAAGAAGTCCGGCAAGTACATGATGGGACAGCAGAAATCTCTTGCTGCAGAAGAAGGTTTTGTTGAAGAGATGATGGAAGGCCAGAGAGTTGTTAAGGTCTTCTGCCATCAGGACCAGACCAAGCAGGACTTTGACGTTCTTAACGAGAACCTGAGAAGTGACAGTACAACAGCAAACCGCTTTGGCAACATACTCGGTCCCATTAACAACAACATGGGTAACATTATGTATGTCCTTCTTGCCCTCTTCGGGACCCTCATGGTTCATGCAGGTGTTACAAACATAAGCCTTTCAGGCATTTCAACCATCTCAATAGGTATTATTGTTTCCTTCCTCTCCATGGCAAAAACCATGACACAGACAATCGGAAACCTTTCCATGCAGATCAATACATTTACAATGGGTCTTGCAGGAGCTTCAAGAATCTTTGAACTCATTGACCAGGAAAGCGAGAAGGATGAAGGCTATGTAACACTGGTAAATGCAGTAAAGGATGAGAACGGAAACATTCAGGAATCAGAGAAGCAGACAGGACTTTGGGCCTTCCGCCATCCGCATACTGCAGATGGAAGTGTAACTTACACAGAGCTTAAGGGCGATATAGTGATGGAACACGTGGACTTTGGATACACGGAAGACAAGCAGGTTCTGTTTGACATGTCATTGTACGCAAAGCCGGGTCAGAAGATTGCCTTTGTAGGCGCTACAGGGGCAGGAAAGACAACAGTTACAAACCTGATTAACCGCTTCTATGATATTGCAGACGGCAAGATTCGCTACGACGGTATTAATATCAACAAGATCAGGAAGCCTGATTTAAGGAGATCTCTTGGTATAGTACTGCAGGAAGTAAATCTCTTTACAGGCACTGTTCTTGAGAATATCCGCTACGGAAGACTGGATGCTACTGATGAAGAATGTATAGAGGCTGCAAAGCTTGCAAATGCGGACAGCTTCATAACCCGTCTTCCCGACGGGTACAACACCATGCTTACAGGAAACGGATCCAGCCTCTCACAGGGACAGAGACAGCTTATCTCAATTGCACGTGCAGCTGTTGCAAATCCTCCTGTTCTGATTATGGATGAGGCAACATCTTCTATTGATACCAGAACAGAAGCTCTGGTTCAGAAAGGTATGGATAACCTCATGAAGGGAAGAACAGTCTTTGTGATAGCACACCGTCTCTCAACCATAAGAAACAGTAACGCCATAATGGTTCTGGATCATGGAAAGATTATTGAAAGAGGCACGCACGAACAGCTTCTTGAAATGAAGGGAACTTACTGGCAGCTCTACACGGGAGCTTTTGAACTTGAATAAAAATGAAGCGGTCGGAAAATTCCGGCCGCTTTTAACATCAATTATTCTGCTTTTTCTTTTCCAGGGCAGGAAGAATGTAGGTCTTGTAAACAAAGTCAATTATTGCAACACACGGGATGGAAACAAGAATTCCTATAACGCCGAACATGTTGCCTCCGACTATAACACCTATCATAATCCACAGTCCTGAAACTCCCAGAGAGTTTCCGAAAAGACGCGGCTTTATAATATAACCGTCAATAGCCTGAAGGACTAGTGTAAAGATTAAGAAAATCAGGGCATGGACAGGATTTGCCATCAAGAGGACAAATCCACCTATTACCAGACCTATAACCGGACCAAAGGTAGGGATGAGATTTGTAATGGCAGCAAAAAAGGAAACAAGGCCTATATACTGCATTCCGAAAATTCCCATAAAGAGTGCATTTGCAAAGCCCACAATCAGACTGTCAATCAGATTAAATACAACATAGCGGTTGCATACAGTATCACACTTAAGCAGGAACTCCTTAACTCCTTCATATTTCTGCTCGCCGAAAACTGCCTTAAGAAGGCGCTTGAAACCCTTTTTCAGGTTCTTCTTATCGGAAAGAAGATAAATTGAAAGAATCAGGCCCAGAACAAAATTGAGAATACCTTTTCCAGCCACAGTTGAGACACTGATTATACTGTCAAGATTCTCTTCAATAAGATTAACATAAGTTGCGCTGTCCTCAGAAGGAGAAAGGATTTTTTTAACATTAAGCTGATCCTCAGTTATACCCCAGCTCTTTACTGTTGCATCCAGAGCCTCAACATAGCCATCCCAGTTCTTCATAAAGGTCTGAACACTGAGAACAAGCTGCGGGATAAGGATAACGGCAGCAAAAACAAGGAAAAGAACTACAATCAGAAATGAAATGACATTTGCAACTGTCCTTCTTGTCTTTTCCTTCTTGATAAACTTAAAAAGCTTTTCAAGCAGACGGGAAAGAGGATTAACAATATAGGCTATAATGCCACCAATAATTACAGGCATGAAATAGCCCAAGAAAGTTCCAAGGGCAGTCCTGATTACACCAAAACGTGCCAGAAAGACAAACAAAACTACGCCTATACAGATAGCCACTGCCATGGGATACCATGCAGCATTTTTTATTTTTTTGTTCATCAGAAAAATCTCCTGTTACTCAGACAGTATTCTGAATAGGAGAAAAATCATCAATATACATAAAGAAGAAACATGACAGATTTTAGACAAATGTCAAAAAAAAGACACCGGGAAACCCAGTGTCCTGTTATTTTTGTCTTAAGATTAGACTTAGGCGTCAACTCCGCCATCAACGCGAAGAAGCTGACCTGTAACAAAGCTTGAATCTGAAGTTGCGAAGAACAGACATGCTGTAGCAATCTCACTGCCCTCACCAACTCTCTTAAGAGGAGCTGTAGCCTTCATAAATTCAATTGTTGCATCAGCGCCGGAGCCTTCAAGCATAGCTGTCATGATAGCACCCGGGCAGATTCCGTTTACGTGAACTTCAGGACCCATCTCACGTGCCATAGCTCTTGTCATACCAACCATAGCAAACTTACTTGTGCAGTATGCAATCGGACCCCACTTTGCTGCTGTTCCTGCAACAGAAGAGATGTTTACAACGTGTCCGAGATTCTTTTTAAGCTCAGGCTCGCAGAGCTGTGTAAGAAGAAGTGCGCTTGTAACGTTTACGTTAAAAACTGCATCCCACTCTTCCATTGTCATCTGCTGAACCGGAGTAAGGCTGAGCTTTCCTGCGTTGTTGATAAGAATGTCAACTGTGCCGTAAGCCTTCATGGTCTCATCATAGATCTTCTTTGCAGCATCACGGTTTGAAGTATCTGCTATTACATAAATAGCCTTTCCGCCTTCAGCCTTAATCTTGTCTACTACAGCCTTAGCTCTTTCTTCATTTCTTCCTGTAACAACAACCTTAGCTCCTTCCTTTGCGAAAAGATAAGCTGTGTCACGACCCATTCCTGATGTTGAACCAGTAATAATTGCAACTTTTCCGTCAAGTCTACCCATTTTTTTCTCCTGATTATTTTCTTATTTAGAGCCCTTATTTCAGGCACTAACATAAAATACCATCAATAAATAAAAAAGTATAGATAAGAGAATACCTATTAACGAAAAAAGCAAAGTTTTTTGCTCAGAGATTCACAATGTTGGAAGGCTTGCCGTCAATAAAGTTCTTAATATTCTCAGCCGTTATATCCATAATCCTCTGTCTGCTCTCTTTGGGAGCCCAGGAGATATGAGGCGTAATTATGCAATTATTAGCCTTAAGAAGCGGATTATCGGATTTAACAGGCTCAGTTGAAACTACATCAAGACCTGCAGCGGCAATCTTACCGCTGTTTAAAGCTTCCGCCACATCCTGTTCATTTAATAGCTGACCGCGTGCATTGTTAATTAAAATCACGCCGTCCTTCATCTTTGCAATATTTGCCTTGTTGATAAATCCAAAGTTCTCATCCGTGAGGTTGCAGTGCAGTGAAATCACATCTGAGGAAGCAAAAAGAGTCTCAAGATCAACGTAGGTGGCAATCTCCTGACCCTCAGGACGCGGGTGCGGGTCACAGGCTAAGACCTTCATGCCCATGGCCTTTGCAATTCTTCCCTCAGCCTGCCCTATCCTGCCAAAACCAATTATGCCGATTGTCTTATTTTCTAGCTCAATGAGCGGGTAATCCCAGTAGCACCAGTGCTCGTTATTCTCCCACTTTCCCTCGTGCACACTTCTGTTGTGCTCACCAATGTGGTGACAGATTTCCAGCAGCAGAGCAATAGAAAACTGACTGACAGACGCTGTCCCGTATGTCGGAACATTCATAACCGGAATACCCTTGAGAGCCGCATACTTATAATCGACCACATTATAGCCTGTAGCCAGTACTGCAATGGCCTTCAAAGAAGGACAAGCATCAATGGTAGCCTTTGAAATGGGCGTCTTGTTGGTCACAGCAATATCTGCACCCTGAAGACGGGAAGCTATAATCTCATCCTCTTTATAGCTTGTTCTGTCGTATATCTCGACCTCTCCAAGAGCCTGTATGCCCTCCCATGAGAGATCTCCCGGATTCTCCGTATAACCGTCAAGTACTACAATCTTCATACCTTAATTTTGCCCCACAACAGATTTGTTTTCAACTCTGTGTTGACTGCAGATTGGCAATCATACATAATATGGGTATACCCATAATGGGTAAACATGAGGATGCATATGAAGAAAAAATCTGTAAATGAATACGATGCAAAAATAGATTCAAGAAAAAGAATAACATTGAAAAATGCACGATATGATTATTATTACGTACAGGAATTTGATGATGGACGTATCCTCATGGAGCCAAGAGTCCTTACCTCTCCTTTTTCTGTTTCTGAACAGACTCTAATGACAATGGATTCATCCATAAAAAACGTGAAAGCAGGCAGAGTCTCAAAAAAAATTGACCTGTCAGAGTTTGAGGACAACTAGTGTTTTCAATTCACATAGGTGTTCCTGAAATGGAGCAATTTTGGAAGGACCTATCTAGCCGCGTTCATAACAAAACAACAACTAAAGATGATTTGGATTTATATAAAAAACTTGGAAAGTGTTTTCACCTGCTATCTTGCAATCCAAAGGCATTGACAGAACGTTACGGAATGAAGGTCTGGGAATCTTACATAGAAAATAATTGGTCTTGAAACTCATCCTGACAACAAAAACAACTCTTACAAAAAAATCAAACTATCAAATCAATAAGGAGAGCTACATTCAGTAGAAAATCTCCACCTCGCCTTCTATCCCATACCTGGCCTTAAATTCCTCCAGGTCCTTATCGGTCTGCAATAGCATAATCTCGGTGAAGGCTCCGGTTGTTTTATCCTTAAATCCTGCAACCTTCTCGCCTGTGCAGATACTGCTTCTGATAGCAGGCTTACACTTCTCAGGGTCATATGAGAGAACAGGTTTTTTCTGTTTTTTCAGGAAACGGAACATAAAACACCTCAACTAATTGTACATCAGTTCTTATCTTTGTGTTATTTTAAATGAAACGGAGGATTCCCATGATTAAGGTTTTTGGAAGCAAAATGTGTCCGGATTGCAGAAACTGCGAATTAAATTTTAAAACTTATGGAATTGAATATGAGTATTTTGATATTAATGAGAGTTTGAGAAACCTCAAAACATTTCTCATATACCGTGACAGTGAAAGAGTATTTGACCGCCTTAAAAAGATAAACGATATAGGAATTCCCGCCTGCATAGACGAAGAAGGAAAAGTATTTACAGACTGGGAAAGTCTGATCAGAAGCCTGGGGCATGAAGTTCTGTCCGAGGATGGAGAAGCAGGTCCCTCCTGCAGTCTCTCAAACCGCAAGGGTTGCTGAAAAAAAGGCTGCAGATTGTTTAACCTGCAGCCAAAATCTTCTGACCGTTGAACTCGAGTGTCTCAATATACTTGATTGCCGGGTTCTCTTCATATGACATGTAGTAGGTAGAATCCTCTCCTCTTGATATCCACCATGTAAGATTCAGAGTATCTTCTGATTCTTCGGACTTAGTTCCTCCACATGAAACAAGAAGAAGAGAAACTAATATCAAAACTAATAAAGGTAAAGCAGTTTTTTCCATTAGATGCCTCCATTCCTAAAATTATTCTCATAGAGGAAATATCACAAAATTATTACATTATTGAGCTTTGTTTAGAGATATTGACTTTTAGTTAAAAAATGCTCAACAAATTACGAGAGAAGAATCCTTAAAGTCGTTGTCAAAATATCTGCTTAATTCCCCAGGTTTTAATACTCCCTTCTCTGTAACAATTCCGGTAATAAGGTCCGGACTTGTCATATCAAAAGCCGGATAGTAGCCCTTAATTCCAAGACCCTCAGCTGCAGTTCTGACACCCATGGCCTCAAGTGTTTCTTCAGGGTTTCTCATCTCTATTTTAACAGTATCCCACGTGGGGTGAGCCTTATCCGGAGCTCCTGAAACATAGACTGGAATCCCGTAGTGCTTTGCACAGATTGCTATCTGACTTGTTCCAACCTTGTTAAAAACATAGCCGTCACAGGTTATGGCATCAGCTGCGCAGGTAAATATGTCCACGCCCTCATTTGCCATAACGTAGGAAGGCATGTTGTCAGTAATAACAGTTGTTTCAAAACCCATCTCAGCACAGACTGTGGCCGTAAGACGTGCACCCTGAAGGTACGGACGGGTTTCCGGACAGAACAGATGGATTTTCTTGCCTTTTTCCCTGCAGGAACGGAGCATGGTGCCGAGGATGGTGTCTGCATAACACTGAGTCATGACTGTGCCGTTATCCGGAAACAGGTCACTCAGAATATCTCCCATTTTGCCTATTCTCTGATAGCGCTCGTTACACGAATCTACAACGCTGTCTCTGATTGCAAGGTCTGCTCTTCTTCCCTCTTTCAGAGCTTTTTCTGCAACGGGTAAAGTAGCCAGCACAGAGAGCTTAAGCCGTTCTTTTGTTGTAGGACGTGCATTCTGTATGCACAGTGCTGCCCTCTCCAGATACTGCATCTGCCCGGAAACTTTTTGATTTCTGCACTCCCAGGCTGCCAGAGCCATTCCCATTGGAGCTGCCACGTAAGGCCCTGCACTCTGAGTTACCATATCACGTATGGCCTGCATGACATCTGTATGGCTTTTGCATATGAAAAACTCTGTTTTGGAAGGATAGACTCTTCTGTCGAGAATCCTAACCTCTCCGTCTTCATACCAGGCTATGTTTTCATATCTCTGAATAAATGCAAGTCCTCTATCCTGTCTTTCCATAAGCTCTCCTGTATGGATTATACTATAGTTTGAAAAACCATTTGCAATTTATCTTCCTTTGCAAGACCATTTAAACATGAGCTATCAAAGTATCAGGAAAGAAATAACAGAATATGCTCGCCTCATGTATACAGAGCATCTTGTCTCAGCTACAAGCGGCAATATCAGTGTGCGCCTTCCTGACAGAGAGGATGCATTTGCCATAACTCCGAGCTCCGAAAGCTACATGAGCATGACTGAAGACAGAATAGTGGTCATGACGCTTGACGGGGAAATACTGGAGGCCGCTGAAGGAGCTAAGCCTTCTTCAGAATGGAGGCTCCACGCAGAACTTTACAGAACAAAGAAAGAAGTAAATTCTGTTGTTCACACACATTCTCCGTACGCCACTGCCTTTGCAGCTGTAAGAAAACCTATACCTCTGATTCTTATTGAGATGAAAGTCTGGCTGAATGGCGAGGTTCCAGTGGCTGAATATGCTCCGAACGGTTCTCTTGAAGTTGCACAGAATACAGCTAAAGCTATCGGAGATAAGGGTGCATGTCTTATGGCTAACCATGGGGCTGTTGCTGTCGGAGAAAATTTGAAAAAAGCCTATATCAGAGCAGCCTACACTGAAGATGCAGCCAAAATATGCCTTCTGGCCATGTCTGCAGGCGATCCTGTGGAAATTTGCTGAGACCTGTTTACAGAAACAATTGCTCCTCAATCTTATCAAGAACTTTCTTTATTTCTCTCTTAGTAAAGTTGCGGCCTGCTCCTTCTGATGTTAAAAAAAGATTTTGGCCTATAACAAACCCGTTAGCTATATAGTCTAACAAACGTGGCAAGCTCTTTGATGCATACTCCGGGTCGTCCACCTTTCCAAGGTGTTCAAGATATATAAAACGATCTGTAAACGCATTATAGAAGGCAAAATCCGGATGCACTGCCACAGGTCCGCCCGGAGTTTGCAGCACCAGGTCTTTCTCATAGATAAAGAAGAGTCCCCTTTCCCAGGCTGCGTCTGCTATATCCTCTTCAGATTTTGACCTTACCAGATATCCGCTCTTAGTGCTTCGGTTTCTGGTACCGTAATAATCACTGCTCAGAGCATGATTATCAAAAAAACTTCCGGGCCCGTATTCTTCCCTCAACTCCTTTATTTTACTGCTCTGGTACTGATACGGTTTTATCAGGTGCCTCTTCTGCTCCGGAATGGATTTGAAAACCTCAAAAGGATTCCGGCAGGTTTTAAGAATTTTAGAGACTCTAGACAAAGCCTTTATATTTAATTCTGTAGCTTTCGTAAGTCTCTTGAAATAGAATTTGGCCTCAAGATTCTTAATAAGTGAAGTTTGGCTCTTACTCATGCACTTTCTCTTACCGTCTTCCACAACATAATACTGCCAGCGCTTTTTCTTTCGGCTTACATTAAGAGTTTTACCAGGTTCTATTTTAGAATAGTCCTTTACCTGCTTTCTGATTTGCATGTTTGCAACAATCAGCTCATCAATAATAAATAATTTACCTTTCATACCCTATATAGACGCTTCAAAATCGTTAAGCCTTGTTATTTGAATTGCTGAGAGTGGTGCTTTTTTTTGTTTTTTTCTAGATTTCGCACCCCAAAAGGTGTGATTTTAAAAAATTTCCAAAAAAACGCACCATCATGGAGTCGGTATTGACGGCATAAGATGATTTTCAGAAAATAAAATCGGAGTAAAGCATGAGTTTTGTTTCTTCTATCACGGTTATTATTACCGTCATAATTATTTATTACGCATTGATCAGGATCTTTTCCATCCTCTTTCGCATAACTGGAATTCCCAGGGAGAAGGCAGGTTTTCAGACTGTTTCCCTTCTGACAACTGCAGGATTCACAACAGGAGAATCAGAGATAATTGTCAGCCAGAAAACAAGAAGGCATATAGCAACGGCAGCCATGCTTACAGGTTACTTCTTCTCAGTAGTTATAGTTTCTCTGTTTATCAACCTCTTCCTGAGCATTGATTTTTCAAAATTTGATACAGAACTTGCCATTATGTTCGTAGGCTTCGGAGGCCTGGCTCTGTTCTTTGGCTTCCTGCGCATACCGTTTGTCCAGAATGCTCTTAACAAGGGAATAGAAGATATAACATTCAGAGCCTTTGAAAAAGCGTCTAAGGAAAACTTCATATCTGTTCTGGACACATACGGAAAAGAAGCTGTTGTAAACATCTTTCTTTACAAGGTACCGGAGTTTCTTGAAGGAAAATGCCTGGCAGACTCAGATATAAGAAAGAAATACAGCGTGAACATACTCATGTACACGAGAAACGGCCAGAACCACTATGTGCAGCCGGATACTATTTTTTCAAGCAAGGATATTCTGATTGCATTTGGCCCTCTTGCATCAATTAAAGAAGCCTTCCTGCTTAAGGAGCATGAAATTAAGGTTGAGAAGAAAGAAGAAGATGTTAATGAAATTACTATTATGTCTAACTTCGGATACCAGGCTCTTGTAGATATAAACCTTAAAAAGGTGCCGGCCATACTGGAAGACAAGAGTCTTCTGGAAAGCAGAATAAAGGACTATTTCTCAATCAATATAATGATGGTTTCAAGAAAGAATAAACCTCTAAACCTTACAAAGGATACCGTGATTAAAAAAGGTGACAGGGTAATTGCTTTCGGACCGTACGAGAATATCCACAGCGTTTTTGGCGTAAGAAAATAACAATGGGCAGAAATCTGATTATCGGCGACATCCACGGAATGTATGACAGAATGCTCAGTGTTCTGGATAAAGCCTCCTTCAAGGCAGAAGAAGATACTCTGTACTCTGTAGGAGATTTTTGTGACCGTGGAGATAAGCCTCTTCAAGTTCTTTCCTATCTTATGGGTCTTCCCCACTTCCTTCCCGTTGCGGGAAACCATGATTTATGGCTGTATGGATTTCTCCGGGGAAAGGGTGCTCCTGAAATCTGGCTCGATCCAAGAAACGGAGGAATGAAAACTTATGAGGTTCTTAACTCTCTTGGATACGGAATGAGATGGAAAATCTGTAAATGGCTTGGCTCCATGCCCTTTGTAAGATTTACAGAAGACAAGATTATTCTTCATGCAGGAATTCCACAGTCAGTTACAGATGAGACGCAGCTTGAAAGCCTGTTTGAAGACGTAACATTAAAGAACGCTTTTGACAGCAGAATCGGAAACACTTACAATCCGTTAGTCCATGACATAGTCTGGGACAGAACCTACATAATGGCAGAAAACAGACAGCCATTTAAAACAGATAAAACCATAATCTGCGGTCACACCCCGCTGACGAGTGTTTTCTACAACAAAGAGTTTCACATTAAGTGCATAGACACAGGCTCTTTTGTCCCCTCCGGACACATAACCGTAATGGATATGGACAGCGGAGAATTATTTCTTAGCTAAGACCGTAATCCAGGGCTTTGACGGATGATGGTCTGTCTTGACCTCTGAAAAGCCAGCTTCCTTAAGAACAGCTGCAAGATATTCAGGGGTATAGCATTTCATACCCTCAATTATCTTCTCATACTTCAGGGAGGTTTTATCCTCTCCGTCAGATTCATTGCAGATCATAAAGACACCACCGGCTTTTAAAACCCTGCAAACCTGAGAAAAAGACTGTTTCAGATCAGGCCAGAAATAAACTGTTTCAAAGGCAGTAGCCAGGTCAAATGAGGAATCTTCGAACGGGAGTTTCATAACATTTCCCTGAACAACCTTGCACCTGCCCTCTTTGATAAAGTCTTTATTGGTTTCCTTTGTCTTTTCAACAGACAGAGAAGAATAATCAAGAGCAACCAGTTTTGCCGCAGCATACATTTTTAGAAGTTCTGATGCATTTCTGCCACCACCGCAGCCCAGCTCGGCAATATTCTCTACCTTTTTCAATTCAAGATGAGACATACCCCAGTCAGCGAGCTTTGCATGCCCGCTGTTCATTCCTCCAACCATAAGCTTTCCAAGAAAACCTTCAGGCTTTCTTGTCTGTGAAACAAATTTAGTAAATAAACCCATAAGAAACCTCTTTCAAGAAAGACATGGTTAGCCATGCCTAACTGTATTCTAACCAAAAGAGCCTGAAAATCAAGAGGCAGAAAAAACTCACAAATATGAAAGCCACCATTTGAGTAAAAACAATAAAAAAATGCTTTTTCATTTAAGACAGCATTTGAACAGCCAGCCCAACAATGGCACAGGAATGAAGACCAATCAGGGTTCCTCTTTTCAATTAGCCCAAGCTCCTCGCAACGCTTTCTTATTAAATGCCCCAGGCATTTACTTGCTCTTTTTCGCAGATTTCTTTACTTCTTCGTGATAGAAGTAATTTACAACCACAGGAGGCTCTCCAAAGGCGGAACGGTGTCCGTCATCGTCACGCAGATACGGCATCCCCTCCTGCCTGGTGTATTCCCTGATTTCCTCATCCAGGCTGTTCCAGTAGGAGCGGGACTTTCTGGAATATATTTCATGGTAAAGCCCATCCAATTCAGGATGCTTTTCATGAATCCAGTCCAGAATTCTTACCCTGTAATCTCCCCTGAGATTGAGATTCTCCAGCCATACCAGGTTGCACTGATTCTTTGCTCTTTCAATAATTGCCTTTACATCTGTAATGCCGGGGAAGATAGGTGAAATAAAGCAAGTAGTATTCACCCCTGCCTCATAAAACTGCCTCATGGCTTCAAGCCTTCTCTCTATGCTCACTCCCCTGTCCATCTCCTTCCTGAAATCCTCATCAAGAGTATTTATGGAAAAGGACACACGGGCATTCGGAAATGTCTTAATAAGATCAAGATCCCTTAAGACAAGATCGGATTTTGTAGCAATACTTATACTGATTCCACTGCCCTTAAGCTGTTCCAGCAAGGCTCGGGTTCTACCATACTTTGCCTCACAGGGCTGATAGCAGTCTGTAACGGAACCGAAAAAAGCCTCTTTTCCTGCATATTTTTGAGGATTCTTTATTTCAGGCCAGTATTTGACATCTATGAATTCACCCCATGGTTCCGGATGATTTGTAAATCTTTTCATAAAAGAGGCATAGCAATACTTGCAGGCGTGTGAACAGCCAACATACGGATTTACGGAAAAGTCAGAAACCGGGAGATTTGACCTGGTCATGACGTCTTTGACTTCTATCTCTTTAATCTGCATATTTGAGAACTTTACAACCTTAGGGGCTATTCATCAATCTTCCTTTCACCTTCTTCCATGGCCTTCTTCATTTTTGCCATAAAAGATTCGTGCGGAATAAGGGCAATCCCCTGCTCGTCACTGAGAACAATAAGACGCTGCCCGCCTGTAAGTCCAAACAGGTCCCTGGCTCCTTTAGGTATAACAATCTGTCCTCTTTCTCCTATTGCAACCGAGCCCCAGATATTCTTTCCTCTTGGAGCAGGTGGAACCATTCCAACCCCTTCTACCGGTTCAGTATTGACCAGACTGTCTATTGTTGTTCCGTAAAGCTCAGCAAGAAGACTGCACTTCTCAATATCGGGGATGGTGTCCCCTGACTCCCATTTTGCGTATGCCTGACGTGAAATTCCAATCTTCTCAGAAACAGCTTCCTGAGAATAACCGTGAATGTTACGCAGCATGACAAGATTATCTTTCAGCATCTTCCAGTCCCCCCCTTACAGGTCTATCCTTTCAAAACTTTTACACGCTCCCTTGTAGGATAGTACAGTCATAAGAAAAAAGATAATTATTCCTGAAGACAAAAGAAGAATTTGAATCATAAGACTCTCTGTCCCGAACGCATTGAGAACCTTAAGTCCCGGCACATGGTGCAGAGCTTCAGAAACAAAAATGACCAGAAAAGCAGCAATTACGAACAAAACAAAAGGCCTGGCAAATTTATAGGCAGTCTTGAAGAACCCGCCCAGGAAAACCCAGTTAAACAGCCCGAAAATCACACAGGCCATCCCAAGGGCAAACAAATTGGCATTCATCAGGGCATTGTTACGGTACACGGCCAGATTCGAAAAAACTGTCATGCGCAAAACAACTGAAAGTGCCATAAGAAGCACCGCAAGACCTTCAATCATGCAGACAAAAAGGTATTTGCCTTTAACCACATCCTTCTTTGCTATGGGAAGCAGGGCTGAAAACACAATATCATTTGCCTCCCTGGCACTCTGAAAGCCCTGAAACAGGCCCAGAGAAACAAAGAACGCCCCGCAAAGAATCGGGTAACCCGGAAGCAGAAACATGAAAGCAAACAGAACAAACAGGTAAGTGAGCACAGAAGCGCTCAGAAACATTTCTTTTCTTAATACGTTACGCATTCAAAGCACTCCTTTCCAGACGGACAATGGTGTCCTCAAGACTCTCTTTGCCCTGAGAAAAACGCTTTACAAACTCTGCCTTTGGCAATGCCCCTCTGATTTCTCCTCCTGAGATATAAATTATGTCATCTGCACACTTTTCTATATCCGAAATAATGTGTGTAGAGAAAAATACGGACACACCTTCGTTTCTTAAGCCTGAAAAAACATCCAGCAGCTCGTTTCTGGAGAACGGGTCAAGACCGCTTGTCGGCTCATCTAAAATCAGCACCTCTGCCCTGTGAGAAAGAGCGAGCATAAGGTTCACCTTTACCTTCATTCCTTCTGACAGTTCAAGGGGCGTTTTATTTTCGTCGATTGAGAAATAAGAAAGATATTTTCTGTAAACTGCCTCGTCCCAGCTGTCATAGAACCGTTTTACTGTATCAACAATATCCCGTATCCTCTTTCTCGGGTACCAGCTCACAGTCCCGGTAGAATAGCCTATGCGCTTTTTGATTTCAGCTTCATTACCTTTAAGAGATTTCCCGAAATAAGAGACATTCCCGCCGTCCGTATGAATCATGTTCAGCATGGATTTGATGGTTGTCGTTTTTCCGGCTCCGTTTCTTCCGATAAAGCCGGCAATTCTTCCGCTCTCCAGCGAAAAAGACACATTCTTAAGTTCAAATGATGGGTACCTTTTCACAAGGTCCTGTACTTCCACAATAGTCATAGGAGTATTGTGAATTGAAGTTGCTCAAATATCCACCAACTGCAAACAACAGAAATTTCTGCTTTTTGTTAAGTTCGGTTACGTGCATAGACGCTTCAGAAGCAGCATCAACTCTCAATCACTTTACACGTCGACTGAAAGGACCCTTCTTCACTCAGTCAAATCCTATTTTCCCCACATCCAGATTTATGTTGATATGTCCGTTGACCTTTTTGTCACGTAAAAGGACTACCGTCTCCACGTGGGTCGAGTCGACAGTAGCGATAATAACATATGGCAAGGTGTTTGTAGATAAAAGTCAGAGCCTTTTTGCTTGCTAATGGATAGAAATCAACCGGTTAAGTCTAACGGCAGTGTAAACGACAAATACTGTCCAGAAAGCGATCCATACCTCAACCACCCACAATGGCATCAGGCCCCTTTGGTACAAGGCAGGAAACATATCCGTCAACATGTGCAGGATGATCGCCATTGGGAGAAGTCCCCTCTTCGCCTTTACAACACCAAAATATATGATGACCGTGAGTCCAATATGAAGAAGCATCGCAAACAGACGCTCAATGACGTTCATGCACATCATGGTGTAGTTAAAGGAGGCTGCTGCCTGAACGGACGGAAGTGCGGCGGCTGCGGTTTCCTCTGTTATCTTCAATGCATTCAGGGCATTTTCCGTGCTTCCAGTAGAGAACAGGACTGCAATCGCAAGATAGGTGATCATGGTCGGCAGCAGTACGATAAGAACCTCTATCCCACCATGTCCGATACCATATAGAACAGCATTCTCACAGGTTCGGTTCTTCCTCAGGATCCACTTCATAATCACATACCGTCCGCACTCCTCAAAAACACCAGCCATGGTGATTCCATAGAGGACAAAGGCGACAGTATTCCCGTTGATGAATCGGGAAACAGGATTGTCCATGACAAGGCAAAGATAATGCACTCCCAGTTCCAG